>CALHLW010000214.1 GCA_938034615.1 uncultured Neomegalonema sp. | reverse complement strand
TCGAGCAGTGCTTCCTGTGCGGTACCGCCGCCGAAGTGACGCCCGTGGCCGAGATTGCCGAGCATACCTATGAGGTCGGCGATTTCGTGAAGGGCCTGGCGCAGGATTACAACGATCTGGTGAACCGGCGGGTTGGGGCGTAGTCGCGCCCGACCCGCTGCTCCGGGTTTGCGCCCGGAGTAGCGGTATTAAAAAACGGTCTGCAACTAAGGCTGCCCCTCTATCTTCCCGAGTGCCTCGTTCGACTCTTCGATCAGAGCCTGAATTCTGGCGACCAACGGCGTCTGCATCCGTGCCGTGAGTACCAAACGGCCTTTGGATCGGGTCATGGCGACGTAGAGCAGGCGTGCATCTTCGGTCTCGCGGTCGCCACTGCTCGCGAAATCGCAGATTCCCGACACGAGTACGTTGGGAAATTCCAGACCCTTGCTGCTATGCACTGTCGTGATCTTTACCGACGCATCCGAAAGGTCAAAGTTCTCCTTCGATGACTTGCTTTCGGACACGTCATAGACGGGGATGCCCTGTTGACCGAGCAGGGAAGCGAGCCTTTCCGCCTCGAACTTCGTTCGAACGATGACGCAGATATCGCTCCATGGGACGCCTTCTAGGCGGTGCAGGTTAAACAGCCAGCGAGCGATCTTGACGGCCTCCTCACGGACGCCGTCACAAACGACGAGATGAGCGGGCGTGCCGAGGACGCCTATACCGATGGAGTCGAGCCATTCTTCTTCGAGGTCTTTCATATCCTTCGTGCGGGCCAGAACCTCCCGGAGGAACCGACTCGACAGGTCGCGCACGAATTCGGGGGAGCGATAATTGGTCTTCAGCACTGTCGTTCTGCCACGGGCCATCACCCCGGCGCTCGCCAGTGAAAACCCCAGCCCCGTGCGCTTTTCGTAGATCGATTGGGCATCGTCATAGACGAACAGCAGCGGCAGTCTTTCGTCCTCGCAAAAGTCCGCGATGATCTCGATCCATTCCTTTTCGAAATCCTTGCCCTCGTCCACCATGACGGTGCTGTACTGAGCGGTCGAAATCCTGCGTTCGGACACCGCTTTGGCAAACACCTGAATCATATCCTCGCGCCCGAAGGATATGCCGGAACGGCGAAGCTGATCGGCGCACCATTGGTGGAAGTGCATGACATGCACCTTGTCCAAAACGCCACGGGCCTTGAGGGCATTCCGCAACATCGCCTTTGCCGCGATGTTATAATAGAGGACCAGAACCGGCTTGCTCGCGGCTTGCGCGAAATACTGGCAGCGATAGGCGATGATCTGCGTCTTGCCGGAGCCTGCGACACCACGGATGACGCGATGACCATCGCCGATCTGACGGGCCAGTTTTTCCTGCTGGATATCGAACTGGTTGATCTTCGCTGCATCGTTAGGGATCGTTTCGATGCCGATATCTTCTTTGAAGAGGTCTTGGGTATCCGCGATCCTGATTTCCGGGAAAATGTGCCAGCGCACCCGGTCGATCATCTTCTCGGTCAGGGACCGCTTGAATTTGACGTCGAAAATCTCTTCGATCCTGAACCGGAACTCTTCGCTGTCCACGGTTTCGGTCATCTGGTCCCGATAGATGACCCTGTGGGCCGGAAAGAGGTCGCTCCATCCTTCCATCATCACTTCGTCGCTGGAGATATTGGGGAAGACGACGCCGAAACCGTAGGGGAAGCGCAAGCGCACTTCGTATCGGCCCATGTGATCCACGAGATCGGGGTCTCTTTCGAGTTTTCCGGTCAGCCGATACGTGCATTGCCGCGCCTGTTCGAGCGGGTTCGCCCAAGTCGTCGGCTTGCCGTTCTTCAGCACCGATGCCGAATGACTGTCGATGGAACGGATATTGTCGAGCGACCAATCCTTCACTTCCAGCAGCAGTAGTCCCAGATCGGCATTCAGGACAATGAAATCCGTATAGCGCGAGTCCTTCGAGCCGACGGAAACATCGTGCCAGCACAGAAAACTTTCATCGAGATTCGTGTGCAGTCTGGTGGCAAAGCGTGTCTCACCGGCTGTCATCTTCGATTTGAGAGTATTCAGGGAAGGCAGGAAGGTCGCCATCTCGAAGAACAATCCTTTCTCTCGGCGTCACACGGTTCGGCCAACGATTATTCAGTCGTCTCCAACGCCTTGCCCGTCGAAGCCAGAATCGCGGGCATGAACTCCGCTTCCTTGGCCTTCAACGCCGCCTTCGCGTCCGCGATGTAGTCGCGGGTTAGGGGGGCGTCGTCGCGCTCGCGGGCGAGTTGCATCTGGAAGACGTTGCTGGCCCCGTAGCGGAAGGCCCCTTCGCAGACGGCGAGGTAGAATTCCCACATCCGTCCGAATTTCTCGTCATATTGCGCTTCGATGGCGGGGCGATCCGCCTCGAAGCGCTTGCGCCATTCGAGCAGGGTTTCAGCGTAATGGACGCGCCATATCTCGCAATCGGTCAGCCACAGGCCGGATTTTTCCAAGGATGTGGCGGCTTCCGATAGCGAGGGGGCATAGCCGCCGGGAAAGATGTACTTGCGCAGGAAGGGCGAGGTGACGCCGGGGGGGGCCTTGGTCGAGATCGAGTGGATCAGGGCCACGCCGCCGGGACCGAGGAAATCGCGGACCTTCAGGTAGTAGGCGGTCAGTTGGGTGATGCCCACATGCTCCAGCATTCCGACGCTGACCACGCGGTCGAAGGTTTCGGGAACCTCGCGGTAATCCTGTAGCCGGAACTCCACGCGGTCGGTGGCGCCCAGCGCCTCGGCGCGGGCCTTGGCCACGGCGAGCTGTTCTTCGGACAGCGTGACCCCGGTGACATGCACGTCTTCCACATGGGCCAGATAGAGGGCCATGCCGCCCCAACCGCAACCGATATCGAGAACGCGCTGGCCCGGTTTCAGGCACAGCTTGGCGGCGATATGGCGTTTCTTGGCGGTTTGCGCTTCGTCGAGCGTTTCGTTGCCCGTCTCGAAATAGGCGCAGGAATACTGGAGGTCGTCGCAGAGGAAGCGGCGGTAGAGGTCGTTGCCGAGATCGTAGTGCAGGCGCACGTTCTCGCGGGCGCGGCTGATCGGGTTGTTCTGGGCCGACCGCCGGACCCCCCGCGCCAGACCGCGCCAGAATATCTGGTTCGGGCTGAGATCGAAATTACGCTTGTTGAGGAAGAAGAGTTCCATCAACTCCCACGCGCCATTGCCGTGTTCGGAGGGGCTTTCGACGGTCAGGCCCCCGTCCATGAAGGCTTCGGCAGCCTTCAACTCGGGATTGGCGAAGATTTTCCAGTCGAGGGCGGGGTCATGGATCTTGATGGTTACGTCAGGGCCGGGTTCGGCGCCCCCCGCCTCGTGCCGCTCGCCATCGGGGCCGATCAGGGTGAGCGTTCCCTTGTGGATGATCTTGCGGAAGAGTTTGGGGAGGTGTTTCACGCCTTGCCGCCCCCCGCCCGGATGACCCAGATACCGCTGGCGCGCAGGACGTGGCGGGTATCGGCGTAGAGATCGCCCTGCATGAACAGGAATTCGCGGGCCTTGCGCACGACCTTCGCCTGACCGTGGAGCATCTGTCCGTTCTTGCCGGGGGCGATGAAATCACATTCGAAATCGATGGTCGCGACCGGCTTCTCTCCAGCGGCGGTGAAGGCGCTGGTGCCGATGCCCGCATCGGCCACGGTCATCATCAGGCCCCCATGGGCGACACCGGTGGAGTTCATGTGCCGGTCTTCGAGTTGCAGGGCAAAGCGGTAATCGCCCTCGCCCACCTGCGCGAACATCACGGGGCCGACATAATCGTTGAAGCCCCCACCCATCAGGCTGCGCCATGGAAGCGTCGGGTCGTATTTCATCTCGGGGTCCGCCGGTTGCCTCGTCAGGGGTCCAGCGATTGCCGGTTAGGGGGCGTTCTGTCAATGGCGGGTGATGACGGCATGGAAAGGGTGTGCCCGCAACCCGTGACAACCGGGGCCGTTCAGCTTCGTCTTTGCGTGGCCCGAACGGCGGCGCCATTGGTGCGCGCGCCAGTTGGAGGCGCATCACCGGGACGGGGGGAGCAGGGGCAATGCCGCGATGGCGCGTTTCGTGATCGCCCTGATGGCCGGGGTCTGCGCGGCGTTCTGTGCGCTGGTCGTCCACGGGTTCTGGCTGCTGTTCGCGTGGGGCGGGGCCGATCTCGGCGTGGCGCTGATCGATGCGCTGGAAGGGTGGCATTGCTGGCTGACGGGAGTGCCGCTGGCCGAATGCGGGGGCCTTTGAGGCAAACCTTCAGCGGATACCGGCGGTGATTGTCAGGGTGTTGGCTTCCGACGCGAGCATTGGGAAGAGGACCGCCTGCGCGACGAAGAGAATGGCGAAGAAGAGGACGAGGCTGGGGGGCTGGGACTCGATCATCGGGGTTGCTCCGGCGGGTTTCGGTTTGTGCTCGTGCCTTGCAGAATCCGGGCCGTTTCAGAAATCTGCGGCGAGGACCGATGCTTGCCGTGCTGTCACGCCCGGCCATGCGCGCTGGATATCGCCTGCGCTGATATTGCTCAGGCCCCCGCGCGTGGTGCGGAGCATTCGGATGCCGCTCTCGAAATCGGGGCGTTTAGCGAGGGGGGAAATGGCGCGGTACGCCGCCTCGTAGCGAGGCGAACTGATGTAACCCGGCCCGACTCCCTTGCCGATGGCGTCGAGATATTCGAGGGAAGTGTAGGTCGCCAGCCCCTCCTCCAGCACGCTCGCTTTCGCGCCGGGGCCAGCGGGGGAGAGCAGATGAACCACCTCATGGGACAGTTGGAACAGCGCACGGGTCTCGTCGGTGGCGGCGCTGCGGGTCAGTTGCACGATCACGGAATCGCCGATGCCGTCAAAGGTCGGATACCAGACCTGCGGGGCGGGGCGGCTGGTGAACTCGACGCCGAGCAGCGTCCAGTTGCGGTCGCGGGGACCATAGCGTGCCTCCGCAAAACGCAGGATATGGCCCATACGCGAGGCGAGGGTCCAGGAGAAGGCACAGCCTGCGGAGGCCGAGCAGGGAGTGGCGACGGTGAGGTCCGGCGAGGCGTGGAGGAATGCGCCATCGGCTCGCGCGGTCTGGGGCGCGAGGGTGAGCAATGCAGCCAGCGCGTATGTTGCAAATCGGATCATCAGCGGTCGTCTCCCCCTCGTTTGATCCCGTGGTGATGCAAGTTGCGGGCAAGAATGGGGCGATGCGGAAAACACTTGGCGTCCGCCCGGCATACGATAGATAGCCACCATGAAAACGAGTATTAGACTTGCCCGTATCGACGAGGCCGATGCCCTGACCGCGCTATGTGTGCGGTCGAAGCGGTCCAATGGTTATGACGCCGCGTTCATGGCCGCGTGTGTGGACGAGTTGATGGTGACGCCCGCCCGGCTGGAGGCGGGGAATTTCTGGGTGGCGGAAGACACCGAGAGCCGGGTTCTATGCGGCTGTGCCGGTCTGACGATGGGCACGAGGAACGCGACGGGCGAGGTGGATATGTTCTTCGTCGATCCCGACTGGCAGGGGCGGGGAGCCGGAAAGGCGCTCTGGGCGGTCCTGCACGGTGTTGCGCGGGGCAACGGATTGCGGATGCTGGGTCTGGATTCGGACCCGTTCGCGGAGGCGTTCTACAAACGGCTGGGGTTCGAGACTGTCGGGCGCGCACCGTCGGGATCGATACCGGGACGGACGCTGCCGCGCATGGAACTGCACCTGAAGTCAGAATGAGAGACCGTCCGATCACCCCGTCCTGCGCGCCCTCTCCTCCCGCCATTCGGCGAGGCTGACGATGTTATCGGCTCGGGAATGAGATGGCTCCAGCGGTTTCGGCGCAAAGACGACCGGCGACGACACATCGCGGCGTCGGTCCGGAACCGATGACGGAGAACGCTGTTGTCGGGGCTGCCGACGCATGACCGGCGCTTCACTTTCCAGCTCGGCCCTTGGCGACACGAGTCCCCACAGCACCATCGCCATCCAGATGACGGCGACGAGGGTAACGAACAAGCCCATGGCGATCACGTTAATGGTCATGAGTGCATAATAATACAACGTAAGGGGGTCAGGCAACGCCGCTATGGTTAATCAATCCTTACCACAGCACCCTAGATTGTAAAATCCCGTCGATCATCGACGTCCTGCGCGACGCCTTTCGCCTTGGCCTCGCGCCAGAGGTCTTCGATGGTGGTGCCGTCGAGCGTCTTAAGGAAGGCGTCTTCGTGCGCGGCGCAGAAGGGGGCGATGACGGCTTCGTTGAGGGGGGAGGTCGAGCCGCACCCGTCGTCTTCGGGGGCCACCGCCCGCACGATATCGCCGATGGCGATGCGCCGTCGCTCGCGGGCCAGCGTGTAACCGCCCTTCGGCCCCCGCACCCCCCGCAGGATTCCTGCGCGCGCAAGCTGTTGCATCACCGGCTCCAGATGCCGTTGGGGGACGCCCTGCCGTTTGGTGATCTCGCGCGCTTGCACGGGATCGGGTTGGGCGTGGAGTGCCACGTCGAGTACGGCCTCCACCGCCAGAACCGCTTTGCGCGAAAAGCCCGTCATGTGCCTGTCGAGCCGAAACCAGCCCCTCCCCGTGCGCTGTCGGGCAGCGGCCCTTCGGTGAAGCGCGCCATCGTGACCGGCGCGACGACCAGTTGTGCGATGCGGTCGCCGCGTGCCACGCGGAACGGCGCGTCCCCGTGATTGACGAGGATCACGCCGATCTCGCCCCGGTAATCCGCATCGATGGTCCCCGGCGCGTTCAGCACCGTGACGCCGTGTTTCAAGGCCAACCCGGAGCGGGGTCGCACCTGCGCCTCGTATCCTTCGGGCAAGGCAATCGCGAAGCCGGTCGGCACCAGCGCTCGCGCGCCGGGTTCCAGCATGGCTTCGGCGGCAGCGCGCAGGTCGGCCCCTGCTGCCCCGGCAGTCGCCCGCTCCGGCAGGTTCAGCCCCGTACCATGGGGCAATCGGTGCAGTGTTACGACGGTCATGTCAGCGCCCTGGCGATCCGCTCGGCCAGTTTCACCGCCACGGCATCCTTGCCCATACGCGGCCAGTCCTCGGCCCCATCCGCATCGATCACCGTGACCCGGTTCTCGTCACCGCCGAACACCCCTTGCGAGACATCATTCGCGACGATCCAGTCGCAGCGCTTGCGCTCCCGTTTGGCGCTGGCATAGGCGATCACGTCCTGGGTTTCGGCGGCAAACCCCACCACCAACCGGGGCCGCTCACCCTCTGGCAGGGCCGATACCGTAGCGAGGATATCCGGGTTTTCGATCAGGTTGAGCGAGCGCCCTGCCCCGTCCGCTTTCTTGAGCTTCTGATCCGCCGCATCGGCCACGCGATAATCGGCCACCGCCGCCGCACAGACCAACGCATCGGCGGGCAGCGCCGCGAGGGTCGTCTCCAGCATGTCCCGCGCCGTCTCCACATCGCGCCGTTCGACCCCCGGCGGCGCATCCAGCCGTACTGGCCCGGAAATCAACACCACCTCCGCCCCCCGCGCCGCCAGCGCCGAGGCCACCGCCTGCCCCTGCTTTCCCGACGAGCGGTTGGCTATATAACGCACGGGGTCGATGGGTTCATGGGTCGGCCCCGAGGTCACGACGATGCGCTTGCCCCGGAGGTCCGCAGCCTCGGCCCCCGCGCCGGGGCCTCGCAGATCAATGCGCGATTCCTCCAACTTTTCCTGAATAGCCGCGAAGATCGCTTCCGGCTCCGCCATCCGCCCCGGCCCATACTCGCCGCAGGCCATGTCGCCCTCATCCGGCCCGACCACCGCCACGCCCCGCGCCCGCAAGGTCGCAAGATTGGCCTGCGTCGCGGCGTGTTCCCACATCCGCACGTTCATGGCAGGCGCGATCAGCACATCCTTGTCGGTCGCCAGCAGCAGGGTCGTTGCCAGATCACCCGCCAGACCCGCGCTCATCTTGGCCATCAGATCAGCAGTCGCGGGGGCCACCACGACCAGATCGGCGGCACGCGAAAGCTGGATATGCCCCATCTCGGCCTCGTCGGTCAGGTCGAAGAGATCGGTGAACACCTTCTCGCCCGACAGCGCGCCGATAGACAGCGGCGTCACGAATTCCGCCCCGGCCCGCGTCAGCACGACCCGCACCCCGATACCGGCGGTTTTCAACAGACGGATGAGCAGCAACGCCTTATACGCTGCTACCCCGCCACCGATGATGAGCAGAACCGATTTGCCCGAACGCATGGATTGCCTTCCAGATTGGATGCCGGAGCGTATCGGTGCCACCGCCGCCGTTCAAGGGTCGCATGTCGGGACGGCACCGGTAATGAACCACCAGAAACGGGCCGGTATGCATCGGGAAAGTTTGCCCCCAAATGGAGGGGCGTTCCAAGGAGCGCGCGATCTGCGGCGCGCCGAACTCTCTGAACACTACGTCCGAACGCGCTGATAGCGCAAAGTTGCAGGCCGCCAGCAAGGGAATTGTATCGGAGCTGAGCCTACCTATTGTTCTGAGCAAAAACGATCTACCCAAGCATCTTCGCGGCAGTCATGGCAGGCGTCGCCAGAACAGCACCGTATCGTGCATTATGGCATCCCTTCCACGCATCATCCATCTCCGTACAACGATCGCCTTGGAGCGAACATCCGATGCGGTTATACCCGCCTCCGAACAAGGAGCGCGTATTCGCTTTGGCCGACGCCACCATCCCCGCAC
>CALHLW010000213.1 GCA_938034615.1 uncultured Neomegalonema sp. | reverse complement strand
AGCCGATCATAAAACCCGCGTCCTTCCGCGTTATCTTCCCACACGAACAGAGTCACCCGCGTTTCATTCTGCACGCGCGCCTCGGCCATCATCGCATCCAGCAGTGCACGGGCCACCCCCCGCCTCCGATACGGTTCCAGCACGCCGAGCCGCGAGATATGAAAGCTGTTCGTCGGCATCGCTGCCTTCACGGGTGCATAGTATTCCTGCCGCGCCGCGGCCTCGCCGGTATCGGTCGAAGGCTGGATCAGGCTCGTCGGGCATCCCCCTGCGGCTCCGACGACATCCCCGTCCTCCGCCACCCAGGACCATTGCCAGGAATCCGTCCCTTCACGCGCATAGATCGTCGACAGCACCGCCCCGACCGAGCGCCCCTCGAACAGCCCGTCCAGCAGAAAGGTCGCGAATTCAGGTGTGGTCAGCAATTCGACAGCGGCAAGCGAGGGCGCATCTTCCGGGCGCGCGTAACGAACCGTGGCCGTCACGCCGCCTCGGTCTGCTTGGCGTCTTCGGCGGCGCGCTCTGCCGCGATTTCCTCGGCCTTTTGCTCGACGAGGCCGACGATATGATCGACCATCTTGCCGTTCTCGATCTTGTGGTCTTGCAGTCCCGCCAGATAAACCATCCCCGAGCCAGCCCCGCCGCCCGTGAACCCGATATCTGTCTCCCGCGCTTCTCCGGGGCCATTCACGACACAGCCGATGATCGACAGAGTCATAGGCGTCTGGATATGCGCCAGCTTCTCTTCGAGGATGCCGACCGTCTTGATGACATCGAAGCCCTGCCGCGCGCAGGACGGGCAGGAGATGATCGTCACGCCGCGATGGCGAATATTCAGCGATTTCAGGATTTCGAACCCGATCTTCACTTCCTCCACCGGGTCAGCGGACAGCGACACCCGGATCGTATCGCCGATCCCCGCCCAGAGCAGACCGCCCATCCCGATGGCCGATTTCACCGATCCGCTGACCGCTCCCCCGGCCTCCGTCACGCCCAGATGCAGCGGATAATCGCACGCATCGGCCAGCGCCATATAGGCCGCGCTCGTCATGAACACATCGGATGCCTTCACGCTGATCTTGAATTCACGGAAATCATTGTCTTCGAGGATACGCGCATGTTCCAGCGCGCTTTCGACCATCGCATCGGGGCATGGCTCGGCGTATTTATCGAGCAGATGCTTCTCCAGCGAGCCGCCGTTCACGCCAATCCGCATCGAGCAGCCATGGTCGCGCGCAGCCTTCACCACTTCGCTCACCCGTTCGGCAGAACCGATATTGCCCGGATTGATGCGCAGACATGCGGCCCCCGCCTCGGCGGCCTCGATGGCGCGTTTGTAGTGAAAATGGATATCCGCGACGATAGGCACCGTCGTCTCGCGCACGATTTCGGCCAGCGCGGCAGTCGACGCCTCATCGGGGCAGGAAACCCGCACGATATCCGCTCCGGCTTCCGCACAGGCATTGACCTGTTCGATGGTCGCCTTGGGGTCGGAAGTCAGCGTGTTCGTCATCGTCTGGACCGCAATCGGCGCATCCCCGCCGACCGGCACGGTGCCGACCATGATCTGTCGGCTCTTGCGGCGGTCTATATCACGCCATGGGCGAACGCTCATCGCTGGTTCCTCTCCACTGTGCTACCACAGTATTGCCCCCTTGAACGCAAAGGTTCAAGCGACAGTGCGAGTGCTGCGGCGAAGGGGTCGTTATTGGATGCTTGTCGTCTCGGCAATACGGGGCGCAAAGCGTTCAGTCAGCGCCTGACGGTCAAGCGAAACCCCGCGCATCACTGCACCCCGTTTACCGAACGGTCCGAACCGCTCGCCGCCAAGTTCCGCAACCAGACCGCCTGCGTTACCGACCTTTAGCGCAAGCGCTTCGCCCGCCGGGATATCGAAGGCTTCACCAGGCGCGAGGATGCCCGAGAATCGGACCTTTCCAGATGGTGCCTTCACTTCGATCCACGTTTCTTCGAGCGCGACTAGCGCGAAAGAACGACCATAAGCTTCGGCCCCCGCGGCGGCAATCTCGACGCTGTCTTCGCTCATCGGACTTACCGGCGATAATGCGGCGCGCGTTTCCGCAGCGATTTCTGCGACCACGACGGGAGGAGCAGGGGTCATGTCGATAGGCGATGCATCCTGTACCATCGCGCTGACTCCAAGTGATCCTTTATGAGAGGAGAAAAGTCCGGCGGTGGCGATATCGATGGTTGAAACGGGGCCATCTGAATCATTTTGAGACTCAGGAAGTGTCCAATAAGGCTGCGTTCCGAGTTTAGCATAGCTTAGATCAGCGGGGCGTTCGATGGTTTCGCCTTCCGTTCCGGCACCAATGGCTTCATCCGAGATGTTTGCGGAGAAGACGGGAGGGTCGATTTCGGCCGAACCGATAACGCTCAGATTGTCAGGAATGATCCCCGCTTCCCGTGCCGCGATGACACCGTACCAAATTGCGTAACCAATCCCACTAAGCACGACGAGCGGCCAAAGCGCAGCCAGCCCCCGCCCGATCCCGCCACCCGTATCAGAGGTTGTGCGGCGAGGGGGTGTGTATCCGGCCAGCGGATCGCGGGCGGCAACAGTCTTCGTCGTCTTGCCCTGCTGCTTGCGACTTTTCTTCGTGGTTTTCGCGAAGCCGGTCTCAGCGTCGAACCGGGCAAGCGTCTCTTCTGGATCAAGTTGCAGGTACGAGGCATAATTCCGAACGAATCCATCAACATAGACCTTGTCCGGCAGAGCCGTCAGGTCGCCGGATTCGATGGCTTCGACATAGTAGGATTTGATGCGAAGGTCGGTTTCAACGTCAGCAATCGACAGCCCGCGCGCTGCCCGCGCACTGCGAAGCTCGTCACCCAGGGAAACGCGCGTTTCCTCATGTTGAAGCGTTGCTACTTCGCTGTAAGCCGTCATTTTCTGCTCGCGACGGGATGACCACATTAGTGTGGGTGCTTTCGGTGAATTGTACGCGACAAATTCCATCGGTTCAACGCCCCACGTTCGATTTCGCCTATTTCCCGGACAAAGTTTGATAACTTTCTTCCGGTGTTGATTGTTGAACTCGAGTCTCGAATCAGTACGCCTCTACAACGCACTATACCTATGCAAGTTTCGTGTCATCAGGTGCAAGGTGTTTCGACGTGAGTCCATCGAATCTGCGGGCTTGGTGGTGTCGTTGCGTCAGTAGATATAACGGATTTGATCGCTCCAGAAACGCTCAAGCCGCTTCAGGAAGCCGCCCAGCGCATCGAAGTCCTCGGAATGTAATAACGAATTCTCGGTGATCTTGTCGATATGACGCACCCAAAGTTCGGAAACGGTCACGCGCATGTCCCGGCCCTTCTCGGTAAGGCTGATGCGCACTGCCCGGCGGTCGACGGAGCAACGCTCGTGGCTGATATAGCCGGCCTCGACCAGTTTTTTGAGATTGTACGAGACGTTCGACCCTTGGTAGTAGCCACGCGACTTCAACTCACCCGCCGTCACCTCATTGTCTCCGATGTTGTAGAGCAACAGCGCCTGCACGCTGTTCACATCAATGATGTTGAGCCGTTCGAACTCGTCCTTGATGACGTCGAGAATCAAACGGTGGAGACGTTCGATATAAGAGAGCGTATCGATATAGGCGGACAGCATGGTCGTTGGCTCGGAATTGGAAGCCTGCGATTCTGGCAGTTCGGCTGGATTGGTCATACCCGGATCCTCGTGGCACCTTGTTTCTGTGTCAGAGGATGCATGGCTAACGTAAAAGCCCGCTTAAAGTTTTCGTCGATTACACCTAAATATCGTTGCAAAATTCCACAACGCATTTGACTAACTCGCGCTCTGAATCGCTTGAATCTTCGGGGGCATCGCTCGCCCCTGTTACCCAGAGAAAGAGTTGTTGATCCTGCCGGTTCATCACAGTTTCCAGAGCGTCGAGTTCATCATCTGTCAAGGAAGCACCCTGCGCATCGAAAAAACCGCCAAGGACAAGGTCCATTTCCTTCATCCCGCGCCGCCACGCCCTCATCCTTATACGTTTCAATCGGGTCGGGCGGTCGAGGACTGTATTATCTTCTTCTATGGCCATCAGTCGATTGCGGCGAGGGCATCGGCGATCCGTGTGATCCGCTGCTGCACGTGGGTATGGGCCTTGACCGCATCGCGCAACTCCGATGCGAGACGCAGGCGTAGCGAAGAGTCATCGATCGTTTCGGGGGTTGCGCTAGGGGCCGGAATACCTTCCCCGGCACCGGTAAGAAGCCAAGCTGGGGACACTCCGAGGATGCCGGCCAACATGGCCAGTTTGTTGGCGCGCGGTTCGGACCCGTCGCCTTCCCAGTGATCGATGGTCTGCCGCTGAACCGCGAGTTGAGCTGCCAATTGATCCTCCGACAAACCCGCATGTTCGCGCGCAACGCTGATGCGCTCTCCCAAAGTTGAGACGCTGTCACCGTAATAATCGCACTCTTCCATGATCGTTTTGCCCCCATTCATTTGGTGCGGGTGCTAACACGCTCCGGGCGAGACGTCCAATGCAGCGCCGCGCGTCATTGCACCGCAGCATCGCATTCTATAGGGGATTTGGCATGAACGCTCTCGCACCAACCCCTGTCACGGTTGCAGCCTTCTACCATTTCGCGTCTCTCGATGCGCTGGAGGAGAGGCGTGCGACGCTCATGGACGTATGCGATAAGCGGCGGGTGCGCGGAACGGTGCTACTTGCACGTGAAGGCGTCAATGGCACAATTGCCGGGGAGAAGCGAGCCGTGCTCGATGTCCTGTCCCATCTGCGTGCTCTGAACGGATTTACCGATCTGGCATGGAAAGAAAGTCAGGCTGAGGCGATGCCTTTCAACCGCATGAAGGTCCGCATCAAGCGTGAGATCGTGACCATGGGCCGCGATGATGTCGATCCCGCTGCGCGTGTCGGGCGTTATATCGAGCCACAGGATTGGAACGACCTCGCAGATCGGGAAGACGTCGTCCTCATCGATACGCGCAACGATTACGAAGTCGGGATTGGCACGTTCGAGGGGGCCATCGACCCAAACACGAAAAGTTTTCGCGACTTCCCCGAATGGTGGAAGTACAACGCAGGTCGTTTCGAGGGCAAGACCGTCGCGATGTTCTGCACCGGCGGTATCCGGTGTGAAAAAGCGACGAGCTGGCTGGTGGGGCAGGGTGTCGAGGACGTCGTTCACCTCAAGGGCGGCATACTGAAATACCTCGAAGACGTTCCCGAGAGCGAAAGCCGTTGGTCCGGCGAATGTTTCGTCTTCGATCAGAGAGTGTCCGTCAGCCATGGCTTGCGCCGGGGCACCTACGACACTTGCCACGCCTGTCGCCGACCGGTCTCACCGGAATCGTTCAGTGCATCGGAATACGAGCACGGCGTTTCCTGTCCAGCTTGCATTGGTGAATTCACCGAAGAAGACCGCGCAAGATTCAGGGAGCGGCAACGTCAGGTAGACCTTGCCGCCCATCGCGGAGAGCGCCATCTCGCGGGCGAATGATGCGCGCGCGCAGTCTGTTATTTCTTGAAGACGCTTTCCTTGCCGAAATGCTTGGTGAGCAGATAATAGACGACCGCGCGATATTTCGTGCGGTTCGATTTGCCATAGGTGTCAATCGCGGACATGACGCCATCCATGGCCTTCTTTTCGTCGGTAATGCCGAGTTTCTTCATCACAAAGTTATTGCGCACGGTTTCCAGTTCGGTGGTGCTGCCACTCGAAACCGTTGCGGAGTCGCGATTGTAGATAGACGGACCGCAGGCAATCGTAACCTGTTTCAGCAGGTCCATATCTGGATTCATCTTGCATTTCGTTTTCAGGTCTTCGGCGTATTTCGCGATTAGATCGTCACGCTTGCTCATGTCTGGGCGCTCCCCTTGGATAGGTTGATTACGTTCCTGTCCGCGAATAAGCGCATTCCATTTACAAATTGCAAGCAACTGTCTTGGACTGTTCTAATTTCGGTGGCGGTGTGCCACCCATGCACTCAGAAATGATAGCCGTAGCGCAGACCGACGCTCGTGATCCCGTCGTTTTCATCCTCATCGCAGATGATGCCACCATGAGACGCATGGGAGACATAGACCCCAAGGGAGTGCTTGCCGCGCTGATATCCCAGCCCGGCGCCTTCGCGAAATAGCAGCTTACAGCCGAGATCGAGGCCATTGGCATCCACGGGCGTATTGGCATCATGGACCGTAAAACCGAAGAAGCCCTCAAAGAACAAGGCTTCAGTAAATCTGTATCGCGCGGTTGCACCGGCATAGACTGTATTCGTATCGCCACTGAAATTCACGGTCGCCCCGACCGTAGGAAGGATATCGACAGACCAATCGTGTCCGAAGAATGGTCGCAAGCGCAACTCAAGATTACCGTCGACTCCACTCTCATCGCTGTTCCAAACTTCATGGGCAAAAGCGCCGAGAATGATGCTGTCGACGATGCTTGGTGCCTCGCTCTCAGCGTGTGCTTGTCCGGAAAAAAGCGTGGCGACAAGGATGCAGAGCGATGCAGAGAGGCGTGTAAACATTACCTTTTCCATACAAAACCAGAACGCGCTTACCGTGCATGACGATCATGAGCAATGTGCTTTAGCGTAATAGGCTGTATGCTGGCAAATTATATTGAAAAGCTGGTTCCACACCCGCAGGAACTCGTCGCATTCGGGTTCGCCACGGCGAAATGCGCGCCGATCAATTCGTCCTTGAAATCGATGACCGCTCCGTCGAGGAAGGGCTGTGATACGGCATCCACCGCCACGCGCACGCCATCCTTCTCGATCACAATATCGTCCTCTGCGATTGTCTCGTCCAGATCGAACGTATACTGAAAGCCAGAGCACCCGCCCCCCAGTACCGCGACGCGCAGCAGCTTGCTGGTCGCATCGCCATCTAGGATCGTCGCGAGCCTTGCGAAAGCGGCGTCACTCACGCCGATCCCGCCCGAAATCGTTGCTGCACCGTCCATGTTTCGCTCCCGCGCAAAATCTGCCACACCCTATGATCTATGAAGTCATGGCCGAAGCGCAAGGACTGACATGATCGAGACCGACCGTCTGCATCCCTATGCCGTCTGCCCGACCTGTAGTCGCGGGCGGGAAATACCGGAAGAAGAGAGCGCTCACCGCTCGCCGCATCAGCGTGACCGTGACCGGATTCTCCATTCCGCCGCCTTCCGCAAGCTGATGCACAAGACGCAGGTTTTCGTCGCCCATGAGGGCGACTACTACCGCACGCGCCTTACTCATTCGTTGGAAGTGGCACAGATCGCCCGCTCCGCTGCTCGCTCGCTGCGGCTGAACGAAGACCTCGCTGAAGCGGTAGCGCTCGCCCATGATCTTGGCCATACGCCCTTCGGCCATGCGGGAGAGGACGCGCTCGATGAAGCAATGCAAGCTTTCGACGGCTTCGATCACAATGCGCAGGCTTTGCGTGTCGTTACCCGGTTGGAGCGCCGCTATGCGGGATTCGACGGCCTGAACCTGACATGGGAAACATTGGAGGGACTGGTCAAGCACAACGGTCCGCTCGTCGTCCCTGGAACGAACCTCCAAGACCTGCCTTTCGCCATTCGCGAGGTGGCGGGTGAAACCGATCTCGAACTCCATACCCATGCCAGTCTGGAGGCGCAGATCGCCGCGTTGGCCGATGATATCGCCTATAACGTCCATGACCTTGACGACGGGCTACAGGCCGATTTCTTTACCCTCGACGAGCTGCGCGACTTGCCCTTGATCGGCCCGCTTGTCGCGCAAGTCGATGCTGCGCATCCGGGTCTTGCGCGCGGACGACGCAAGCACGAAGCCCTTCGTCGCCTTTTCTCTCAGATGGTCGAAGACCTGATGACGGAAACCATCGCGCGTATCGAACGCGCCGCCCCCAACAGCGCGGAAGCGGTTCGCCATCATTCCTCGCCTCTCGCCGGATTCTCCGACACTATGACGGCAGGCATCAACGGCATCCGTGCCTTCCTCTTCGCCCGCATGTACCGCCATTTCCGAGTCAATCGTATGACGGTCAAAGCCAGAACCGTCATTGCGGAGATGTTCCCGCTGCTCCTCAGTGAGCCGAACCTCCTGCCTCAGGATTGGGGAGCGGAAGCGGCCACTCTCGACCATTCCGGCAGGGCGCGTCTCGTCGCCGACTACATCGCAGGCATGACCGACCGCTTCGCCCTCGACGAACATCGCCGCCTGACAGACCCCTATACGCGCGGCTGAGTTCCACACTTGAAAAAGTCCTGCCCCCCCGGACCTTGATGGCCCCACGCAGCGGCGGGGCCTCACGCCGCTTGCGCAAGTCGCTGCAAATCCAAGTGTTTATCCCGCTTCCTTCTTCGCATCCCGCATCGTCGTTTCCAGCCGGTCCAGAAACCGCGAGCGATCCGCGTTGCTGAACGGTTTCCCGCCCCCGCCGCCCTGCGAGAGCGGGTTCGCGGCGCGCAAATCCGCCATCAGGTCACGGGTCGCAAGCTGGTTCCCGATATTGGCCAGCGTGAAGATATCGCCGTCATGGCGCAGCGCCCGTCCCCCGGCCTCCAGACATTTCGCCGCCAGCGGAATATCCCCCGTCACGCAGATATCCCCCGGCCCGATCCGGTCAGCGATCCACATATCGGCCACATCCGGCCCGTCCGGCACCACGACGGTATGCACCAGTGGATGCGGGTTCGGGCGGATGCCGCCATTAGAGACGACGAATACCTCCGCCCCGTGCCGCTCCGCCACCCGCAGGCACTCCGCCTTTACCGGGCAGGCATCCGCATCGATATAGAGTTTCATGCGTTCATCCCCGCTACCCATCCGCTCGACCACGCCCACTGGAAGTTATACCCGCCTAGCCAACCCGTTACATCCACCGCTTCACCGATTGCATAAAGCCCCGGCACGGTCTTGGCCTCCATCGTCTTCGCATGCAGGCCATCCGTATCGATTCCCCCCAGCGTCACCTCCGCCTTCGCATACCCTTCCGTCCCGGACGGATGCAGTACCCAGCCATTCAGCCGCTCGCCAAGCTCCCTCAGCGCCTTGTCCGGCAAGTCGGCCATGCGTTTCGCGGGCAATTCCGCCGCAAAGGCTCCGGCAAGACGCCCCGGCAAAATCTCCCCCAGCGCCGTCTTCGGCTCGCACCGTCCCCGCTCCCGCTTGGCCGCTACCAACCGTTCCGCCGCATCATGTTCCGGCGCGATATCGAGCGTGATCGCCTCTCCCTCGCGCCAATAGGACGACACCTGCAAAATGGCCGGGCCGGATAATCCCCTATGGGTCAGTAACATGCCCTCGCGAAATGCCGCATCTCCGCAGGTGGCAGAACACTCCAGCGATACTCCGCTCAGGGGCCGCATCATCTCCAACGCCTCCGCCCCGAAGGTCAGCGGCACGAGGGCAGGGCGGATATCCGTCAGGCCCAGCCCGAAGCGCTTCGCAATGCGATGGGCGAACCCCGTGGCCCCCATCTTGGGGATCGACAGGCTGCCCGTCGCCAACACCAGCGATGTCCCGGTAAAGACGCCCTTATCCGTCTCCACCCGAAACCCGTCCGCCTTCGAGATATCCGCGACAGAGCAGCCGAGCCGCATATCCACCCCGCCGACCTTACATTCCGCCAGCAGCATCGCCACGATCTCCCGCGCCGATCCATCACAGAACAACTGTCCCAGCGTCTTCTCGTGCCAGGCGATCCCGTGCCGATCGACCATCTCGATGAAGTCGTATTGGGTATACCGCGCCAGAGCCGATTTGCAGAAATGCTTGTTCTGGCTAAGAAAGTTATCCGGCTCGCAATATAGGTTCGTGAAGTTGCAGCGCCCGCCCCCGGAGATCAGGATTTTCTTCCCCGCCTTGTCCGCATGGTCCAGCAACAAGACGCGCCGTCCCCGTTGCCCCGCAAAGGCGGCGCACATCATTCCGGCGGCTCCCGCCCCGATCACGATGACATCGAAATCCCTGCTCATCCCGCGTCTCTACAACCCTGTACAAAATCGTGATGTGACAAGTCGCCCCACCCGCGCGACGGTGGGTGCCGAAAGAAGAGGAGTTTCGCCATGAGCAGATCCATTCTCGCATCCATCGCCCTTGCGGCCATGGCTGCACTACCGGCCTACGCCGCAGAAGGAAAGCGCATCGAGATCAAGGGGGAGTTGATCGATACCTGGTGTTACTTCTCCGGTGTGATGGGCGGTCCCGAAGCGGTGGTCGGCAGTGCCCACCATACCTGCGCCATGTGGTGTGCGGCGGGGGGCATCCCGGTCGGCCTGCTCGGCGAAGACGGAGAGGTCTACATGGTCCTCAAGCTCCCCGAGGATGATGCATCCAATGGTGGCGAGACGTTCCTGACCCTGACCAACGACACCATCGAGGCTGAGGGGATGCATTACGAACGCGATGGCATCAATTATCTTGTCGTCTCCAAGGTCGTCTCGAATGACGGCATCCCCAATGAAACGCATGAAGATTTCGGCGTCATCCCCGGCAATGTGATCCCTGACAGTGTGGTCGATAAAGTTCTGGAGGAAGGATGATGTTCAGGAAAATCATCGCAATAGCATGCTTTGCTGCGCTTCCGGTTCATGCAGAAGAAGGCGCGTTCGCCGACGGTTCCGAGGCCAAGAGCTGGAATCTCACGGCGCAGGAAAAAGCCCGTTTCACCGCAAAGGTCGTCGATGTCCTCTGCGAGTTGACCGGTGATTGCCCGGACAATTGTGGCGAGGGCAGACGTCAGCTTGGCCTGATCCGTGAGGCCGATGAAGCCCTCGTCTTTCCCACCAAGAACGGCCAGCCGCTCTTTACCGGCGCGGCGACCGATTTACAGCCCTATTGCGGCAAGATGGTAGAGGTCGATGGCCTTCTGACCGGTGGTGAGGAAATCACGGCAGGCACTGCTAAAGTCTATCAAATTCAGCGCATTCGTGAGGTTGATGGCGAATGGAGTCGCGCCAATCGTTGGACGAAGGAATGGGCGAAGAAATTCCCCGAAGCGAAGGGCAAAGGCCCATGGTTCCGCCGCGATCCGCGCATCGTGGAGGAGATCGAGAAGGATGGTTTCCTTGGCCTCGGGCTTGAGAAGGATAAGGCGTTCATCAAGGACTGGTATTGATGCGCACTCTCGCGCTCGTAGTGGCTCTCGCCGCGATGCCTGCGCAAGCGGAAACGCCGCTGCCGTTCGATCTGGGCGGCCCCTTCACGCTGGTTGATCAATTCGGAGAGACGCGCACCGAGGCTGCTCTCGTCGGCAGTCCGTCGCTCGTCTTCTTCGGCTATGCGGAGTGTCAGGCGATCTGCACCGTCGCGTTGCCGCGCATGGCCGAAACGGTCGACTTGCTCGATGAGCAGGGGATGGAGGTTCGCCCCGTCCTCGTCACTGTTGATCCAGTACGCGACACGCCGACATCGCTCCGCAAGGCTGCGCCGCGAATCCATCCCCGCCTTCTTGCCCTGACCGGCGATGAGGAGGCCCTTGCATCGGCGCGCAAGGCGTATCGCGTCGAGAGCGAACAGATCGGAGAAGATATCGAAGGCCCTCTCTACGCCCATGGCAGTTTCGTCTACCTGCTGGACGCCGAAGGGGAGTTCCTGACGCTTCTGCCACCCGTTCTCGGTTCGGAACGGATGGCAGAGATCGCTATCAAGTATTTGAAGAAGCCTTAACCTTCTTCACCGACCGCAAGGGTCGTGACGTCGGTTGCAGGAGGTTGATAGGGCATTACCCCGCTGTCATCCAAACCCGGTATCGGCCCTGCGCCATCGCCAATTCCGCCATCAGGTTCGACGGGCATCGGCATCGAACCGTCCTCTTCGCCGATGGCGAGAGTGGTCACGATTCCCGGATCGGTTGGTGCGGTATAGCCGCCATCCTCCTCACCGACTGCCAGCGTTGTCGCGGTGCCGTCGGGTATCGGCCCAGCGCCATCGCCGATTCCGCCATCAGGTTCGACCGGCATCGGCATCGAACCGTCCTCTTCGCCGATGGCGAGAGTAGTCACGATTCCCGGATCATTTGGCGCAATGTAACCGCCGTCTTCCTCGCCCAACGCCAGCGTGGTTGCTGTACCGGGTATCGGCCCAGCGCCATCACCGATGCTGCCATCAGGTTCGACGGGCATCGGCATGGAACCATCCTCTTCGCCGATGGCCAGTGTTGTCGCCATGCCGGTATCGACAGGCGTGGCGTATTGCCCGTCTTCTTCACCGACGGCAAATGTCGTCGCGAAGGGCGGTGGTGCTGCGCCGTCCCCGATGCCGTTATCCGGCTCGACGGGTATTGGTCCCGATCCGTCTTCCTCGCCGACTGCGAGCGTCGTTGCATAGGATGGCGATCCCGCGCCGTCCCCGATGCCGCCATCCGGCTCGACAGGGATCGGCCCGGAGCCGTCCTCTTCGCCGACGGCGAGCGTCGTCACAGACCCCGGCTGCGACAGGTAGTTGCTCCCATCTTCTTCGCCGATTGCTGCCGTGGTGATGGTATTGCCATCAACAGGCTTATATTCTTGGGAAACACTGCCCTCCGCAACGGCGGGTGGTGGAGTTTGTACAGCGGGTTCATAGGTCTTCGCCGGATCGGCGGCTTTGCTCGAACAGGCAGCCAGAGCGATAAGACTGACGCCGCCAAGCAATGCGATGCGATGGGAATATTTCAAGGTCTGAAACGCGGCCATCACGGTACTCCTTAAGATGAAGACGGATAGTGTGTTGCATCCTGAGACAGAGTACGACGAAAAAAAGGCGCACCTAACTGAATCGCTCTATTTCCTGCGCGATGATGTTAATGCCGGTCGCTATCTTCTCGCTATTGATGGAAGAATAACCCAGTCGCATGTGCCGCGATGATCGCCCGCCTGCAAAGAACGGCGCACCCGGTTCGATGATGACATCCCGCTCGCGCAGGCGATCTGCGAGCAGCGCGGTATCGACACCTTCCGGGGCCTCCGTCCAGAAACTCGCCCCCCCAAATTGCGGTGCGCGGGCCTCCCCGAAACCGGCGGAGCCGAGCGCCGCTTCCATCGCCTCACGCCGTTGGGCGAAGGCATTGCGCAGACGCTTGATGAGCGCATCGTGGTGCCCGAGCGCGAGGAAATAAGCTGCCGTCCGCTGCGCATATCCCGGCGGATGCCGCAGCATCAGGAACCGCAGCGCCCGCGCCTCCGCGATTACCGTTTCGGGAGCGACGACATAGCCGAGGCGCAGGCCGGGAAAGAGGGATTTCGAGAAACTGCCCACGTAGATGACGCGATCTGACTTATCCAAGGATTTCAGAGCGGGTGCAGGCCTTTGCAGAAACCCCATCTCAAAGTCGTAATCGTCTTCTATGATGATGAAATCGTTCTTTTCCGCCGAAGCCAGTAACGCGCGCCGTCGCTCCAGTGGCATCGTCGCGGTAGTCGGAGCCTGATGGCTGGGCGTCACGAAGACCACGTCCACATCGTTCAGCCGGTCGTCCACCACCATACCGCGATCATCCACCGGGATCAGCACCACCTCCGCATCCAGCCGTCGCAGCGTATTGCGGATATCGGGATAGCACGGGTCTTCGATGGCCACCCGCACCCCCCGTGAACAGAACAGTTCTGCCAGCAGAAACAAAGCGTTCTGCGCCCCCATCGTCACGAGAACCTGCTCGTTCCCCACCATGACGCCCCGGCGGGGCAGGGTGCGCGCGCGGATGTAATCAACCAGAAGGGGATCGTCCGACTCGCCCTTGTCCCCCGCCATCGACTCGAAATTCCGCAGCCCCAGCGCCTGCCGCGCACAATCGCGCCAGTCGGAGTGGTTGAACAGGGCCGGGTCCGCCTGTCCGTACACGAATGGATACGCATACTCCCGCCAGTTCAGCGGCTTGGCGACCCGGTCCAGCACGGCGAACGAGTGCCGCAAACGGTGGTGCCAGTTCGCCACCACCGGTCGCGAAGTCGTCACCACTGGGTCCGAATGCGGCGCGGCGGGGTGCTCCGGTGCGCCATGTCCGGTGACGGGCGCATCTTGCCCGACATAATACCCGCTCCGATTGCGACTCTCCAGATAGCCGTCCGCAACGAGTGCCTGATAGGCCAGCGTAATCGTATTCCGCGAAACCGACAGTTGTTCAGCCATGGCGCGCGACGACGGCACCGCCTCCCCCGGCTGCAACCGTCGCGAGAGGATCACCGAGACCAACATCTCCCGCACCTGCGCCTGAAGCCCGACGCCTTCGATCTGATCGAGATGAAACAGCGCGTCTTTCACGGTCGATCCCCACTGGCCTCACACCAAGCCCCGACTGGACCCATACCTTTGTCCCGAAACCACCGCGCCCTGTCAATGCACAGCCTGCGCGCCCCAAAGGCGGCTACGACCAGATCGACTGGCGCCCCGGCGCTCAGTTCATCTGGAGTCCGTCCCTGAAACAGGACAACACCGTCCTCTGCCGCACGGTGATTCAGCGAAGCGAGGGAGTTGGCGCACCTAAACGCGCCCCCCACTCTCCCCGACACGCCTCTGCCCCGCTTAAACTGGACATTAGATGCAAAGAAGGCAGTTCCAGCGGGGGCTTTGTCGGCTCTGAAATGCAGGCATTTTCGTGGAGTAAGGAAAGGCATGAAAACTACCTTTCCATTGCCAGTTCAGCTGTGCAGCTCAACAATATTTTTCCAACTGGTCCCACCGCACACTCCAACTGGACCTAACTATCTGTCCTAATATAGGCTATCCTCCTCCAATTGAATGAACCCCGGCCTTGCCGCCCCCACAGGCACCCGCACGGCCCCCAGCGGAAGGATCGAGACGATGGACGGTGCAGCACTCCCCGAAGCCAACTCCCTCGAAGCCCAGTGGATGCCGTTCTCCGGCAACCGGGACTTCAAGCTTTCCCCCCGTCTCGTCGTGCAGAGCGAGGGCGTCTACCTCACCGACCATAAGGGCGGACAGGTCATAGACGGCTCCTCCGGCCTCTTCTGCGTTCCTGCCGGGCATGGTCGCCGCGAGATCGCCGATGCGGTCCATGCGCAGATGATGCAGAACGACTATTGCTCGCCCTTCCAGACCGGCCAGCCGACCTCCTTCGCCCTCGCGGAAGTCGTCGCCCGCCGCCTGCCCGAGACGTTCAACCACGTCTTCTTCGTCAATTCCGGCTCCGAGGCCATCGACACAGCCCTCAAGATGGTCATGGCCTATCACCGCGCCAAGGGCGAGAGCCACCGCGTCCGCTATGTCAGCCGCGAGCGCGCCTACCACGGTGTCAATATCGGCGGCGTCTCTCTCGCCGGAATGGTCAAAAACCGCGAGACCTTCCCGCACGTCATGCCCAATGTCGTGACCATGCGCCATACGTGGACAGGCGATGAAATGTTCGTGCAGGGTCAGCCAGAGCATGGTCGCGAATTAGCTGACGACCTCCAGCGCCATTGCGAGACCTATGGCGGCTCCACTATCGCCGCCGTCTTCGTCGAGCCGGTCGCGGGGTCAACCGGCACCCTCGTTCCGCCGAAAGGCTATCTCGAACGCCTGCGCGAAATCTGCGACGAGCATGGTATCCTGCTGGTCTTCGATGAAGTCATCACCGGTTTCGGCCGCCTCGGCAGCCCCTTCGCGACCCACAAATTCAACGTCGTCCCTGACATCATCACCATGGCCAAAGCCCTCACTAATGGCGCAATCCCCATGGGCGGCGTGGCGGCGACCGACGAAATCTACGAAACTGTCACTGGCACCCAGCCCGAAAACGCCATCGAGTTCTTCCATGGCTACACGTATTCCGGCCACCCCGCCGCCTGTGCCGCCGGTCTGGCGACCCAGAAGATCTACGACGATGAAGGGTTGTTCGAGCGCGTGGCCGAGAACGAACAGTATTTCCTCGACGCCATCTGGTCCCTCAAGGACCATGAGCTTGTGCGCGACCTGCGCGGCATCGGCTTCATGGCCGCTGTCGACGTCCACCATGACGGTGTGCCGGGTCGACGCGGGACGCAGCTTCAGAAAGACCTGTTCTGGAACGGTTGTCACATCAAGTTCACCGGCGACAACGCGGTCGTGGCTCCGCAGTTCATCGCCGAGCACAGCCATATCGACGAGATTGTCGATAAACTGCGGAAAACGCTGGACCAGAACCTTCACGGTTAAGGCTTCGCTAACACTTGGCACGGAGGGTGCAGGCCTGTTTTCCGTGTTTACCTGTCTCTCGACTTTCAGGGCGATCCTCCGGGATCGCCCATTTTTTTGTCTGACGCTATTCCACCATCCGATACGTCTCCGACCGGATATCCCCGCTCCATCGCCACGCCGCGAGGATGGGCATAGCGTCCGTCCGGGTCGCATGAGGAGCCTCGGACGGGTGATGGATAATCGCCCCGGGGCCGTGGCGATGCCAGTCGCCGAGGTCGAGTTGCCAATCCGCCTCCCCGGCAAGCATTATATAGGTTTCCTCCGCCGAATGAGCATGAGCCGGGTAGAACGATTCCGATAGCTGCATGAACAGTCCCGCGCGGACCCGTTCGCTCTCGATCACGGCCCCCGGCCCGACCAGCGGGGCGACGGCGAACATGTCCGATACGGTTTCGGGGATCAGCTCGTCCAGTATCCCCGTCGCACTCCAGCGCAGCAAGCTATGCGCCTCGCGCGCTGCCTTCGCCGCTGGATGCTTCGCCCCTTCCGTAGCGGCGAGGATGGCGGCATCATATCGATAGGGTGCAGTCGGTTCGGGGGTCGCGCTCTCGGCTCCTTCCCGCAACAGGGCCACCAATTCCCTTGCCCCTGCCCGATCCTCCGCCCCATAGGCATCGGCCAATGCGTTCAGCAAGGCTCGAAACGCGATTAGCGAGGTGTCCGAGGTCATGGCGCATCCCTTCCAGATCGACCCTCCGACGCAGCCGCAGACCACCGTGCTGGTCAAGTCTTTTCGACAGACGTCACGACCATTACGCGATCTCTTCTATGGCGCAGGGCATGATGCTGTTGCAAAGATTGTCGTTACCCGCAGTGAATTCGAAGGACGGCCATGACCTCCCATCTCTTCTCGCCGCTCGCCCTGCGCGGCATGACCATGCCCAACCGCGTCGCCGTCGCGCCCATGTGCCAGTATTCGGCGGTCGATGGCACGGTCGGTGACTGGCACGTCATGCATCTGGGCAGCCTCGCCCTCGCAGGACCGGGAATGCTGATCATCGAGGCCACGGGCGTCGAGGCCGTCGGGCGCATCTCACCGGGCTGTACCGGCCTTTACTCCGATCAGAACGAAGCCGCTTTCGCGAGAGCAATCGCCTTTTGCCGCAGTGTGAGCGACAGCCCGATCGGAATCCAACTCGGCCATGCGGGCCGCAAAGCCAGCGCGCATGTGCCCTGGCATGGCGGCGGGTCGTTGGCGGCGGCGGAGGGCGCGTGGGAGACCTCGGCCCCCTCGGCAGTGCCGTTCACGCCTGCATGGCATACGCCGACAGTTATGGACGACGCTGCCCTTACACGGGTTCGGGATGCTTTCGTCGCTGCAACCCTGAGGGCCGAACGGCTCGGGCTGGAGCTGATCGAGGTCCACGCGGCCCACGGGTATCTGCTCCACCAGTTCCTCTCGCCCCTCTCCAACCGGCGCGACGATGCCTATGGCGGTGATGCCGAGGGGCGGATGCGCTTTCCGCTCGAAGTCTTCGACGCGGTGCGGGCAGCGTTCCCGGACGACAAACCCGTCACCGTCAGACTCTCCGCGACCGATTGGGTCGAGGGCGGCTGGGATGTCGAGCAATCCATCGCCTTCTCCGACGCCCTGAAGGCACGCGGCTGTGATCTTATCCACGTATCGAGCGGGGGTTTGTCGACGGACCAGAAGATCGAGGGGGGACCGGGCTATCAGACCGATTTCGCCAGCGCCATCCGCCACGCCGTCGATATCCCGGTCATGGCTGTCGGAGAGATCAAAAGCCCGATCCAAGCCGAAACCATCATCAGGAGCGGACAGGCCGACTCCGTCGCTCTCGCCCGAGAAATGCTCTCGAATCCCCGCTGGATCTGGCACGCTGCACAAGAACTGGGAGTCACAATTCCCATGATAGCCCAATACGCCCGCTCGAACCACGGCCTTGACGCGACGACTTTCGAGATGCGGTAACGGGGCTTATGAAACCGGCGTAACGTAGAGCAAAATCCGTCCCTCTCGATAAACGGGAAGAGAGTTTCACAGCAAAAAGCCGCCCGGATCGATCCGGGCGGCTTTTCATTTCGATCTGCGATCATTTCCGTAAGGAAATATCAGAGCTTACAGTTAAATCCGATCAGATTGAGTCATAAAGCGCATCGAAATGCCCACTCGCGACGTGCAGCGTTTGGGGCAATTCGATGCTCAACTTGATCGGGCTTAACTTTAGGTCATCCACCAACGCTTGATGAAGTGGCCGCCGTCCATTTCCCAGCCACCGCCGAGTTTGGCGGGAATGCCGACCTTCTTGTTGGCCGCCGCGATATCCTTGCCGAAGGCCGGGATGATCGTCGCGCCTTCGGTGGAGATGAGCATCTGGACCTCCCGATACATCTCGACACGCTTCGCCTGATCGAGTTCGGCGCGGGCTGCGACGACCAGTTCGTTGACCCGCTTGATGTCGATATTGGTGTCGTTCCATTCCGCGCCACCGATATAGGCGATGGAGAGGATCATGTCCTCGATGGGACGCGGACCCCAGTAGCAGGCGCAGAAGGGCTGCACGTTCCAGATATTGGACCAGTAACCGTCCTTCGGCTCTTTCTGGAGACCGACATTGATGCCGACTTCGTTCCAGTCTTCTAGGAAGAGCTGTGCGGCATCGCCCGCGCCGCTATAAGCGGTGTCGGCGAACTGGTACTTTATCGCGGCATCGGCAACACCCGATTTCTCCAGGTGGTATTTTGCCTTGTCGAGATCGTAATCGACGGTCAGGTCCGGATCGTAACTGGCCATCTTCGGGCCGAGCGGCTGGTCATTGCCGACAGTGCCATAGCCGAACAGAACCTTCTCGACGAATTCCTCGCGATTGATCGAATGTTTCAGGGCCAGCCGGAAGTCGAGGTTGTCGAAGGGCGCGGCTTCGGTCCGCATCGGGTGGGTGAACGCGAGGTTCGATTCAACGTCGATGATGTTGATCGTCGGCACGCGCTTCAGGCGACCGATGGTCTTCATTTCCGGGCGGTTGATGACATCGACTTCACCGGTCAGCAGGGCGTTGACGCGGGCGGTGTCATCGAGGATCGTCACGATCTCACAACTATCGACATGGCCGAAATCGCCGGACTGCCATGAGTTTGGATTACGTTCGAGTTCGGCGCGGATACCCGGTTCGAAATGCTTGAGATTGTAGGTGCCCGTCCCGGCATCCGACAGAACCTCGGCTTTGCCGTCTTTCGAGGGCAAGATGTTCATGTGGTAGTCGGTCATCAGGAACGGGAAGTCGGCATTGCCGTCCGTCAGTTTCACGACCACGACGTCCTTGCCGTCTTCGGTGACATCACTGATGCCTGCAAAGACACCCTTCGCGCCGGATTTGGACTCTTCGCCGCGATGCACGTTGATCGAGGCAATCACGTCTTCGGTCGTCAGGCTCTTGCCGTTCGAGAATTCGACGCCGCTGCGCAGTTTGAAGCGCCATTCCTTGGCGTCTTCGGAGGCTTCCCAGCTTTCGGCGAGGGCGGGGGTGGCGCTGTCATCCTGACCGACTTCCACAAGGCTATCGCGGAAGGCGCGGCTGATCGCGATCATCGTCGTTGCGTTGAAGGTCGCGGGGTCGAGCGAATCGATGGTGTTCGAGTCGTTCAGACCGGCACGCATATGCCCGCCTTTCTTGGGCTCCATCGCATGGGCACGGGTCGTCCAGAGCGCGGAGGCGGAGGTCGCCGTCATCCCTGTAGCCGTCGCACCGACCATAAAGTCGCGTCGATTGGCCTTCTTGTCGGCGAGCATTCGCTCGATCGTCTTGTTCACATCGGTCATCGTAACTCCCAGAGTCTTTTTCTATAGGGCAGATCAGGCGATGATCGCCTTTATCCGTTCCCTGTCCTTTAGTCCGACAGGCACTCTAATCGCTTCCGTAAACGGATGACAACAGCGTATCGTGTTACGTTTCTTCGGATATTCCCGCTTGGGAAGCAGCGATTCGATGTGGTTATCGTTCAGGGGGAGTGGGAGCGGTGGATTGACCGGCTCGCCCTGCGCGATAGCCCAGCACGACGGCACTTAACAGGCCGTTGCCGGATAGATACCCCGCATCGCCCGACCCCGATACGCCACAGGCTGCGCCACCGACGGCGAAGAGGTTCGGAAACATCTCTCCCTGCTCACGGTACACCCGCGCATCATCATCGACTTCCAGCCCGCCCTGCGTGTGGAACAGTGCCCCCGTAACGCGGGTGGCGGCGTAGGGTGGGGTGAGGCGTTTGGCGGGGTCGAAGATGCGTCCGAAGGGGCAGGTGCCGTCGATCTGGTGCAGCGATTCGCGCAGGATCGTCTCGCGCAGGCCGGTCGCTGTTGCCAGCGACTCGATGCTGTCGGCGGTGAAGACTGCGCCCTGCGCCTCGGCATCCCGAAAATCAGCGAATTGCCTGGCAATCCCGGCGATACGGTCGTCGTAGATCGCCCAGACGACCCCCTCCGGTTGAGCGAGGACGGCGGCGGCGGCTTCGGAATATCCCTGGCTTTCGTCATGGAATCGTTGGCTTTCCAGATTGACCTGAATACCGCCTTCCATGATCGTGGCCCAAGTGATCAAGATGCCGTGAGGATGGGCGACATTGCCGTGGCCCTGAAAAGCGCCCAGATGACGGGTCGCCGCGCCCAGTGCCGCGCCCCAACGCACGGCATCCCCGCGATTGCCGTCATGACCGAAATATAGCGCTTCGCCGATGGTCGGCATATGCTCGCGCACCATCGCCTTGTTTCCACCGAAACCGTTGCAGGCGAGGATGAGACGATTGCAGCCGATGACCTCGCGCGATCCGTCAGGGCGATGCGCCTCGACGCCGTGGATGCGGCCAGCCGCGTCGGCGAACAGGGTTTCGGCGCGACAATCGGTGATGATCGGGATCTCGCGATCCTCCACCGTGCTGCGCAGGCGGTCGATCAACTCGCGGCCCGAGCGCGTCGGCAGCCCGTGCATCCGGCGGCGTGAGTGGCCGGGATAGTCGAAATCCTCCACGACCGAGAAGGGCAGGGCGTAGCGGTCGGCCAACCAGTCGATCACCTCCGCCGCTCCGCCCGCCAACGCCGCGACGAGAGCCGGATCGTTCTCGCCCTTCGCCTTGGCCATGATATCAGCGGCGAAGCGGGTGGCATCGTCCTCGATACCGGCGGCTTTCTGGGCCGCTGTGCCCGGCGCGGGGATCAATCCGGCGGAGAGGGCCGTGGAGCCTGACGGCACGGTGTCCGCTTCGACGATCACGACGTCCTCACCGCCCTCTCTAGCGGCCAGTGCAGCGACCAACCCTCCCGCGCCGGCCCCGATCACCAGCACATCGCAGGTGAACGCGAAACCTTCGGATGGGGGAGGGCGGACGCTCACCCCTCGCCCCCGAACGCCTTGCCTCGCGACAGCAGTGCATCGGTTCCAAGGCGCTCGTTCAGGCCCGGAAAATCATGCATCCGGTCTGCAAACGCAGTGTTCGAGCCAGTAGCACGGAGACTCGCATAATACGCCTCCATCGTCTTCAGCACCGCCCGGACGATGCCCCCCGGAAAGATGACGAGCGCATAGCCAAGTTTTTCCAGATCACCGGCCCCGGTCGCCGGTGTCTTGCCGCCCTCCACCATATTGGCAAGCAAGGGCATACGGCCCGCAAAGTGCGTGGCGACCCCGGCCAGTTCCTCCCGCGAGCGTGGGGCTTCGATGAACAGCACATCGGCCCCCGCCTCGGCATATCGCTCGGCCCGCTCGATAGCGGCATCGTACCCCTCGACCGCGATGGCATCTGTACGGGCGATGATGAGCGTGTCCTCGCTTGCCCGCGCATCCGCCATGGCGGCGATCTTGCCCGCCATCTCGGCGGCGGGGATGAGCGTCTTGTCCGACAGATGCCCACAACGTTTCGGATACGTCTGATCCTCCACCTGCAACGCATTGGCCCCGGCGCGCTCATAAACGCGCATCGTCCGCTCTGCATTCAGCGCATTCCCGAAGCCGGTATCCGCGTCGATGATGACCGGCACGGCGATGCGGTCGCGGATCAGGCCCATCGTCTCGGCCATCTCCGACATCGTAGACAGGCCGATATCGGGCCGCCCCAGCTTGGTATAGGACACCGCGGCCCCGGATAGGTAGACGGCCCCGAACCCGGCGGCTTCGGCGGCAGCGGCTGTCAGCGCATCGCACACGCCGGGGGCCATCAGGATGTCGGGGGCATCGATCAACGCGCGCAAGGTCATACCGCTTCCTCCAGCGCCGCCACAGTCTCGTCCGTTGTCATCTGATGAGACACCGACCCCAGCGACAGCAGCGTCGCCTCATGCACCTCGGTCTTGAACGCCGCGCAACCATCGGACAGCAGGATCGTGTGGGTATTCCGCAGGTGCGCGTCACGTACCGTGCTCGCCACTCCGCCGTTGGTGACGATGCCACCGACGATCAGCCAGTCGATCCTCAGCGCGTTTAGGATGTACTCAAGGCGCGTCTGGAAAAAGGCCGAGTAATTCACCTTCTCGACTGTGTAATCTGCGGGAGCGAGATCATCCACAAGCTCATGCCCCCAATCCCCCGGTGCGAAATCGCCTTTACCGAGGAAGGGCCGCAGGGTCTTCAAATGCGGCGCGATCAGCGGTTCACCCTCCGGCCCTGGCACCAGCGTGAACTGCGCAGAAATATAGGTACCACCCGCCGCTCGCAGCGCATCGATCACCGGGCGCATCCGGTCGGGCAAGGCAGCGATCTCCGCCACCCCCAACCCCGCGCGCCCGTAAGCGCCATCCGGGTGCAGGAAATCATTCTGCAAATCGATGGTCAGAACGGCGGCACGGTTGGGCGCGAAACCCTCGGGTAGAGTGGTCATGCAGAGGCCTCCTTCGCGTCGATCAGGACATTGCCGAACCGATCTACCCTCCCGCGCAGATGCGGCTCGATCAGGATGGTGGTGTCGGGCTGTTCGAGGATGGCGGGGCCGTCGATCACGGCATCGACTGGCAGCGCCAGCCGATCATAGATCGGTGTCTCGAACCACGCCCCCGAGAAATGAACGGGCCGGATCGTACGGCGACAATCTTCCACGCTAGCCGTCCCGGTTGGGGCCAAAGTCGTCAGATCGAATTTCGGCCTGCGCCCGATGGTGGCCGTCCGCAGGTTCAGCAAGCGCCGCACGCCCCCTGGCAACAGGGTGCCATAGGTCGCACGATAGGCCGTATCGAACGCCTCCGCGATGGCCGCAATCGTCGGCGCGCGCACTCCTGCCTCGTCATGCTCCACGACCAGCGGCACCGCCACCGTATGCGTCTGCCCCGCATAGGCCATGTCCAGCTCCACGATCAGATCGCGCCCGGTAAAGCGGATACCTGCCGCATCCAGCAAATCGAACCCCTGCCGCCGATGCCCGTCGATCAACGCGGCGAGCCGTTCCGTATCCACGTCATCCGCCAGCGCATTGATGGTCTGCACGAAATCCTGCCGCATATCGGCGATGACGCAGCCCATGGCCGAGGTCACACCCGGATGACGCGGCACGATGGCCCGCGCAAGCCCCACTTCGGCCAGCATCGCCCCTGCATGGAGCGCACCCCCGCCACCGAACGGCATGAAAGCAAAGCGGCGCGGATTATATCCCCGCTCGATGGAGACGAGCCTGATCGCCCCGGCCATCCGCGAATTGGCGACCGTCAGCACAGCCTCCGCCGCCGCCAGCGTGTCGAGACCGAGCGGCTGCCCAACATGCGTATCGATAGCCCGTTTCGCCGCCTCCACGTCCAGCCGATCCAGTTTGCCGCCAATAGGCCGGTCGGCGTCGATCCGCCCCAGTACCACATTCGCATCGGTGACGGTCGGGCGATCATTCCCCAGACCATAGGCGACGGGGCCGGGGTCCGATCCCGCGCTCTCCGGCCCGATATTCAGCAATCCGCCCTTGTCCACCCACGCAATCGAGCCACCTCCCGCCCCAATGGTCGCGATCTCGATCATCGGCGTCCGCACGACCATGCCAAAATCGATGGAAGTCTGCGGAGCCAGCACCGTCTCGCCGTCTGCAATCAGCGACACATCGAAACTGGTCCCCCCCATATCGCCGGTGATGACATCAGGGTATCCTGCCTCGCCCGCGATATACGCCGCCGCGATCACCCCCGCCGCAGGCCCCGACAACGCCGTCCGAACGGGCAGGCGACACGCGGTATCCACCGCCATCACCCCGCCATTCGACTGTACCACCAGAAAACGTCCGCTAAAACCACCCTTCCGCAAAGCGCTTTCCAGCCGGTCCAGATATCCCGCGACCTCCGGCTGGAGATAGGCGTTCAGCGCGGTCGTGGACGTCCGTTCGAATTCGCGAATTTCGGGCAGAATTTCCGTCGAGGCCGAAACATGCGGCGTCGGCCATATCTGCCGTATTGCCGCCACCGCCGCCGTCTCATTGGCCGGGTTCGCGTAGGAGTTGACGAAAACCACCGCACAGGCCGCGCAACCCTCGTCCAGCAACGCTTGTGCCGCCGCCCGCACGGCATCGAGATCAACTGCTGTCATCACCGTGCCATCGGCCAAAGTGCGCTCCGGCACTTCGATCCGACGATTGCGCGGAACGACCGGCTCGAAATCCCCGCGCAGCCCCCATGTCGCGCGCCGATCCCGACGGCGCATTTCCAGCACGTCGCGGAAGCCTTGCGTCGTGATCAACCCGATCTTCGCGCCCTTACGTTCCAGCAGCGCATTGGTCCCGGCAGTCGTGCCATGGACGACCGTGCCAATGTCCGAAAGGTCCGCCACCTCGCGCCCTATGCCGTCGAGAAAGCCACCCGACTGATCGGGCCGCGTCGTCGGCACCTTGGCGACCGAAGCTGTCCCGGCTGCTTCGTCCAGCACGAACACATCCGTAAAGGTGCCGCCCACATCGACTCCGACCATCTTCCCAGAGGCACTCACGCAGAAACCTCCCGCCAGCCGGTCCCGTAAGCCGCATCGGCCGCGTCCTCCGACACATGCCCTTGCGCCACGTCCCGCGCGACCGCCGCCGCCTCTCGCTTGTCGGACGGTCCATACCCTCCGCCGCCGGGTGTCTCCAGCCGCACCCGCTGCCCCTGTTTCAGCGGTATCCCGACCATCTTCGAGACAAGGGGCGGATGCGACCAACCATCATCCGTCTCATAGGAAAAGACATTCAGCGCCGCCTCGTCGCCTCCCGCCACGCCTTTCGGCGCAAAGCGACCACGCTCGCCAAACAGGAAAGCCTCGGCCCCGTTCTCTTCCAGGACTTCGATCTCGTAGACGGCTCCAAGCCCTCCCCGATGCTGCCCTGCACCCCCACTATCCGGGCGCAGCGCCCATTCGCGAAAGATCACCGGATAGGCCGCTTCCAATATCTCTGCGGGCGGGATCGTGGCCGTCGAGATCGGCGCATTGCCATGGTTCAGCCCGTCCGATTCCGCCGAGCCACCATGCCCCCCGCCATAGAACGAAAACATCACCCAACGTTTCCCGCCCGCCTTCGTCCCCGCGATGGAGAGCGCATTGATGGTACCATAAGCATTGGCCACCACCCGTTCGGGTGCCGCCTGAGCCATGGCCGAGAACACCACGTCGATCATCCGCAGGATCGTTTCGGTATAGCCCCCCGTGGGTCGCGGAAACTCCGCCGAAAGCAAGCTTGCCTCCGGGATCGTGATATCAATGGGGCGCATGACCCCTGCATTGGCGGGCAACATCGGAAACACATGCTTTATCGCCACATAGCAACACGCAATCGAGGTTGGCAGGGCAATGTTGATCGGCCCCGCACAGACCGGCGCAGACCCCGTGAAATCGAGCGCCAACCGCTCGCCCTCAACCGTCAGTGTCACGCGGATTGGCAGGACGACATCGGTGATGCCATCATTATCCATGAAGTCCTCTGCGGTCCACGTTCCGTCCGGCAAGCTGGCAATCTCGGCTCGCGCCAAAGCCTCTGCCCGGTCGCCAAGCGCCACAAAGGCCGCGCGCACCGTGCCGCCGCCGTATTCGTCCAAAAGCGCATCCATCCGCTTGACCCCGAGGTCCAGCGCATTGATCTGCCCCGACAGATCACCCTGCGCCGACAGCGGCATACGGCTGTTGCGGAGCAGGATGTCCACGATATCCTGCCGCATCTCACCGGCGACCATCAGCTTGACGGGCGGCAACACGAAGGCTTCCTGAAATACCTCAGTTGCCGAAGGGTTGTAGTTCCCCGGCACGGCCCCGCCCACGTCATGCCAGTGGCCAACCGAGGCGAGGTAACAGAACACCTCTCCATCCCGGAAGTACGGGCGCACCAGCCGCATATCCGACAGGTGCGTTCCGCCGATATGGGCATCGTTGAAGATATAGACGTCGCCATCCGCCAGATCGCCGTCGGCAGCCGCCTTCTCGATCACCGCCTTCACCGCAAAGGCCATCACACCGACGAAAATGGGCAGACCGGATTTGCCTTGCACGAGCGTATCGCCCGTCGCCGCATCATAGAGACCATGCGACGCATCATGCGCTTCGGCGATGATGGGATTGAAAGCGGAGCGGAAGAGGGTCGCGTCCATCTCATCCGCGATCTGCTCCATGCGCCCGGACAGCACGGCGAGGGTGATAGGGTCGATCTTCGATGAAGCCTCAGCCACGGGCGCGCGCCTCCGCCATGTCGTTCCAAACCCGCTGATCCGCGATCAATCCGCCCTCGAAGGCGAAACGGTCGATAAAGCGGATACCCTCGAAAGACGTCCCATCGAGCCACTCCCCCGACAGCGTCCCGGAGCAATGGACCACCGGCCCCTCCAGCGTCGTGGCGGTGTCGATAGTCTCGAAAGTCTTAGAGACATTGCGGTATCGCGTCTTCGACCACTCCACCAATTCCGCAAGATCGTGCATCACAACGCCCCCCGGAAAGGTCATGCAGAAATCCTCCGCCAGATACACCCGCGCCGCACCCAGATCCCGCGCCTCCATCGCATCGAGATACCCCCGCACCTGCACCACCGGATCGGGCTGCGCCGGAGCTGGGTTTCGCTGCGTCCCACCACGCATGTAGTTGCCGGGGGGATGGTCATGGGTCATCACCGTGATCTGATCGGGATGGGCAGGCACCACCGACGCCACCGCCCCCGTGATCGCCACCCCCAGCCGCGCCTTCTCGGTATCGGAATACCCTTCGATCAGATGCACTTCGATGATCGGCATGGCTTTCCCCTCACTGGCCTCTTCAAAGCAATAGAGGCCCCGCGCACCGAAAAACAAGGGTCGCTCTTCGGCATCGTTAAACGGGCTTGAGAACCGCTCCATAGAAGCCGGATGGAAGGACCGAAATCTTCCCGACCCGTCATCGCCGAAGAGGTCCATGCGAAAAGGGTAGCGATGATCAGGGACGTTCGCAAACAGGTTGGTCGATCCCGGTTGCGTGTGCCGGAACAGGCGCTACTTTCATGCCATGTCATGCGCGCCCCAAACTTTGCTCGACCGATTATGGGCCGACCACGAAATCCATCGCAGGGCTGACGGAGCGTCGTTGCTGTGGGTGGATCGCCATCTCGTGCACGAAGGCTCGCACCATGCCTTTCGCAAGATCGCCGAACGTGAGTTGGCAGTGGCAGAACCCGCGCTGACCACGGCGGTTGTCGATCACTACGCCCCCACACGTGCCCGAATGGAAGGTGGAGCGACCGACGATATCCGCCGCATGATCGCGACATTGGAGGAGAACGCCGCCCACCACGGCATCCGCTGTTTCGGCCTGCGCGACCTCCGACAAGGCATCGTGCATGTCACGGGGCCGGAGCAAGGCCTGACCCTTCCCGGTCTGTTGCTCGTCTGTGGCGATAGCCATACCTCTACCCACGGCGCTCTCGGCGCGCTCGCCTTCGGCATCGGCGCGACCGAGGTGGCGCATGTTCTCGCGACCCAAACAGTCTGGCAGACGAAACCTAAGGCCATGCGCCTGAATTTCGAGGGGCGGCTTGGACCCGGTGTCGGCGCGAAGGATATGGCGCTGGGCTGGATCGCTATGCTCGGGGCGGACGGCGCGCGGGGTCATGCGGTCGAATATACCGGCGAGGCCGTGCGGGGTCTGTCGGTCGAAGGGCGCATGACGCTCTGCAATCTTTCCATCGAGGGCGGTGCACGCTTTGGGATGGTGGCGCCGGACGAAACGACGATCAGTTGGATCTCGGGCCGCCCCTTCGCCCCCGAGGGCGAGTCGCTCGATCGAGCACGAGAAACATGGGCGACTCTGCGCTCCGACGACGATGCGCCGTTCGATCGCACCCAGACCATCGACGCCGCCGCCATCGCACCCATCGTCACATGGGGCACCAGTCCCGAAGATGCGCTCCCCATCACCGCCACTATCCCTGATCCCGCCGATCTGACAGGTTCCCGCGCACGCAAGGTCAGCGAGGCGCTCGATTATATGGGCCTGTCACCGGGTCGCCCGCTGGAGGGAACGTCTGTCGATCAGGTCTTTATCGGCTCCTGCACCAATGCCCGTCTCGAAGACCTCCGCGCCGCTGCCGCCGTGCTTTCGGGGCGCCATGCGCGAGTGCCCGGATTGGTCTCCCCCGGTTCGGCCCTCGTCAAACAGGCGGCGGAGCAAGAGGGGCTGCACCACATCTTTACGGATGCGGGTCTCGAATGGGTCGATGCCGGATGCTCGATGTGCGTCGGCATGAACGGCGATCTCGTCGAACCCGGCAAACGCTGCGCTTCGACCACGAACCGTAATTTCCGGGGACGGCAGGGTCCGGGCGCCCGCACACACCTGATGTCGCCTGCGATGGCGGCGGCGGCGGCAGTCACCGGCACATTGACCGATGTGCGCCCGTTGTTGGAGGGCCGGTTATGAGCGGTTGGGCCACCCATGAAGGTATCGCGATCGGCCTCCCGCGCGAAGGGATCGATACCGACCAACTCATCCCCGCCCGCTTCATGTCCACACCCCGCTCAGAGGGATACGGCCAATTCCTCCTCCACGACCTGCGCCGGAACGAGGATGGTACGCTCGACCCGGATTTCCCGTTGAACTCTGCCGCAGCACAGGGAGCGTCAATCCTCATCGCCGCCCGCAACTTCGGCGGCGGCTCATCCCGCGAGGCAGCGGTCTATGCTCTCGCGGATGCCGGTTTCCGCGTGGTCGCCGCCCCCAGCTTCGGCGACATCTTCACGGGCAACGCCGTGAATAACGGCCTACTCCCTGCGCGGATATCTGAGGACGATGCGCAGGCGCTTCTCGATACTCTTGCCATCGCGCAACAAGGTCACGCCGACCTCGACGCGGCAAATTTGTCAGTCGGGGGCCTGTCGGTCCCGTTCGAGATCGACGCCGTGGCCCGTCAGAAACTGATGAACGGCTGGGACGATATCGATCTCACCCGCGTTCATGGCGAAGATATCGCTGCCTATCGCGAGGCCCGTGTCGCCGCGTGCCCGTGGATCATCCCGCGCGACTGAATATATTTCATCCCCGATCCAGCGTATTCGGCCCTGCCATATACACCGCCACCGCCGAGAACTGCCCGCCCTCGATCTCGAAGAAATTGCAATTCGATTTCGTCACCAGCGATCCGTCATGTTCGCTGTTCTCCACCGTAAAACGCGAGGCGATACGGTTCCCGTCCGGGTCGGGAACATGGGTGAACCGATGGTGCAAAACCCTCCGGTGACTGGCCCAGAGGCGACGAAACATCCCCGCGATCGCCTCATGCCCGACAAGTCGCACCCCATGCGTTTCCACCGTGAACACGCACTCCGTCGTCAATGTCTCCAACAGCGCGTCGAGCGTCTCGCCGTCCACAGCAGCGAAATACCGCTCCACCAGCACAATCTGATCCTCGCGGGTCATGGCACCGTCCCTTCCGGCAAGGTCATCACATGCCTCGCGATCTCGCCCGGCGTCGTCAGCCAGATATCATCCCTACGCTCGAGGATATGATCCAGCGCCCGCCGCAACGCTCGCAACCGGAACGGCTGGCCGATCACGAAGGGATGCAGCACCGCCGTATAGACCAGCGGATATTTTTGCGATTGATGCAACATCTCGTCGAACTGGTCGATCATCATCGCTTCGAACTCCCGCGCGGTGTGATGGCGAAAGACGAGGGCGGGGGAATCGTTCAACTCGATGGAATACGGCACTGACAGCAATGGCCCGTTTTGCGTGCGCATCCAGAACGGCTGATCGTCGGCGGGCCAATCGAGAGTGTAAGTATACCCCGCCTCGCGCAGCAGATCGGCAGTATTCGGCGACTGCACGACATAGGGACCGAGCCAACCCGCAGGCGGCTCCCCGAAATGCCGAATGATGGCTTCCGTCGTCTCCTCAATCAGCGCCCGTTCCTCGGCTTCATCCATCCCGTCCTGACGCTCAGAATTCGTGCGCCCGTGGCCGATCACTTCATCGCCCCTCGCCTTGATACGCGCCACCACCTGCGGGGCAGCCTCCAACAACGCAGCATTGACGTTATGCGAGGCGGCCACGCCCAATTCATCCAGCAGATCGAACAGATACCACAGCCCCACCCGGTTCCCGTAATCACGCCACGCATAATTGCGCGTGGTCTGCGCCGCCCCTGCTGCCGTATGATCGCTGCCCAATCCGGTCAGATACGAGAACCACTCGATATTGTTGCACAGACACACGGCCAGCCGCTTTCCCCCCGGCCAGTTATAAACCGGGCGGTCCGGCAACGGCACATAGTCGTATCGCGGGTTCGAAATCATCTCCATCGCCCGACCTTGACAGTGCCCGCTCCGCCTCGTCAACTTCCCCTTGCAACGGGAGAACGCGCCATGGCCGCCTGGGACGGAATCGTCACCGAAGAAGAGGAACGCCGCTACGCGAAAGCGGGCTTCGGCGGCGCGGGAGGTACGGGCCAACGTCCGGCCCTTCTGATCATCGACGTGCAGTATCGCACCATCGGCACGACGCCCAAACCCTATTGGGAAGCCATCGAGGAATACCCCACCTCTTGCGGCGATGCGGGATGGGCGGCGGTCGCGCAGATCGTTCCGTTGCTAACGCTGTTCCGCGAAAAAGGCTTCCCTGTCCTCTACCCCCATGTCGCCCCCAAGAACGCCGCGACCGATGGCGGGCGGCTGGCGCAGAAGATCCCCTCGATCATGGGCATCGACGCGAAAGGCTATGAGTTCGTTGCAGAGGTCGCCCCCCACGAAGGCGACGTGCTGTTGCCGAAGAAACACCCCAGCGCCTTCTTCGGCACACCCTTGGTCAGCCATCTCGTCGACCTCGGCGCGGATACACTGGTCGTGACCGGCTGCACCACCTCCGGCTGCGTCCGATCCTCGGTCACGGATGCCTTTGCCTACAATTTCAAGGTCATCGTCCCTGAAGACGCCGTCTATGATCGCGCGCCAACCTCCCACGCGGTCAATCTATGGGACATGAACGGTAAATATGCCGACGTGATGCCCTCGGCAGACGTAATTGAGAAGATTTCAGCATTGGAGAGCAGGGCATGAGCGCAGCCGATATCGCAGCAGGGCTGGAGCGCCTCGTCACCTTCACGACACGAACCGAATGGGCAGACCTGCCCGAAACCGTCCAACGGCGCGCGGCCCTCGTTCTTTCCGATGATCTCGGCGCGATGGTCGCGGCACGGGATGAGCCGGAACTGTCTGCTCTACAGGACGGTGTGGCCCGTAGTGCAGGTGCGGCCGAGGCCATCGTCTTCAACGGGCGCGGGATGCGGCTTGACCGCTATTCGGCGGCGCTGGCCAACGGCTGCGCGTCTGACTGGGCTGAACTCGATGAAGGCTATCGCCGCGTGATCTGTCACGCAGGCATCTATTGCCTGCCCGCGCTCTTCGCCGAAGGGGAAGCGGAAAACCATTCCGCGCAAGACGTGCTGCGCGCACTGGTTATCGGTTACGAAACGGCGGCACGGGTCGCGCGGACTTTCACGTTTCCGAACCTCGTGCTGCACCCCCATGGCAGTCTTGCCGCCGTAGGCGGTGCAGCAGCGCTCTCGGCCCTGCGTCGCTTGCCGGTGGCCGAAGCCGTCGGCGCGATTTCAAGCGCCGCGACCATGGTGCTGCCGGGACCATATACCCATCCGATCAAAGGATCGCTGTGCCGCAATGTATGGCCGGGGATCGCCGCGCAGACGGCGCTTCGCGCAACGGATTGGGCCAGCCTCGGCATCGTCGGCTTGCCAACCGCCCTTCACGACGTCTATGCAGATGCCTTCGTCGCCGAACCGCAGGCAGGAGAACTGAGCGATGGCCTCGGCGAAACATGGGCCATCTCCGATGGCTACCATAAGGTCTTCGCCTGCTGCCAATACGGCCATGCCGGTATCGAGGCGACGATCCGTCTTTGCGAACAGGCCGATGCAGGTGAGATCGAGAGCATCCATCTCGATACCCATATCAAAGCCCGCCTGATGGACAATCCTGACCCGGATACGACCATCGCAGGCAAATTTTCAATCCAGCATATCGCGGCGACGGCAGCGGTACATGGCGGTGGCGGTTTCGAGGCATTCTCCGCCGCATCGCTTACCGATCCGCGCGTTGCCGCCCTGCGCCACAAAGTGACGATGGCACCCTATGAACCAATCCCTGAATGGCCCAACGACCGCCCGACCCGCGTGACATGGGCGCTTCAAGACGGGCGGACCTTGACTGAGGAAGTCATGAGCTCGCGTGGTGGCCCTGATCTGCCCTTCACGCCCGAGGAAATCCGCGCCAAGATACGGGGCATCGTCGGCGCGCCATACCCTGCCATGGCCCCCGTGCTGGAGCGGTTGATGGACCTTGACGCGGCCACGCTCTCCGAAAGCTGGGCTGCGCTCGCGGTCACGATGACTGACCCATGAGCGATCCGCTTGATCTACTTGTCATCGGCGCGGGAGCCTGCGGTCTGGCCGGGGCCATCGCCGCCCATGACGCGGGCGGCACGGTTGCTATCATCGAGAAACGCGACCGACCGGGCGGCAACTCGGCCCTCTCAACCGGCTCCATCCCCGGCGCAGGTACGCGATACCAGCGCGAGGCCGGGATCGAAGACAGCCCCGAGCGCCTGGTCGCGGACCTGAGCGCGGTGGCCGGTCCCCACGACGCCGACGCCCTGACCGCCCTCATCGCCCGCGAATGTGGCTCCTTATGCGAATGGCTGATCGACGATCTGGGCGCACGCATGGAACTCATCACTGCCTACCGCCATATCGGCCATTCCGTCGAACGCCTGCACGCCCCACGCTCCCGCCGGGGGCAGGATTTGGTGGATGATCTCCTGCGCTTCGTCTCAGAACGCGACGTCCCGCTGGCCATGGGAAACGCTGCGGAAAGCTTGATCGTCGAGGATGGCGCGGTCGCCGGGGCCATCGTGAACGGCGAGCCGATCCCTGCCCGAAAAGTCCTGCTCGCCACGAACGGTTTTGCCGCCAACCGCGCCCTCGTCGCCGAATTTTGCCTCGAAATCGCGCAAGCCGAATATTTCGGTGCCCCCGGCAGCACGGGCGAAGCGGTGGAATGGGGTCGCGATCTCGGCGCGGCACTCGGCAATATGGCCGCCTATCAGGGCTATGCCGCTGTCGCCTATCCGCAGGGCCAACTCCTCTCATGGACGACCATCGAAAAGGGCGGCATCCTTATAGGGCAGGACGGTCGCCGCTTCGGTCCCGAAGATGACGGTTATTCCGGTTTCGCGCCAAAAGTCATGGCGCAAGGAGAGTTCGCGTGGGCCGTCTACGACACCCGCATCCACGACATTGCCCTTCAGGAAGAAGAATACGCCGAGATGAGCGCCATGGGCGCGATCCGCTGGGCCGATACTCCGGAGACTCTCGCGGAGGTCGCAGATATCGACGGCGCGGGGCTTGCGGAAACACTTGAAGTCTATGCCAGCGCCGAACACGACCCTCACGGGCGCAAGGCGCGCGCGACACTGACCCCTCCCTACGCCATCACGCGCGTGAAACCGGGATTGTTCCATACGCAGGGCGGTTTGATGGTGGATGACCATGCACGGGTGCGCTCAATAAAGGGCGGCACGATCCCCAATCTCTTCGCCGGAGGCGGCGCTGCGGTCGGGATCAGCGGCAGAGCAGGGGCAGCGGGCTATGCCTCTGGCAATGGCTTGATCACGGCCTTGGTTCTCGGTCGCCGCGCAGGGATGATGGCCATCGACGAAATCCGCATCCCATGACCGGGGCCGAGCGCCTCGCCGAGTTCGCACTTCGCTCGGAGCCCATCCCCGAGCCTGTCCGCGCAGCCGCCCGCCTTCATGCCCTCGACGCTCTCGGTGTCGGCTACGCAGCGGCGGCAGGTGATGAACAAAAGGGCTGGATGGGCGCAAACGACACGAATGGCCCCGCCACCCTGCTGACCGGCGGCAACGCCAGCGCAGCAGAAGCCGCCATGCTCAACGGCGCTCTGATCCACTCCCTCGAATACGACGATACCCATATCGGCTCGGTCATCCATGGCAGCGCGGTGGCTTTCCCGGCCTCCCTCGCAGCGGCGCAGCAAGCAGGGGTGGATGGTGCAGCAATGATCGACGCCTATATCGTCGCGTGGGAAGCCATGATCCGTATCGGCCTTGCCAGCCCCGGAGCCATGCAGGCACGCGGCGCGCAGGTGACGGCTGTTGCCGGGGCACTCGGCGCGACACTGGCAGCGGCTCGCCTGCACGGCATGACTCATCGCGAAATTGTCTCCGCCCTCGGCATCGCCGGATCGCAGGCGTCTGGTTTGCTGGCATTTCTTGAAGATGGCAGCAGCGTGAAAGCCCTGAACCCCGGATGGGCCGCTCACACAGGCCTGACGGCAGCGGCACTGGCTCGGGCGGGAATGACTGGTCCGGCGGGCATCCTCGAAAGCCGTTTCGGCCCGCTTGCCGTATTCGGAGCCGACCCCTCCGCCCTGTTGCTCGATGACCTCGGCACCGTCTGGCACCTGCCCGATGCCGCCTTCAAACTCTATCCCTGCTGCCATTACATCCACCCCTTTCTCGAGGCGGTCGAGGGGTTAATGGGCGACGGTCTCACCGCCGAACAGGTCGCCGGAGCGATCGTCCATGTGCCCGTCGAGCAAGCGCCCCTGATTGCGGAACCATGGTCGCGGCGACAATCTCCAGCATCGGGGTATGACGCTAAATGGGGACTTGCCTATTGCATCGCCCTGATGATGGCCGATGGCCGCATTGATGTGGCGAGTTTCGAGGAATCCCCGCGTGAGGCTGCCGTCACGCTTGCCCGTCGCATCGAATCCTCTGTATGGGAAGAATCGGGTTTCCCTGCTCGCTTTCCGGCCAGGATCGAGGTGACGACGACGGATGGGCGGAGGCTCAAGAGCGAAATCGACACCGTGCTCGGTGCGCCGAATCGTCCGGTGGAAGCGACACGGGTGATCGAGAAATTCCGTCACAACGCATCTCGCTGCGTGCCACAAGATCAAATCGACGCTCTCATCGCGACCTTCTTGGCCTCCGATGGCCCGGATCTGTCACGTCTCTGACCGCTCATCCCATCATGTTGGGCAGCAGGAGCACGATCCCCGGAAACGCGATCAACAGCGTCAGCGTGAACAGGTCCATCAGCAGGAACGGCGTCACCCCAGCGAACACCTGCTCCAGCCGTAACGGTACGGGAGACGCACTTCGCACGACATAGACGTTCAGCCCCACGGGCGGCGTTATCAGGGATATCTCCGCCAGCTTGATCGCGATGACGCCCAGCCAGATCGGATCGTACCCCACACTCGTCATGATCGGGAACATCAGTGGCAGGGTCATCACCATGATCGCGATGGGGTCGATCAACATCCCCAGCACCAGATAAAGCGCCGCAAACCCCAACAGATAGACCAGCGGAGCCAATTCCATCGCCAGCATCCAATCGGAGATATCGCGCACGAGGCCGGTATAGGTCAGGAACCGCGCAAAGATGATCCCCCCGATGACGATCAGGAAAATGGTCGAGGTCGTGATCCCCGCATCCTTGAACGTATCGACCAGCATCTTCCAGCCGAGCTTGCGCTTGAACGCCACGATCAGGAATGCGCCGAAAGCCCCGACCGCCCCCGCATAGGTCGGCACGAAGAACCCAAGATAGATGCCGCCGATGACCATCATGAACAACACCCCGATCCCCCACACCCCTTTCAGCGAGGCAACTTTCTCGCGCAGGGTGAAGGTTTCGTCGGGGATAGGGCACAGATGGGGATACCGCTTTGCGATCAGATAGATGCCGAGCATGTAGATGCCCGCCGACATCAATCCCGGTATCAATCCGGCAACCAGCAGGCGCGCCACCGATTGCTCGGTGATGACCGCATAGACGATCATCAGGATTGACGGTGGGATCAGTGATGCGAGGGTTCCCGATGCTGCGATACACCCCGCAGACAGCCGTTTATCATAGCCGAAGCGCGTCATTTCCGGCATGGCCATGCGGGTAAACACGGCGGCGTTCACGATGGTCGAACCACAGGCCGCGCCAAATGCCGCCGAGGCCAGCGTCGTCGCCATCGCCAACCCGCCCGACACACGCCCGAGCCACGCATAGGCCGCGCGATAGAGATCGCTCGTCAATCCAGCTTGCGAAGCGAGTGCCCCCATCAACACGAAAAGCGGAATGACCGCGAGAGTGAAGGAATTGGTGGTCGAGAATGGCACCGTGGCCAGCTGTGCCAGCGCAGCCTGCGGATTGATCGCCAGCAGGATTCCGAGAAATCCGCTTAGGCCAAGCGCGACACCGATATGGACGCCCATGACCAGCATGAAGGTTAGAAGGGCGGCCACAATGATCCCGACCGTTCCGGCATCAAGCATCACGCGCGCTCCCGGCGATGTCGGCTATCTTCCCGTCGTTGAACTCCGGCAGCGGATCTCCGGTACGGACCCGTTGCAGATCGATCATCAGATCGACGAGCAGACGAAGGATCATCAGCGCCGTTCCGGCAGCCAGCGTGAAGCGCGCGGGCCAGAGCGGAAAGCGGATCAATCCCACCGTGGCTTCACCGATCTGCAAGGAATACTGCGCTTCAAGAAATGCCTGCCATAGTAGCAGACTGAAGAAGATAATCGCCGCAATATCCGCGACGACGTCCATCGCCGCACGCATCTTGGGGCCTGCCTTAAGATAGGCGATCTCGACCCTGATATGCGCGCGGCGAATCTGGGCATAGGCCAGTGCGCCGAAGACGATCAGCACCATGGTGCTTTCGGTCAGTTCGCGTGGGCCGGGAACGGGGATTTTAAGAACCTGCGTGCCAACGATATCGGCGACACCGAGGAACATCGACATCATCATGCCGATACCACCGATCATCAGAACGCCAAGCGCCAGACGCTCGATTAGATAGGCGATGCGCTGCACGGTGAGGCGTCTCCGGGGCTTGATAGAAATAGCGACAGCCCCGGAATATATCCGGGGCTGTGGTCTTCAGAACATCGAGATCAGTCTGCGTCGATAATCTTGCGCCAGTAATCGGAAACCTCGGTGGCTTCGTCGCCGGTGCCGCGTTTCGTCATGTCATCGACCCAGTTCTGGAGCAGATCGGGTGCCGCTTCCTTCCACTTGGCGAGTTCTTCCTCGGGGAAAGGCTTGATGATGCCACCGGCTTCCACGATCTTCTCGCCAGCGGCTTCCTCGGCCTTCTCGATGTTATCGATGTAGGCTTTGCCTGCCATTTCGGCTTCTTCGAGCATGATCGCCTGATCTTCCTCGGAGATTTTGTCCCAGACCCGTTTGTTGATGACGATCAGGTGGCCCGTGATCGACATGACCGGACCACAGCTATACTTTCCCGGCTCGTAGAGGCGGTTCGAGAGCACGTTGCCCCGGTTAAGGAACGAGTAATCTAGCGAACCGCGTTGCAGCGCCTCGTACACGTCACCCACGCCGACGCTGACGGGTACGGCCCCGACGGCTTCATGCGCCTTTGGAATATCAGCACCGAAAGAGCGGATTTTCTTTCCTTGCAGGCCCTCGACGGTGTCGCAGTTCTCGTCCGGTCCGGTCAGGTAATAGGAGCCGAGTGGTTGGTGAAACAGGAACTTCACACCGAACTTGTCCAGTTCCTGCTCGAAATAAGGGATATCCTTGTAAGCAGCGGCAGAGATTTCCATCGCCTGACGTGGTGATTCGAACACGAATGGAATCTGGTAAGCGCGCCAGTACAATAGCTGGTCAGAATAATAACCCGGCACGACAGACGCCATATCGATGGCCCCGCGTCCGGCGAGCGTAAGGACTTCATTGCCCTTGCCCAGACCGCCCGCAAAGGTGATCTCGACGGTCACGCGCCCGTCCGTCCGTTCCGTGACGTTCTTCGCGAAATCTTTCTCGGCTTGCACGAATGCAGAATCGCCAAGGTAGTGTCCCCAACGCAGCTTTACGTCGGCTTGCGCGGCGGTCGCGGCAAATGTTGCTGCCGTAATTGCTGCCACAGCGGCGGCTCCGGCGAGGGTCTTGAACCTTGAGAACATATCTGTCTCCCTGAGAGTTTCGTGCAGTCTTGCAAGCGTGGCCCATGGTAGAAAGGAGCGCAACAACGAAAGCGATCAAGCGGCTCCAAAAGGGCTACGACTTTGCTTCCGCAAATAGACTTCGAACTGTTGACAATCTTGAGTGTGCCCCTGAGCGTTGTCAACGCAGATTGCAGGAAACGAAATGTCGACAGCGCCGGATCAGACGAAAAGCAGTGCCACGATGGACGAGGCGGTCCGTGGCATCCTTGACCGGCTGGCCACCCGTCGTTCCTGTCGCGATTTCGCGGCGGTCGATATTCCGCGCGCGATGCTGGCCGAGATCATCGCGGACGGGATCGAGGCCCCGTCTTCCTGTAATCATCAGAACTGGCACTTCATTGTCGTCACCGATCCGGAACGCAAACGCCGCGCGCGTGAGATTTCAGGTGGCAATCATCACTTCGAAGACTGTTCCGCCCTTGTCTACCTGACGTTCCAGAAGGGTTGGACGCATGGCAATTTCTCTATCGTTCAGTCGGTCGCGGGGGCCTGCTACCACATGATGCTCTCCGCTCATCTGCGCGGCTACGACTGCATCTGGAACGCGGGCATCGGCGACCACGCGGCACTGCACGAGATGCTTGACCTGCCTCTGACCTACGAACTTCAGGGCGCTCTCGCCATCGGACGGGCAAAACCTTCTGCGCCCGCCATGAAAGCTCCTCGCCGGCCGGTCGAAGAGATCGTTTCGTGGGAAACCTTCTCGCGCCCTGCGTCCAGCATCTATCCGGCCAAACTGGCGGATGCCTATCCGTATTTCACAATCCGCAATGAGGAGAATCCTTTCGCCGAATGGGATCCTCGTCGCTGGACATGGGACCAGATCGCTGATTTTCGTGGATATGCCGTCTGGGCAAAATCGCCATTGGCGGAGGTCTATGTCTCCCGACGACAGGGTGAAGCGCAGGAAGCCGAACACGCGCTCATCCCTAAAGGGCAGGGCGGCACCGTGGTCGAGATCATGCCATGGGGTGGCACCTCGACGGTGGCCTTGCGACAGCGCTTGCCGAAGGCCGATCTGCGCGTGGCGGAATTGTCTGAGGGTAACATCGCCTTCATCCGCGAGCGAATGCGACAGGAAATGCCGGACGCGCCGCTCCCCGGTTTCGATCTGATGAGAGGACCGTCATTGCCTCACCAGACTGCCTCGGTGGACTGCATGGTCCTGCCACAAGTGCTGGAGCACATGCCAGACCCCGAGGCGATACTGGACGAGGTGGCGCGCGTGCTGACCCCCGAAGGGACCGTCATTGCGAGCGTCCGCAATAGAGAGTCGCTCTACGGCACACTCTGGCAAGACGAGGAGTCCCGCGCACAAATTCCAAATCAGGGTCCGTTCATGCCAATCCCGGCGACCACCATCCGCGACTGGTTCGCCGTCCGTTTTGCCATCGAAGAGGCGTATGGCATCGGAGCCGAGGCAACCGGCGATGCAGCCATCATGACCGGGGACGAGGCCTGCAAGGGACGCCTCTACGCTATCCGGGGTCGAAGAAACCCCTGAGCGCGGATCACCCCAGCGTCCGCGCGACATAGCGCCCATGACCAACGGCATCATCGATCAACGCCCCGTCCCTCAACACAAAACGCCCGCGCGACAGCGTATGCACGACCGACGCTTCCATCGTCTCGCCCTCATAGATCGAATAGCCCGAATCCGAAGCTAAAGCCCCCCGCTCCATGACATTACGCGCCTTGAGATCGAGGATGGCGATATCGGCATCCGCTCCGGGAACCAGACGCCCCTTCGCAGCCAGCCCCATCCGTCGCGCCGGATTGGCAGTGACGAGCGGCACCAATGTCTCCAGCAGTACATCCCGACGCTTCGCCTCCGTGATGAGCGCAGGCAGGAATGTATCCAGCCCAGGAAACCCCGGCTGCGCCTTCCATATCCCCCCGTCCTTGGACTCAATGGGGCGGTGGATATGGTCAGTGGCAATCGTGTCGATCTGCCTCTTGCGGATCGCCTCCCAAAGCGCCTCCCGGTCTTCAGGTGCGCGCAGGGGCGGATTGACCTTCCCGACCGGGCCGAGATCGCTGTCCGTATCATGGGTCAGGTACTGGATGCAGGTTTCGATCGAGACATCCGACCCCGCCTCCCGCTGGCGCAATGCTGCCGCGAGAGCTTCCGCCGAGGACGTATGCACCGCATGGACCGGCGTCCCCGTGATCCGCGCGAGATAGGCGACCCGCGACAAGGCTTCAGCCTCCACGAAGGGCGGTCGCGTCGCATTCCACGTCGCCAGTGCCCCGGTCGCATCGGGGTCTTCTGCCATCACCCGGTCGCGCAAGACCCATGCAATCTCAATATTCTCGGGATGCGGACACAACATCCCTCCCGCCTCGCGCAGGGTTTCGAGCAGACGGAAGAGATAGCCGTCATCCGTGCCGGGCAGACCCAACCGCGCGCCCTCGTCGCCGCGAATGTTCATGAACAGCTTCGCCGTCGGAGCCCCCTGCGAAACCAACCATGGCACTTCCCGCAATTGCTCTTCTGTGGCAATGACGCAATGGAACCCGAAATCTATCCGCGCGCCCTGTTCTGTGATACTGCAAAGATCACCGAAGACAGGCTGATACGGCTCGGCGCTCAGAACGTACGATAAGAAGCATGTCACGCCCCCGCGCGCCGCTGCACCTGTCTCGCTCGCCGCATCGGAGGGCACGCGGGGTCGCGAGATATCCCGACCGTGACCAAGATGGATATGCGCGTCGATGACACCGGGCATGATCGTCAAGCCGGTGACATCCACACGTTCCCGCGCCTCGTCTCCCCCCTCCGCTGCGAGACCCGCGACACGCCCATCCTCGATCATCAGATCCGCTTCCACGAACCCGTGATCATCCGTCCAGACGGTTCCACCCGTCAGCGTCAGATCCATCATGGTCTTGTCCTCCGGCGATAGGCAGCATGTTGCGCGAGAGGATTGCGTATCAACCCATCATTGACTCGCCCGCGAAACCCATGCCGTTACAGTGGCACGCACTGCACTTCGATCAAGGAGAACTGCACATGACACTGGCCGAACGACGACGCACATTTCGCCGTATCTGCGAGGCGCGCACGGCGCTCATCGTGCCGGGTGCGGGCAATGCGCTGACCGCTCGGATCATTGACGATGCGGGGTTCAAAGCAGTTTACGTTACCGGAGCGGGGATCGCGAACACATATCTCGGCGCGCCCGATATCGGCCTCGTCACTCTGACCGAACTGGCAGCTACCACCGCCGCCATCGCAGAGATCACCGACAATCCGCTCATCGTGGATATCGATACCGGCTTCGGTAACGCGCTCAATACCTACCGCACTGTGCGCGTCATAGAGCGGGCGGGGGCCGCTGCCGTGCAAATCGAGGATCAGGTTTTCCCCAAAAAATGCGGGCACTTCGAAGGTAAAGCCGTCATTCTACTCGAAGAGGCCATCAGCAAGATCCACGCCGCCGTCGATGCTCGAGAAGACGACAATCTCCTCATCATCGCCCGCACCGACGCCCGTTCCGTCGAAGGCTTCGAGGCAGCGCTCGACCGTGCTTCCGCCTTCATCGAGGCGGGCGCTGACATGACGTTCGTGGAGGCTCCCCGTGATGCAGACGAGTTGCGCGAGATCACGCGGCGTCTGAGCGTGCCGCAGGTGGCGAATATGGTCGTTGGTGGCAAGACACCGCTGACTCCGCAAAACGAACTTCAAGACATGGGCTATTCCATTGTTCTCTATGCCAATACGCCACTTCAGGCTGCCATGCGTGCGATGAGCGATGTTCTTGCCGCGCTCCATACCGATGGCGATGTCGCCCGCGTCATCGACCGATTGGCCGGGTTCGAGGAGCGTCAGAGGCTCGTGGCCAAAGAGGAATACGATGTCTTGGATGCCCGCTATGCTATTGATAAATAGCATTATTCACATAGGAGCCCCAGGTATTCCGCCACCGTTACAGCCCCGTCCAGACCGAGCGTTGCCTCCCATACGGCTTCAGATTTCGACGCGCTCCAAACACGCGCCGTCAACGAATTGAATTTTCTCCATAATTCTGCCTCACCATAGGGATCGCTTTCATCCCCCCGGTTCGTCTCGACGGCGGCACCGAACACGCGCCCATCGGCCAGTGTAGCCGTCACCCGCGCAGGTCGCCGTTCGGGCAAGGCAGCGCTCATCGCCGCATCCTCGCGCACCGTCACCCGCGCCGCCAACGCCTTGATTTCAGGATCTTTCACCCGCTCCGCCGAAAAACTCTCCACCCCGCTCGACCTCGTCGCAATCCGCGTCGCTATCGCAAATGGCACCGAGAACTTCGCTGCCAGCACATTACGCGGGTTCACGTCATCGAGTTCGGCTGCGAACGCATAGCTTTCCACCAACACAGACGCGAGTTCCCCCGACTGCACCTTCGGTTCCTCCGCCAGCAACACCTCCAACGCATCGAGCGCAGCATGATTGAATCGACAGCACGAATGCACCTTGAAGTAGTTTCGCGCCACATTCCACGGCGCTCCCAAATCCCGATCCAACGCCTCCTCGTCGAACCGATCCGACACGACACGCCCGAACACTTCTCCCACCCCGTTCGAATCTCCCGTGTACCCCGCATCCACCAGATCGACCGCCAACACTCCCATCCGGTTCGACACCCCGGCAAAGACGTTCCGCACCGTCCCCCCCTCCAGCATCGTCCGCCGCGACGTCGACAGCCCGAGGCTCGCCGCCATATTCATCCCCTCACGATGCGCCTCGGCCCCCATCCCGCGCAACCGCATCCCGGCAACCGTCGCGCCGATGGCACCCCATGTCCCGTGCGGATGCATGGCCGGGCGCAGCTGCGTGGCAATCCCGACCCGCGCCGCCGCCTCGTACCCGACCGCAATCGCCGACAACAATACGCTCCCCGACACCCCGTCCCCGGCCATCGCCAAAGCCGCCGGAATCACATGCACTCCCGGATGCCCCTTGCAGAATCGATTTCCCTCGTCCATTTCCAGCGTCGTCCCGGCCACCCCGTTCAGGAACGCCGCCGTCCCTGCCGACACCCGCATCCCCCGCCCGATCACCGCCGCCCGACCGCTCGATCCCGCCGCCATCCGATCCGACAAGGCCCGCACTTCCGCCTCATCCGCCCCGCCGACGATGGCCCCGATGGTGTCGGCGAGGATCAACGCCGTCTTCGCGCGCACTGCCTCCGGAACCTCCGCTTCCGCCGTGAATTCGGCCAGTGTCGTCAGCGCTTCCATGGTCGCCCCCGATTTTCCTTTGTCATTCCCGCGAATGCAGGAATCCTCTGCGTGCCGCACATTCCCCGATTATGGAGGCCATACCGCCATGAAGAAAGTGCTCGTCATCGTCCCGTTCCCCATGACGGACGCCAATCGCGACCAGCGTCGCGCCCAACTCGACGCCGTCTCCCTCGGCCCCGACATCGCCTTCGAGTTCCGCTCCGTGCGCGCGGCCCCGAAGAACTACGTCAGCGCATCCGACATGGCCATCGCCGAGATCGGCGCGTTGGAGGCGGGGTTGCGGGCCGAGGCCGAGGGTTTCGACGCCGTCTGCATCGACACCATGAGCGACAGCGGCATGGCCGCGCTCCGCTCCGAACTGACCATCCCCGTGATCGGGCCGGGCAGGGCGTCCGTCCTCATGGCGATGATGCTGGGTCAGCGGTTCTCGATCATCGCGCTCTGGCCCCATTGGCGGCATCTCTACGAGAAGACGCTGGGCGACCTCGGGCTCGCCCATGCCTGCGCCTCGATCCGTGCCCTCGACCTGACCCCCGATAACCAGAGCCTTCTCGCGGGCAAGGAGGAAGACATCTTCCCCGCTTTGGAGACCCTCGCCCGCCAATGCATTCAGGAAGACCGCGCCGATGTCATCCTCCTTGGCTCCACCACGATGCATCAGGCCCACGCCTACCTCGCCGAGCGCCTCCCCGTCCCCGTCATCAACCCCGGCCCGCTGACCTACAAACTCGCCGAAGCCGTCCTCGGCCTGGACCTCACCCACAGCCGCACCGCCTACCCGACCACCCCGGCCCCGAAGCACACCCTGATCCACGCCATGCTCGATGGTGGGGAAGGGCGTTGACTGGGGAAATCAGGGGCAACTCGCGTGTGCGATCTCCTATTTGCTGCGCATAGGCTGCCAACGAGAGATGCTCACGCTGGTGCGACGATGGCCCATGCGCGTGGCGAACCACATGCTTCTCCCGAGACTTGTTCGAAATTTTTGCACGCGGGTACCATCGCGCATTTCTATGTCTTATACTGCGTTGAGGTGCGGTGTTCCTGATCCCTTGTCAGGCGGTATTAAAGAGTTGATGATTAAATGAAAAAACGATTTTTGATTGTTGTGGGTCTGCCAAAATGCGGCACTAGTTTTCTCTACGCTGAAACTGCCAAGAGACCAGACGTCTTTGCGATGCCTAAGGGCAACAAAGAAGTGGATTTCTTTCGCCGAAGAAATGATATTGATAGCTATCTTGAACTTTTCGACGGCGGCGCGTCTGGTGATAGAGTGTATGTAGACGCCTCGCCATTGTACATCGATGATTTGGAGAACAGTACCTCCAATATGAAAACTACGCTCGCAGGGCATGATGTTCGTATCGTTGTCTGTCTTCGAGATCCGCTGGAGCGAGCCTATTCGCACTATCTCCACGATATAGCTCAAAATCAAACCATTACTGCTTATGCTGAGTACAGTTTTTGGGCGGCCACCGTCATGGCAAGGTACCTTTTTCCACTGGCTCCTCGTATTAAGTATTTGCGTGAGAATTTTGGTGAGGAAAATGTCTTTGGGTTCTCCTTTGGAACCGACATGTCAGCGTTTCAAACCAAACTGCGCAACTTTGCCGGGCTAGAGCCAGAATGGTCGTTAAATTTTTCGATCAACCCATTTCCTGGTTTTACGTCACCGCAAAGTTACTACAATGCCGAACATGATATAGAATTGCCCTTAGGCGGCACGGTCTATCGCTTGCCAGCAGGGCACATGCTAATCGCTAATCGCCAATTCTCCACTTACCTGCGTGCTATGCATCAACCACTCGCAGAAAAAATTATGATGCGACAATCCAGTCTGACACGCAATTTTAATACCGCTATGTTTAGTGATGAAACGCGTGCGCGGATATATGACGATGCCGCTCAGGCCGCGAATATATTAGGTATTGATCTCAATTTCGATTCTTCACCCCGACTCCTGCAATCCAAGGTGTCAGATGAAGTGCCGTCGGATATTCTCAACCAATTATCGCCGATCTATACACTTGAGTCTGCGGTTTCCGATATTTTTGATACTGGTCTACAAAGATCGATGAATACCACGATTCAGATGCCTTATGTCGGGTTCTCGCTGGCTCGAGATTTGGCGCGAGTAACCTTGGCGCATCAGAACGACCCAGCAGAAACGCATGCCATGAAAGAGATAATGCGTCATGTAATTGATAATTACGGTCCGGTTGCTCGCTACGTTGAGAATTTGATGAAATGGGAATTGGCACGCGGTAATTATAAAGAGGCTCTGGAGATATTTGAGGGTTGTGGTGGGGCCAACGCACTTTTGCACCCTGCGAATTTAGGGCAATTTCTGAATGCTAGGAAAATTACCTTGCCCGATGAAATCGTTAAGGATTTTCAAGAGGCAGGTATCCGAATAGATTAAGTCACCGACTGATGCACTGCATATTGATGCTGGTGGCTGCGATGTTGACGAGGGTGATATAATTGCCGTCGTGGTTTTCGCAGTGGCTCGCGATAGCTCTGAAGTGCTGCCTTGCCGATAGGATCGCCGCCGGACTGCTGAAACGCAAAGGGACGGGCATGAAGCCCGCCCCTGTACTCGATCTGATGAAGATGGATTACTTGGCTGCCATACGCTTACGACGCCATAAGCCGAACAGACCCATCGCAGCGATCAGACCGAGCGGACCAGGAGCGGGAACCTGACCGCCACCACCACTGCTGGTGCTCGGAGCGACGACACCAGCAAAATGGAAATCACCGAAATGCTTGCCTTGAACGGCATTGGTCAGCCAGCCATCGCCCGTCAAGGTATCGCCCAGCGTAAGGGTGAACCCCTTGCCCGTTACTGTCGTGCCATCGAAGGCGCCGACGGTATCCATGTCGCCGAGGCTGATGGTGTCGCCGTTCCTGGAGACATTGTCATAAGTCAGGTCGAAATCGAACAGACCGCCTTCGTTGATATTGTACGCCTGACCGAATAACCGCGCACTCCCAGCATCCTCGTCATAAACGAACTGCGCAGCCGCACCATTCTGCTCGAAGCTCAGGCTCTGAAAGGTTACTTCACCACCAACACGTTTGTAGAACCCGGCATCGTGAAGACCTTCCTTCGCATGGGGCGTGTCGGTTAGGTTGTAGGTAATGACATCTGCGTGTGCATTGCCGGCAAGTCCGGTGAAGAGAGCAGCGCAGACAAAAGCGGCGATTTTCGTAGTTTTCATTTCTCAGTCCCTTTTGAAGGTGTGGCGATTGACAATCATAGCTGAAAAAAGGATACCAATTGAACAAAAAGCGCAATTTTATGGAGTAACAATGGATTTTAATACTATATAAACTATGAATAAATACTTACTGTATCAGAATTATGATCCAAAATTAGAAACATTTCTATAATCGAAACAGAGGTGGCTCGGATTGTTTGAACAGGCCCCACTGGTTCAAGGCCGGCGTCCGAGACCGGGCGGGGCTGGTAATGCCCGCTGCCACGGTTGATCCCGAGCAACGCCGCCTGCCGTGTGAGGCTCAG
>CALHLW010000212.1 GCA_938034615.1 uncultured Neomegalonema sp. | reverse complement strand
CTTGGCGATGGCTGTCATTGTTGCAGCATCCAATTATCTGGTAACCACACCGGTAAAAACAATCCTCGGCATCGACATGGATGCTTTGACAGGGCTGAATTTCAGCGGGCACATTCAATGGGCAGCGCTGATTTATCCGATTTCGTTTCTTGTCACTGATTTGATGAACCGCGCTTACGGAGCCGTCTCCGCGCGGCGTGTGATCTTTGTCGGCTTTATTCTGGGCGTTATTCTCTCAGTGATCGGGTCGATTTCGTTCGTGAAAAGTCTGCCGGATATGGGGGCAGTGTCAGCCATGGAGTTGTTGTCGAGCAAAGATTTCTGGCTCGATGCGGGCCGAATTCCTGTCGCCTCTGGGACGGCATTTCTGGCGGCGCAGTTGCTCGATGTCTCGGTATTTAACCGCTTGCGCGAGGGAACATGGTGGAAAGCCCCTCTGATTTCCTCGGTTCTGGCGGGAACGATAGACAGCCTGATTTTCTGGGTGATGGCCTTTGCTGGAACCGGAGACGCCATTTTCCCTGGCGGGTGGGTGAATTTCGGCGTGGCTGATTGGCTCGTAAAGCTGTCGATCACCCTAATGATGCTGATCCCGTTCCGCGCAGTCACGTGGAACCTGCGCGCGGCGTAACGCTTTACCCCCGCCCGCGATAGGTCGGCACACCTTGATCGGGCAGCCAAAGCCCCGCCGGTGGCTCGCCGGTTTGCCAGAAGACATCAATCGGAATGCCGCCGCGCGGATACCAATAAGCTCCGATCCGCAGCCAAACCGGGTCCAGCTCACGCACCAGCCTTTGTGCGATACCCACCGAGCACGTCTCGTGAAAGGCTCCGTGATTGCGGAATGATCCTAGAAACAGCTTGAGCGACTTGGATTCCACCAACCACTCGCTAGGCACATAATCAATCACCAGATGCGCAAAGTCTGGCTGGCCGGTCATCGGGCAAAGCGACGTGAATTCCGGCGCGGTGAAGCGCACGCAGTATTTCGTATCGGCCTGCGGATTGGGCACCCGCTCCAGCACCGCCTCCTCCGGCGAGGCAGGCAGGGTGGTGGCGCTGCCAAGCTGTTGCAAACCGCTATAGATGGTCTCGTCGGACATATCAGACTCCGCGTTTGTTGCCCCAGAGCGCAACGTGTAGCTGCGGCAAGATGGTAGCATCGTACCAGCCGTCACCCATCGCCCGCTCGATCAGCCAGAGCATCCGCTCGGTAAGCCCCTCCATATCGACCGTGGCCGTGTCGTCGTCGGGGGTCCGTTCGGGGTCCGGGGGGGTGTGGTTGCCCGGTTGCAGGTAGGTTTCCAGCGCAGGGTAGCGGGCAGCGATCTCGCGGGCGTAGGCGTAATCGACCTCGTCGAACACCACGATCTTCAGCACCGTCCGCGCGGCCCCGGAGGCGACGCAGGCATCGAGCATCGCCAGATCGGTTGCCATCCCGCTGGAGGGCGGTTTTGGGCTGAGAGTCAGCAGATCGAGGGCTTTGAACCAGTCCTGTACCACCGAGCCTTGGGTCTCGATGGCAAAGCGATATCCCTCCGCCTGCCCCAGCGCGATGAGGGGACCGAGGTTCTGGGTGGCCGGGTTGCCGCCCGAGAGCGTGACGGTCAACGGCGTGGGCGCCAGACGCCGGATTTCGGCCCAGATATCCTGCGCACTCATGGATCGCCATGTGTGGCGGTAGTCGCTGCTCACCGCATGGAGGCTGTCGCACCACGAACACCGGAAGTCGCAGCCGCCCGTGCGCACGAAAACCGTCGGCACCCCGATCAGCGCGCCCTCGCCCTGAATGGTCGGGCCAAAGATTTCGGCGATGCGGAGGGATTGGCTCATAATGCCGTCCAATTCCCTGTCATCATCCTCGAAGACAGATGATCCAGCTCGGCATCCTGCACATCACCAGATACAATTGCGCACGACTGGATACTCCGCCTGCGCGGAGTAGGACCGCTAAACAAGGGTTTCATGGCCGATAGATTGCCCAGGTCTTCGGCGTCTCGCTCACCGCCACCGCGCTCGTCTCCGGCCACCGCGCCGCGCACCAGTCGTAGAGCGCCTTCGCGATGAACTCAGCCGTCACGTCGTCATGGCCGAACACGTCGTTCAGATGCCGGTGGTCGAACGTATCGTCGATATAGGTCTTCAGGGCCGCCAGCTCCCCGTAATCGCGCACGAAGTTGTACTCGTCCAACTCTGCGGCGCTCAACTCAACCCGCACGGTATAGTTATGCCCGTGCAGCCGCGCGCATTGATGCGTCTCGGGCAGGCGCAGGAGTTGATGCGAGGCGGAAAAGGCGAACTCTTTCGTGATCGTGAACATCAAATTACGCTCCTCCAGAAATCCGGGTCGGCATAGTCGGTCGGATCATTGACCCCGGCGATATGAAAGGCTTCGCGGCGTTCCACGCAAGTGCCACAACGCCCGCAATGGCGCTCCCCGCCCTTGTAGCAGGACCATGTCTCTGCAAAGGGCGTCCCATGCCGCGCGCCTTCGGTTACGATATCCGATTTAGGCCCGTGCAGGAAGGGCGTGTAAAGGGCCACGGCGGGATCGCCGTCCAATGCCGCATCCTGCATCGCTCCGAACGCCTCGATGAAGCCGGGGCGGCAATCGGGGTAGATGAAGTGGTCGCCCCCATGAACAGCCGTCGCTACCGCCCCGATCCGGCGCGCGGCGGCTATCCCGAAAGCAATCGTCAGCATGATGGCGTTGCGGTTCGGAACCACCGTGATCTTCATCGTGTCTTCGGCGTAATGCCCATCCGGCACGGCAATATCATCGGTCAGGGCCGACCCGCCCAGCGACCGCCCGACGCCGGAGATATCGATGACGTCATGGCTCACGCCCAACCGCTGTGCACAGATCGCCGCGCAGTCGATCTCGCGCCGGTGCCGCTGGCCGTAATCGAACGTGACGAGACCTGCCAGCACGCGCTCGGCGGCGACCTTATGGGCGAGCGACACGGAATCGAGTCCGCCGGAGCAGACGACGAGGGTTTGCATCGGGTATCCTTGTTTTGTCCGGGTAGTGCGGAACGCGATCAACTATAAAGAGTCGCAGGAAAATGCCCACCCTCAGGGTAATTTCCTGCTCAATCTATCGCCTTTCGCACAGGCTGCGACCGGGCTTTTTGCAAAGCCCGCAGCGCATAGCACCCATCGCCCTGCCCTGCAATAAACCTACAACGACGCCGCGACACCAATGGACATCAGAACGACAATGGACACCGCCGTCCAGATGGCAAACACCAGAAATCCGCGCATGAAGAAACCGACCCAATCTCCCCGCGCATCCCGCCATGCGGCATAGGTCAGCACGCAAGGGACGACCGGCATTACCCAGAAGAACGCGAGAATGCCGGCAAGTGCCCCGAGGCCGATAGCCCCGGCAACGACCATGGCAACGATCAGCACGACCGTCCCGATCATCACGCGATAGATCGTGTCCTTCAGAGAGTTCGACCAATGGTCCGGGGTCGCGGGAGCATCGAGCACCTTCTGGCGCAGCGCGTGTTTCGGTGCACCACAGCCACCACAGGTGCGGTCTTCGTCGGTGTAAACGTTACCGCAATATCTACAATTCATCGTTGAGTTCGCCCTCGTCCCCAAGAGAGTGGAGTATGGGTGCAGGGCATGGTTTGAACAAGATGTTGAAGACACCTGTGCAAAGCACCATTTGTACAGCATGAGCAGCGACGACGGAAAGGCGGCGGCCATGGAAGAAGCCGATCTCGAAGGACGGTTCCTGATCGCGATGCCTGGCATCGGCGATGACAGGTTCCATCGATCCGTGATCCTCATCTGCGCCCATTCGGATCAGGGCGCGATGGGTCTGGTCGTCAATCAGCCTGCCGAATCGATCAGTTTCGACGAATTGCTCGAACAACTTGAAATCGAACCCAATGAGCAGACCTCCGCCACCCCCATCCGCATCGGTGGTCCCGTGGAGAGCGGGCGAGGATTCGTGCTGCATTCCAGCGATTATCAGGGCGAGACAGCCCTCGACATCGCAGGCAAGTTCATGCTGACCGGCACGGTCGATATCCTGCGCGACATCGCCAAAGGGGCTGGCCCGAGCAAGCGCATCATCGCGCTGGGCTATACCGGCTGGGCACCGGGGCAGTTGGAGCAGGAAATTCAGCAGAACGGTTGGCTATCCTGCGAATCAGTGCCCGATATCGTGTTCGGGGAATCAGACGACGATAAATGGGTCGCGGCGCTCTCGGAGATGGGCATTTCGCCTGAACTGCTGTCGGCGGAGGGCGGAACGGCCTAGCCTTCGTCCCCATCTTCGGCGATGCGTGCGAAGAGCATGTGGTCGCGGACGACGCCGTTGACCTCCAAGTACGAGCGCACGACTCCCTCGAAATGAAAACCGCAGGCGGCGAGCAAGCCGCGTGACGCTGTATTTTCCTCCAGACAGGCGGCCTCCAGTCGGGTCAAGCGCATCTGCGTGAAGGCGTGGCGGGCAACTGCGTCGGTGGCCTCGGTCATGTAGCCGCGCCGCGCGTGTTCTTCGCCGACCCAATAGCCCAATGTCCCGCACTGCGAGGGGCCGCGCCGTATATTGCTGAGGGTAATGCCCCCGACCATCCGCCGGGGATATCGCGAAACCATCAGGAACGAGAGGGACCGTCCGCTTTCCGCCTCGGATCGCGCCCATCGGACCCGGCGGCGAAAGGAGCGCTGCGACAAGTGATCGCGCGGCCATTCCGGCTCCCATGGTTGCAGGAAGTCACGGCTTGCCCGGCGCAGGCGCACCCATTCGCCGAAATCCTCGATCTCGGGCACGCGCAGTTCCAGCCTGTCCGTCTGAAGGACCGGGAGGGCAGCGTCACGCCCCCTGCCGGTCAGGAACGACCACCAGCCGCCCATGGGTGTCAGGCGGCCTTGGCGAGGCCGTCCGGCAATCCGCCGCCCTCTGGTCCGAGGTAGACCGCGCTTGGCGCGGGGCCGTCTAGGATAGCGCGCAGGGCATCGCGAACCGAGGCCGCGTCCACCGCATCGATAAGCGCCTCGATTTCATCCATCGGGAAGGGACGACCCCGCAACACCATCTGACGGGCCAGCGTTTCGGCGCGGCGCATGGGGGATTCGAGGCCCATGAGCATCCCTGCCTTCGACTGGGCGCGCGCACGGCTGGCCTCGGCATCGGTCACGTCTTCGGCGGTGCGCTCCATCACATCGAGGATGAGAGTTGCCAGTTCCTGCGACTGACCGGCGCTCGTGGCCGCATAGACGGTCATAAGACCGGCATCGGCGAAGGAATCGGCGTAACTGAAGATCGAGTAACACAGGCCCCGCTCTTCGCGGGCCTCCTGAAACAAACGCGAGGACATGCCACCCCCAAGCACCGCCGCGGCCGTCTGCGCCCGGAACTGGGCCTCGATATCGCGGCTGTCCGGAGCATCGAACCCGAAGACGAGATGCGCCTGCTCACTGGCCTTAAATGTCTGGTTCCGGCCGGGGGCGTAGTGACCCGGATCGGCGGCAATGGCCTCGCGGGCAGGCATATCACCGAACAGCCGCTCGGCATCGCGGACGATGGCGTCATGGTCCACATATCCGGCGGCGGAGAGGATCATGCGCGAGGGGACGTAGTGACGATCCATATACCCGGCGATGATATCGCGCTCGAAGGACATCACGCTTTCGGGTGAGCCGATGATCGGGCGACCGAGGGGCTGATCCGGGAAGGCGATTTCCTGTAGGGTCTCCATCGCGACCATCGAGGGCATGTCGTTGCGTTCGCCGATCTCCTGAAGGATCACCTGCCGCTCGCGCTCGATCTCCTCGGGCAGGATGGACGAATCACGCAGGATATCAGCGATGATATCGAGGGCCAACGGCACATGCTCGGCCAGCACCCGCGCCTGATACGCGGTCATCTCGTAATCGGTATAGGCGTTCAGATCACCGCCCACATCCTCGATTTCCTCCACGATCCCCCGCGCCGTGCGCTTCGTCGTGCCCTTGAAGGCCATATGTTCGAGCATGTGCGACAGGCCCGCCTCCGGCAGCGTCTCGTTGCGCGACCCCGCCGCGACCCAGACGCCCAGCGCCGCCGATTTCACGAAGGGCATATGCTCGGTGATGACCCGGAAACCGTTCGGCAGGGTCGTCGCACGGATGCGCCCACCTTCGATTGAGATTTCGCTCATGTGGCGTCTTCCTTGCGGATGAAGGCTTCGATTGCGGCGAGGTCGTTGGGTAAAACGGTCATGCGTTCGGGGCGGTCGTAGAGGTCGGCCATCCGCTCGGGCAAGGGCGTTTCGACGCCGGTGGCCTCGCGCACGGCGTCGGGGAATTTGGCGGGATGGGCTGTGGCGAGCGTGACCATTGGTTGTTCAGGGCTTGCTTTCCGGCGGGCGGCGGCGAGGCCGACAGCACTGTGCGGATCGAGTGTCATGCCGATGCTGCGGCGGGTTTCACGGATCGTTTCCAGCGTCGTCGCGCGGTCCACACGGGCCGAGGCAAACCCGGCGCGTAGCCGTTCCTGCTGGCCCTGTGGCAGGGCCATAGCGCGGGTGGTTTTCAACTCGTCCATCATCTGCGACACCGCCTCGCCCTCGCGGTCGGCGAGGTCGAACAACAGGCGCTCGAAATTGGAGGAGACCTGAATATCCATGCTGGGGGTCAGGGTTTGTGTGACACCCTCGATCTCGTAGCGGCCCGTCTCGACCGTGCGGTGCAGGATATCGTTTTCGTTGGTGGCGATGACCAGGTCGCCAATGGGAAAGCCCATTTTGCGCGCGACATAGCCCGCGAAGATATCGCCGAAATTGCCGGTCGGCACCGAATAGGCGATCTTGCGCTCTGTGCCGCCAAGGGCCAGCGACGAGGTCGCGTAATAGACGATCTGCGCCATCACGCGCGTCCAGTTGATCGAGTTGACCGCGCCCAGCTTCATCGCATCGCGGAACTCGAAATCGTTGAACATCGCTTTGACGAGGGCCTGACAATCATCGAAATCCCCCTCCACCGCGATGGCGTGGACATTGGCCTCGGTGGGTGTGGTCATCTGACGGCGCTGCACCTCCGACACGCGGTTATGCGGGAAGAGAATGAAGACATCCGCGCGCGCCTTGCCGCGAAACGCCTCGATAGCTGCCGAGCCGGTATCGCCGGAGGTCGCCCCGACGATGGTGACGCGCTCGTCGCGGGCCTCCAGCACATGATCGAACAGCAGCCCGATAAGCTGCATCGCAAGATCCTTGAAGGCCAGCGTCGGGCCGTGGAAAAGTTCCAGCACCCAGTTGCGCTCATCGACCTGCACCAGCGG
>CALHLW010000211.1 GCA_938034615.1 uncultured Neomegalonema sp. | reverse complement strand
CAAGCGCGATCATCGCGGCCCGTAGCCATCCACCGGAGGTTTTCTCTCCGCCGGGTGCATATTTTCCTTGCCGCAGATCGAAAACGGCCTTGTCCATCGCCGGGGTTTGTGGCCGCTCAAGCCGCTCTGCCACGATGATGCCGGGCATTTCACCTTCCCCAAAGGCACGCACCATCGGCTCTCCGGCAGCGCGCCACATCAGCGGCAAATTTGCGGTCGCGAAGGCCGTGCCATCCGCCCGGCGCACGAGGGCGCGGTCGCCCAAGGCCCAGACCGACCAGCCATCCGGGTTCGGCGGCACGGTCATGGCATCGGGCACGAGGCGCGCACGCTTGATCCCCGCTTCCTCCAATGCGGCAACCCAGGCGCTCATCTGTTCATGGCTGACGGCGGCGACGACATACCGGTTCGGGGCCACCGCCGGACCAAGCGCGACATGCACACCGTCGAGCCCCGCAGCCAGCCGTTCCTCAATGGCAAAGGGCGCGGCGGCAAGGCGCTTGCGCGCGGAAGGCAAGGGCAGGTCGACGAGACTCATATGAACATGCTCGGTTGGCACCGCCACCACCGCCGTGCCCCGCGACGGATGAACCGCAAAGGCCATTTCCTCTCGCCGAAGGGGCGCAGGGAGTGCAGCGGATCGCCGTGATCGGTTCATTTGGGATACGCTTTCGATTCATGTTTTCTTAACTACGACCGAAACCCGAAAACTGTTTCATTCGTAGATACGGTTAACGTACTCTGCGGGAAAAGGTATCAGTATGACAATACATCGCGCCCGATCCCATAGAAGACCCGACCGCCGCGATGGTGAGGCGGGGGTTACGCTCCTTGAGATGATGGTCGTTTTGGTGATCATCGCTATCGTTGCGGTTATGGTCGTCCCCAATGTCATCGGCCGCCCGGACGAAGCCCGCGTCACCGTCGCCACTGCCGATATCCGAACCATCGGCGGGGCGCTCGAAATCTATCGGCTCGACAATCGAAGCTACCCGACCACGGCGCAAGGACTGGAGGCGTTGGTCGACAAGCCCCTTGCCCCACCCACTCCGTCGAACTGGTCCGAAGGCGGCTATCTGCCCGCCTTGCCCACGGACCCGTGGGACAACGCCTACATCTACCGCGCCGACCGCACCGGATATGAGCTGACCTCCCTCGGGGCCGATGGAAAGCCGGGTGGAAGCGGCGTTGATGCCGACATCTCGAATCGGGCCGGATCGTGAAACACAAGGGCATCATGCGGAGGCGGCGTGATCCGTTGGCGGGCGTCACGCTCGTCGAGGTGCTGGTTGCGCTGTCCATCGTAGCGGTCATGGCATCGGCCAGCGTCCTGGTCCTTCGCGGCGACCCACGCGCGAGTGCTGAAACCGAAGCGCGCAAGCTGGTCATCCGCCTCGCCAATGCTGTCGACGAAACATTGTCAACCGGCACGTCACTGCATCTTGAAACCGAGGCAGACGGCTATCGGTTCACCGATCCGGCGAGGCAGGTCGACGCGGTCTTCGCCGCGCATACCCTGCCGCACGGTGTTGTTCTCGATGAGGACGAGGTCATCCATGTGATTGAAGCGGATGGCTTTACCGCCCCGTTCGACCTCGTGCTTCGCGATGGCGAGACGCCGTGGCGAGTGCGCTTTGACGGTCTCGGCGCTGTAGCAGAGGCGGGATAGACCATGGCCCCGCGCTCATCTCCGGAGGCAGGGTTCAGCCTGATTGAGGCCCTCGTCGCCCTTGTCGTCCTCGCGGTAGCTGGAATTGCGATCGTCGGCGCGACCGAAACCCATGTCAACCGCATTGCCGCGCTGGAAAACCGCGCGGTAGCCCAATGGGTTGCCGAGAACCGGATGGCAGAGCTTGCCGCCGGGCTGCACCCCCTTTCCGACCGCGACGGTGAAGCGTCCATGCTCGGTGCGACCTGGACCCTGCGTCAGAGTGTCGAAGCGACTGACGACCCTGATCTTGCCCGGATCGACATTGCGGTTCGTGATCCGTCAGATGTGACAACTCTTGCTCGCCTGACCGGCTTTCTGACGCGCGACGCGCGATGATGCAGATGCTGGTCAAGACTGTCGTTGTGCTGGTGGTCCTCACGGTGATCGCGAGTGTCGCCCATGCGGGGGCTATGCTGACTTGGCGCGTCAACGGCCTCGATACGCCGCCGCCACCCCGTATCGCGGCACCGGTTGAGGCCCCGGAGCCGCTCGATATTGGACCGATCCTCGACCTTGCCCCCTTCGGCACGCGAGTCGTCGTGGCTCCGCCGCCCGATCCGGTAGAGGACGCCAGACCCGATTCCGACTGGCTGCTCGACCTGACCTTGCAGGGCATCATCATGGCCGTTCCGGCGGAACGCTCGCTCGCCATGATCGCAATCAAAGGTGCGGAGGTGAAGACGCTGGGTGTCGGCGATGCCCCCTTGCCGGGCGTTCAACTCAAGGCGGTTCGTCAGGATGGCGTTCTCTTTGAGGCCGAGGGGCACGACACCTTTCTCGGTTTTACCACCGAGGAGAACCGGCGCGTCGCCGGAGTCGCCCATCAGCGTGCCCTGATCCCCCAAAAATTTCATGTTCCCAATACGCAAGGCCCCGCCGGCGCAATCGCCCCGCGCGGTTCTGCCGATGAAATGATCGACTATTACCGTCAGCGGATCATCGACAATCCTCAGACCGTGCTCGACGGATTCGGCGTGTCCTTGACCGATCAGGGGTATGAGATTGGCCCTGCCCCCGCCAGCGGCGTTACCCGTGCGGGTTTGCGCCCCGGTGACGTGATCGCAGTCGTCAATGGCGAGACGGTCGGCAATATCGAGAAAGACCGCAGACTTTTCGAAAAAGTCGCTGCCTCCGGCCATGCCCGTGTCGAAATCCTGCGCGACGGTCGCCGCGTAATCCTGTCCTTTCCGCTGAAATGAGCGTTTTTTGGAAATGAATATGCCCATGATGCGCCGCTTTGGCTCCAGCCTCACCGTGATCGCTTGTCTCGCGTTCCCCTTGCCCGCCACGGCGCAGGATACGGGCGAGACCAGCTTCGTTATCAACCTGCGCGATGCGGAGATTCAGGAATTTTCCGAGCGCGTCTCCGAAATTACGGGCCGCACTCTGATCCTCGATCCCGCCGTCGACGGGCAGGTCACGGTCATCTCCTCCGAACCGCTCGACGCAGAGGGCGTGTGGCAACTGTTCCAGTCGATACTTCAGGTACAGGGCTATGCCGCCCTGCGCAGCGGCGCGGCCTGGCGCATCGTGCCGCAGGCGAAGGTCAGTCAGGGCGTCGCGACGATGGGCAACCTGGATACGGTCGGCGGGCAGGACATCATAACCCGTCAGATCGTGCTCGACACTCTCAGTGCGAGCGAGGCGGTCACCGCTCTGCGCCCCTTCGTTGCGCCCTTTGGCACCTTGCAGGCTCTTGCCAGCCCCAATGCCATCGTCATCACCGACAGCGCCGATAACGTGGCCCGGATGCAAAGCCTCGTCGCCCAGCTCGATCAGGACAAACGCGGACAGATCGAGACGATCCAATTGCAATTCGCAAAGGCCCCCGAGGTTGCCGAAGCGATCATTCAGGTCGTGGGCAACGCCACCCAGCCAGGTGCGCGGCCCGGACCACAGATTTCTGCCGACGGGGCGACGAATACCCTGCTCGTGCGGGGCGAACCGGACCAGATTGCCGATGTCCGACGGCTCGTGGCACAACTTGACCGCCCCCCGAACGTGGCAACCACACCGCTTGTCCCGCCTCCCGAAATGCAGACCCTGACCACGATCCCGCTGCGATTTGCCAAGGCAAGCACGGTGGCCCAAGCCGTTCAGGCCGTGCTGGCACAAGCCTCAACTCAGGTTGTCCCGCTGGCCGAAGGGGCCGTGCCACCGCCACCCGTCGCCGGTCCCCGCATCTCTGCCGATGACCGCAGCAATACGTTACTCGTGCGCGCCTCGGCCCGGGTGCTCGCCGAAATCCGCGCGCTCGTGGCGACCCTCGATATCCAGCAGAGCGGGGCGATCAGCCTAGCGACCATCCCGTTGCAATACGGTGACGCCACCAGCATTGCGGCGGCGATTCAGGCGACCATCGGCGATCCGGCCACGGCGTTGGCGGATGGCAAGTTCCCGGCCCGCATCTCTGCTGACGCCCAGAGCAATACCATCATCATCCGCGCCGACCCGGTGACGGTCGGTGAAATCCGATCCCTTGTCTCGACCCTCGACCGGCGACAGACCGAAGCGGTCAATCTGGTCACGATCCCTTTGCGCTATGGCGATGCCAGCAGCATCGCGGCGGCGATCCAAGCGACGCTGGACGGCTCGCCCGATGAGGGAAGCGTCGGGGCCGACGGGGCCGTGCTCGCCAAGCCTCCGGCGCGGGTGTCCGCCGATGCCCAGAGCAACACCCTGATCGTGCGCGCCGACCCTGTTACGGTCGCCGAGATCCGCACCCTCGTCACTGCGCTCGACCGACCACAGGCTGAAGCTCCGAGCCTTGTGACTATCCCGCTCAGTAATGGCGACGCTGCCACGGTTGCGGCGGCAATTCAGGCCATCGTCGCCGATCCAGCAGCGGAAGCCGCAGGTCGAGCCACGCCTCGTGTTTCCGGCGATCCGCGCTCGAATACCCTGATCGTGCGCGCCGACCCGGCCAGCATTGCACAGATCCGAGCGCTCGCGGCGCAACTCGACGGCGTAAAGCCCGCCAACACAGCCGTGGTTCCCCTGCGCTTTGCCGAAGCCGCAAATGTGGCCGAGGCGCTGAACGCCATAGGTGAGGGCGCGGCCAATAGCCCGAATATCGCCGTAGATGAGAGGGGCAACGCGCTGCTGCTGCGCGGCGACCCCCTCGCCGTCGCCGAACTCGATCGCCTCGCGCGTCAGCTCGACCAGCCCGGTGCGGCCAAGGTTCAGGACATAACCCGCGTCTACCGCCTGCGCCATACCGATGCCGAGGCGTTGGCGGATATTCTTCAAGAGATCGTCGGTCTCGAACCCGCCGCCAAGAACCCTGTCGCCCGTTCTCTGGATAGCGACCGAAACAGTGGCGATCTGGTCAGCGGTCTTGCCACCGCTGGAACCGATCTGAACGCACCCGAAACACCGCTCGCCGCCCCCGATCCGGCGCTGGTCGAGGATGCACGCGCCCGCCGCGCCCAGAATACAGACCGCAACGATACGCCACCGGATATTGCGATCCAGCCCGACCCGGACAGCAACGCTATCGTCCTGCGCGGCGCCCCGCGCCTTGTCGAGCAGACCGTCGCCCTGATCGAAGAACTCGACCGCCGCCGCCCGCAAGTGCTGATCGAAGCCGCCATCGTCGAGATTACCGGTGCGGCTGGCGAACAACTCGGCATCCAGTTCGGGTTCGGGGATGCTGCCCCCGATACAGGGCTCGCGGGAACCTCCTTCTCGAATGTCGGCGTGTCACTCGGCAACGTGCTCAGCGTGCTTGGCGTTCCTGCTGCAAATCTGCTTACCGAAGGGCTGGCTGCGGGGATCAGCGCAGGCGACGAATTCGGCATTCTGTTGCAGGCGCTTGCCACCTCCAGCAACGCCAACCTCCTCTCGACCCCCAGCCTGACGACCCTCGACAATCAGGAAGCGGAGATCGTCGTCGGTCAGAATGTACCCTTTTTGACGGGCAGCTTTACCATTGACGGCAATTCCGCCGACCCTTTCACCACCATTCAACGCGAGGATGTCGGCATCACGCTGCGCGTCCTGCCCCGTGTCCACGAGGGCGATGTCGTGCGCCTGAAAGTCGAGCAGGAGGTTTCATCGCTGATCGACGCCAATGTCGTTGGCGCAGCGGATCTCATTACCAACCGGCGCAGCATCAACACCACCGTCTTGGCCGACAACAACGAAACGGTAGTCTTGGGCGGCCTGATCACTGACGATCAAACGACCGCCGAACGCAAGGTGCCGCTACTGGGTGATATCCCCGTCGCCGGACGCCTGTTCCGCTCGGATACTGTGGGCCGCACCAAGCGCACATTGTTTGTCTTCCTGCGCCCGACCATCCTGCGCGACCGCACCACCGTCGCCCGTGTCTCGCGCGAGAAATACGAGCGCCTGCGCAGAAGCGAGACCATCCCTACTACCGTTCCCAGCCTATTGATCACCCCCCCACCCCTCGTCCCCCTGCCGCTGGAGATAGACGGACTTTATTGATGGCTCCAAACGCCTGTCGGGGCGCTGCAATATCCGCATAGCGGTTGTCTCAGCCAGCGATGGCGCTTGAATCTGATATAATTGAACGGGGATCGATATCATCCATAGACGCCCCGATTTTGGTGGAACAAGTTCGGGTCGATCTTTGCTGCCAAGATCTGAAAGGGCAGGGTCGTGGGATGCACTCTTACTTGAATTGGCCTCCCGATGGTCATCGTGGCGGATAGGCTTCGTTCATACGGGGCAGCGATGAATGATATTGGCAATCTTGGCAGAAGGAATACCGATCAATGAAAGAACATCCGCGCTGAGAATTCGGATCAGCCTCTCGGCGACGGCAACGGGCAACGTTTTCGAAATAGACGGAGTTTACGGAAATTTACCGCATTTCATTAAGGAGTAAAATCGAACGAAGATTTCAGTTTTTGACTATCGTCATCGATCGTGATCCGCTCAGTTCGACTCTGGTCAGCACCCATCGCCACATGATTGAGTGCCAAGGACGACATTCTGTCGTGTCGCGGACGCGGCTTCGAGCAATCGATTCAGAGCTTCTTGCTCGAGTATCTGCTGCAGGGTTGATACATGAATGAGTGTAGGCGTGTAAGCGCTGCGGTCGTCGTCAGAACTGTCGCCTGCAGTACCGGAAGTATGAGTGCAGTCAGCCTCTGATTCCTCTATCAGCCTCAAGACGCTCTGCATATGGTCACCCGCACCTGCGGAGTCCGCCTTGGCAAGGTCTAGCATAATGATCTCCTTAGCTGACAAAATTTCTCCTCAAGGTAGTAAGCAGATGATCAAAGTCGCGCGCTATGGACCACAGTGTGACGGTTTGTCAGACCAAGGGAGCAGACTTTTCAGCCTTTAGTCCGTAGGCAGAAAAGATCACCACACCAAGATATATTGCTTCGAATTGAATGGCATATCGGATTTCGTGTTCTTGCCATTCATGCTCCACAGTGCCTGCAGGGCC
>CALHLW010000210.1 GCA_938034615.1 uncultured Neomegalonema sp. | reverse complement strand
CTCGGTCGGGACGTCCATGCGGCTTTCCTTGGCGTGGTTCCTGTAGTTGAGGCCCACGCAATGGAAGGTCGGGGTCGAGGCGACGCACGACCCGATGCGCGCGCTCGCATCGAGGACCGGCAGGTGGTCGATATCCGAATTGCGGATCGCATCGAGCGACCGGAGAGACACCGTGTCTCCCGCCAGATCACCGATCAGGCCGGAGATATCGCGATAGGTGCCGTCCGGGTGGACGATGGCGGGTTTCTCGGACCCTTGCGGGCCAACGCGAAGCAGTTTCATGGTGGTGGTCCCCCTTTACCAAAAGATTTTCCGCGCACCCTACGCTGCGGAGAGCGTCGCGCAAGGGAAAGGATCAATCGCGTTCACGCTCCTCAGCCTTCCCTCCCGAACGTATTCTTTAAGATTCTGGAGCATCAGCTTGACAGTGCGTTCGGGAAGCGAGCCGAAGACGACGTTGTGAGGATCATCACGCCTGATGGGTGAAAGGTCGTACCCGGCCAATAGAAAATGCTGACTTCGCTCGTTATCAACCAGGAGACGCTGTCGTGGAAACCAAGTCTCCGAAGATCACGGAGGAGGAGCTGAATCGCCGTCGTCCCGCTCACGGGGGGCAAATGCGTAATCGGCATGACAGCGACGAAACCCTCACCGGTCGCCACGACAACCGCACCGGGTCGGTATTTTCGACCCTCTTCCCGTACATCATCGGCTTCGTGGCGCCAGAGATACCCGTAATTGATAACGTCACCGACCTTCGGAAACACGAGGCTCATCAGAATTTTATGACAGGATTATCCGCAGTTTTCGACATCAGCAAGTTTTTCCAACTCTCGGTCGAGCGCCTGAAGAACATCTTCAGGGAGTTCATGCGCGTAATAGGCCTTGCGCGTGTCCGTCGCTTCGAGACGCCGATGGCTTGTTCCGACAGAACGACGAGAGCGTCCTCCACTTCCTGTACAGGTTGGTGTTTCGCCGTTCATGCGTGGGTCGAAAAACTCTTCACGAAATCGTCGGCAGCGACCGTCTTCATGGCGTCCTCGCTCCCTGATGCCATACAAGTATGGCCCTTTCGGCTGTCGGACTCAATGATTGTCCCTCGGCAGCACCTCGCCGACCCGCTGGTAATTCGTTGCAAAATCGAGACAACCGCCGCCGTCGAGCTGGCCGACATGGTTGCGATAGATTTCCTGCCATGGGGTCTGGTGGGCGGGGATGTTCGGCTTCCATGCGGCCTTTCGGGCGGACCATTCGGAATCGTCCACGAGGGCGTCCATGCGGCGGTTCGGGATATCGAGGCGCACGCGGTCGTTGGTGTGGAGGTAGGCGAGGCCACCGCCCACCGCCGACTCGGGCGAGGCGTTGAGGATGGAGGGGCTCTCAGACGTGCCAGATTGGCGCCCGTCGCCCACGGTGGGCAAATGCGGGATGCCCTGGGCCAGTACGGCATCGGGCGGCTGCATATTCACCACCTCAGCCGAGCCGGGATAGCCAACCGGGCCGACGCCGCGAATGAAGAGGATGCAGTGCTCGTCGATTTCCAGCGCGGGGTCGTTGATGCGGTCGTGGTAGTCTTCCGGTCCCTCGAAGACTATGGCGCGGGCCTCGTGGATGCCCTCCTTGCCCGGATCGGAGAGGAAGCGCGCGCGGAATTCGGGGGAGATGACGCTGGTTTTCATCAGCGCAGAATCGAACAGATTGCCCGAGAGGACGAGGAAACCGGCATCCTCGCGCATGGGGGCGGCGACAGTCTTGATTACGTCGGTATCTTCACTGCGGCGGTCGGCCAGATTTTCGGCCACCGTCTTGCCACTGACGGTCATCGCATCGCCGTGGAGCAGGCCAGCCGCGAGCATTTCGCCCATGACGGCGGGGACGCCCCCGGCCCGTTCGAAGCTTTCGCCGAGGTATTTTCCGGCGGGCTGCATGTTCACGAGCAGGGGCAACGCGAAGCCTTCGGTTTCCCAGTCCTTCACGCTCATCGGCACGCCCGCATGGCGGGAGACGGCGGTGATGTGCGGCGGGGCGTTGGTCGAGCCGCCGATGCAGGTGTTCACGCGCATGACGTTCTCGAAGGCGGCGCGGGTCATGATGGCCGACGGGCGGAGATCCTCGCGGACGATCTCCACGGCGCGCTTGCCGGTGTTGTAAGCCATTTCCATCCGCGCACGGAAAGGCGCAGGAATGGCGGCGCAACCGGGCAGGCTCATGCCCAATGCCTCGGCCAGCGCGTTCATGGTCGAGGCGGTTCCCATGGTGTTGCAATGGCCAAGCGAGGGCGCGGAGGCGCAGACGCGGGACATGAATTCCTCGTAGTCGATCTTGCCCTCGGACATGAGGCGGCGGCTCTCCCACACCACGGTGCCGGACCCGGCCAGCTCGCCCTTCCACCAGCCATCGAGCATCGGGCCACCCGACAGGACGATGGCAGGCAAATCCACAGTCGCCGCCCCCATGAGCATGGCCGGGGTGGTCTTGTCGCAGCCGGTGGTCAGGACCACGCCGTCGATGGGATAGCCGTGCAGCACTTCCACGAGGCTGAGATACGCGAGGTTGCGGTCGAGAGCGGCGGTGGGGCGCTTGCCGGTCTCCTGAATGGGATGGACCGGGAATTCGATGGGGACGCCCCCCGCATCGCGGATGCCCGCGCGGACCCGGTCGGCGAGGAAGATATGAATCTTGTTGCAGGGGGCCAGATCGCTGCCCGTCTGGGCGATGCCGATCATGGGGCGGCCCGATTGCAGCTCTTCTCGGGTGTAGCCCTGATTCTGGTACCGCTCGACATAGAGCGCCGTCATGCCCGGATTGTTCGGATTATCGAACCATTCCTGCGAGCGGAGTTCCTTGTTGGCGCGGGTGTCGTGGGTCATGGCGTTGCTCCGGGATAACGCCCGGCGATTGCCGTGCAGAGGACAGCTTGGCAAAGGATGCGCAAGCGGGCAAGTATTGCCGGATACCGAGCGGAGGAAAAGACATGAACCAGATCGACGTGAAAGACCGCATGGCGGTTGTGACCGGGGGCGCGCAGGGGATTGGGCGGGCTGTGGCCGAGCGGCTGATCGGGGGCGGAGCCACCGTGACGCTGTGGGATCGGGATCGGGGGTTGGCTGAACGCACTGCCGAAGAGATCGGGGCGTCGTTCATCGAGGTCGATCTGGCGGATTGGGATGCGGTGCGGTCTGCGACGGCGCGCACCGAAGCGGAGATGGGGCGGGTCGATATTCTCGTGAACAATGCGGGGATCGCGGGGGCGAATGCGACGGTGGCCGATTACGACATCGCGGAGTGGAAGAAGGTCATGGCGGTCAATCTCGACGGGCCGTTCCATTGCTGCAAGGCGCTGGTGCCGGGTATGGTCAAGAACGGCTATGGGCGCATCGTCTCGGTGGCCTCGATTGCGGGGAAGGAAGGCAATCCGAATGCGAGCGCATATTCGGTGTCGAAGGCGGGGGTGATCGCGCTGACGAAATCGCTGGGCAAGGAACTGGCGGACCACGATATTGCGGTGAATTGCGTGACGCCTGCGGCGGCGAAGACCGCGATCTTCGATCAGATGAAGCAGGAGCATATCGACTACATGCTCTCGAAAATCCCGCGCGGGCGGTTCGTGACGGTCGAGGAAGTGGCGGCGATGATCGGGTGGCTATGCTCGGCGGAGAACAGCTTTACGACCGGGGGCGTGTTCGACCTCAGCGGTGGGAGGGCGACTTATTGAGCGCGATCCGGAGCATCCTTCGAGACGGGCCTAAGGCCCTCCTCAGGATGAGGTTGCAATATGAAAACAGGTACTTGCTTCATGCTGAGGGCGAGCGCAGCGAGCGTCTCGAAGGGTGATTGCGGCACGCGATCTACTCAACGGGATATTGGATCGCGATAATCTCCAACTCAACCGCACCGGAGGGCTATGGCCATGTGGCGCCGTCGCCCCCATGTCCGCCCATCAGGGCGCGTGACCCGTGCTTGGAACGCCCCATCCTTATCGGGGAAACCGAGGGGCGCAAAATGACCGGATTGGCGAGAATGATCGGGGTAGCGGCGATAGCGCTGCTGCCCGTGCAGGCGGTGGCGTGCGGGGCGGCGGACCTGCCCTGCGAGATCGAGGGCGGGGTTTATCATGGCGAGGCTCCTGATGGTGAGGGGCCACATCCGGGGGTGGTGTTCCTGCATGGTTACGGGGGCCGGGGCGCTGGGGTCATCGGCAATCGCGGGCTGGTGACGGCGTTTCTCGGGCGCGGCTATGCGGTGATCGCGCCGCAGGGGGTGCCGCGCCGGAAAGGCGAGACGGGCGGCACCTGGAATGCGCGGGGCAATCCGGGGAGCCGCGACGATGTCGCCTTTCTGCGCGCGGTTGCGGCGGATGCGGTGGAGCGGTTCGATCTCGATCCGGGGCGGATCGTGCTCGCGGGGTTTTCGCTCGGGGGGATGATGACGTGGCGGGTGGCGTGTTCCGAGCCGGAGGCGTTTGCGGCCTATGCGCCGATTGCCGGGGTACTGTGGCGGCCTTTGCCGAAGCGATGCTCGGGGCCGGTTCGGCTGTACCATACCCATGGCTGGTCGGACCCCGTCGTGCCACTGGAAGGGCGGATCGTGGGGAGCGGTATCCGGCAGGGCGACGTGTTCGCGGGGCTGTCGATCCTGCGCGATACGGCGAGGTGCGAAACGGATGCGCCGGACGGGTTCGGGCGGGTCGGGCCGTATCAGATACGGCGCTGGGAGAGTTGTGCCGAAGGGTCCGCGCTGGCCATGGCGCTGCATCCTGGGGGCCATGCGATCCCGAAAGGGTGGAGCGGGTTGGTCCTCGATTGGGTGGAGGGGGAATAGACGTTTGCGCCTTACTTTAAGCGTCTAACGCCGCTTGCTCGACACTGGCGCGAAGGTCGTCAGCAGATCGGCAGACGAGAGAGAGGATGTCGTACCGCCCGCTGTCGCGGACCCCGGTGCACCTGCCGCTTCGACCGCAGAACCGCCCGACGCAGACGCCCCACCAATCGCCCCGGCCACGGCAACGACGGATGAAACGGTCCCCTGATGATATCCGGAACCGCCGCCGTGCTGCGCTTGGGAGCCGGGCGCGGATGATTGTAATTTCATGGACGCACTGCTTCCAGCTTGAGCACCCTGCGTCGGGCCACCGCCACCGGATGCCCCGGCTGCCGTTGCAGAGCCGCCTTTGCCGGAACCAGCACTCGAGACCGTTCCGCCACCGGCAATCTGGCTGAACGAACTGCCAGTCGAGCCCCCGCTCGACCCAAAGCTTTTGATAGATGGCGTCCCCAAAGATCCCGCACCGATATTCATAACGTCCTCCGTGTGTCCGAAGCGTCGGAGTCAACCAGAAGAAATGCAATTCATTTCAAAGTACGAAATATTTTCTTCTTTCCTACGGTGGGGGGCGTTTCAGTATGGTCGCTGAAAACACTCTTGCAGCGCGGTGCCATTTCTTGCGGAGACCGGCCCCGGACCAGAGGTACAGAATTCAGCCGATGGGCTGTTCGAGGATGGCGCGGTCGCGGAGGTAGCGTTCCTGATAGAGGCGGCGGGCGGCGGTGCAGACGTCGTCGAGGAAGGACATGGAGGCCGCCGCACCGATGGCCGCGCCGACGACCGGGATCGCCTGTGCGGCCTTGCGGCCCACGAGGTTCTTGGCCACTGCCGCCGCGATGGAGCGGGTCGCGTAGACCGCGCCTTCCTTCGCGAAGGCGGAGCGCGACGCCCCCACATTGGAAGCCTGCGGCTCGGCCTCCTTCTCGATCACGGCGATGGCGTACTCTTTCTCGTGCGCGGAATTGGCCGCCGCCACGGCGAGGACGCGCATGGCGAAATCACCCTCTTCCTCTTCGCGAAAGCCGTAATCGGCCCCGATCCGGCGGATGGCGCGCAGGGACATGGTGATGGTGAAAGGGATATCGATGGCCAACCCGAGGATGCCCGTCGCTCCGGCGCTCGCACCCCCTGCCGCCGCGTAGCCGACGGCCCAGTTGCGGGTGTCCAGCGCCGCCGCATCGGCGGTTTCGAGGTCTGCCGGAGCCTCGTCGCCGCGCTCTGCCAGCGATTTTCCGGCCAAACGATTGGCTTCGGCCAAGGCGTTCTCGACGGTTTCCTCGGTGAGAGCAGAACGGATGGCGCGATCGACGGGACCGGCGAGCTTGCCTATCCAGCGGGCGACCTGCCCCGGCTCGGCCCCTTTCCATTCCGCGATCTCGCGAATTTGGTCGCGCTCGTAATCGGAGGCGTTGCGGGTATCGACGATAATGACCTTGGGGTCGCGGCGCATGGCGGTCTCTCCATTTCTGTCCCCTTCATATGGGAACGGGATGACGGAAGCGCAAAGAGGAGAAGTGAATTGTCGGGCATGAGGGCTTGAACTGGCTGGCGTTGCGCAGCGCCCTTCGGGCGCGCCCGAAGGACGCAAACGGCATGGACCCTATCCAAGGCCGTCGATCTTGTCGTGCCAGCGTCACCGATATGTCAGAGAATATGCGTCCAGCCACTGCGTGCGAAGGTAACGGCCTCGTTCCGAGCGCGGGCGTCATGCTCCATCATCTCGATTTCGCCGTCGGCGCGCTGGGGGTCGTGATGGGTCATCAGCATATGGCGTGCGCCCGCCGCCTCGCCGAGGTCGATGCCCTGCCGCCAGGTAGAATGGCCCCAGCCGCCTCGATGCACGATTTCTTCATCCGTATAGGTCGCATCGCAGACGAGGAGGTCGGTGTCGTTGGCGGCCTCGACGATACGGGCGTCAATCGCGGAGTTACCGGTCTCGTGGTCGGAAGCGATGGTCAAGGATTTGCCTTCGCAATCGATCCGCCATCCGAAGGCACCGTCGGGATGGTTGAGCGGGAAAGGCACGGCCGTGCCGCCCATCGCCAGCGGAATCGCGATCCCCGGCAGCGCGGTGCACAGGCGCACGCTGTCCCAGTGGCGGAAACTGGGGAAGATTGGGGGCGACATCGCCCGCGACAGAGTATCGCGGAAATCCTCGTCACGCTCGAAAGCCGCGCTCCATATCCGCAGGATGGTATTGTCGCAGAAGATCGGTTCGAAGAACGGCAGCCCGCAGATATGGTCGAAATGGAGATGGGTGAGCAGCAGGTCGATCTCGGTGGCGGTTTCGATGGCGCGCAAATCCATTGCCTCGCCCATGGCGCGCAGGCCCGATCCGGCATCGATAATCGTCATGCCTGCTCCAGTGGCGAGGCTGAAACAGGTCGTATCGCCCCCGAATTCGGTCTTGTCGGCTCCTCCCGAAAAGATCGATCCGCGTGCCCCCCAGACCTGAAAAACGATATCAGCTACTTCCCTCATTTATGGGTCGCTCTGTACACCGCATCCCAATCCTCCGCCAGAGGTTTCAAGCCAAGTTCCTCGATCCGCGTGAGCATTTCGAGAGCAGCGGTACCAAGGTCGATGGCCAGGGATGGCTGTGCCGCAATCTCGGAAAAAGCAACACGGGCAGCACCGAAATCGCGCGCGCGATAGGCGGCGAGCGCGTCCTCCCAATCGGCCTTTGCGGTGCGGAAGGCGTCGGTCGCCGCCACGTCCTCATCGCCTGCGACCGTGTAGATGTCGAGGGCCGCGCCACTGCGGCCCAGCACCTCGACGCGGTCGATCTCGATAAAGGCAAAACCCTCGGCCTGACGGACGGTTTCCTCGCCGATACAGATATCGAGGCCATACACCTTGGTCATGCCGTCTAGCCGCGAGGCAACGTTCACGGCATCGCCGATGCAGGTATAGTCGAGGCGTGATTTGGCTCCGATCCGCCCCACGCTGCACGGGCCAGTATTGAGACCGACACCGATGCGTGCAGGGGGAAATCCCTTCGCGACATACCCGACACTCATTGCCTCCGCCGCTTTCACCAGCGACAACGCCCCGCGCAGCGCGCCTCGCGCATGGGTTTCATCACGCCGGGGCGCATTCCAGAACGCCATGATGGCATCGCCGATGAACTTGTCGATAGTACCGCGTTCTTCAAGAATAGCCTCCGTCATGGGCGTCAGATACCCATTGAGCCAATCGATCAGGTCCGACGGTTCTAGCGCAGTCGAGATCGATGAGAAGTGCCTAACATCACAGAAAAGGACAGAAAGATCGCGTTCTTCACCGCCCGGCGACATATGACGATTCGGATCGCGCGCGATCTCCTCGATCACGTCAGGAGCCACGAAGTGCTCGAACTGGCGACGGATTTCGCGCCGTTCGCGGCGTGCACCCAGATAGTCCACCGCCGCCGCCGAGACCCATGCGCCGATGGTCGCAAGGAAAGGCACGGTCGGGCCGATGAGAACGCCGTGACGGTTGAAAGCAAGGAAGCTGAGAACAGGCAGCACGACGAGGGCGGCGGAGGCGAAAACCGCCCCCCACCCATAGGCGGCGGCGACCACGATCCCGGCGATCAGCAGGCCGATGATCCAGCTTGTCACGCGCTCGGCTCCCGATGCCCAGTCGGGGCGGGCCAGTGAGACGCCGCCGAGAACCTGCTCCAGCACTTCGGCATGGACCTCGATCCCCGGAACCGTCGCGCTCATGGGGGTCGCCTTGATATCGCCAAGCCCCGGCGCGGTCGCCCCGATCAGGATGTAGTGGCCGTCGATCTGCTCACGCACGAAAGGATCGTCCATCGCAGCATCGAGGATGGTCGCCGCCGAAATCGTCCGCTCGGGGCGGGAGCCGCTGTACCGGACCCACATCGCGCCGTCGGCGGTGGTATTGAGGGTATGCGGGCCGATGCGCAGGCCGGTCACGGCGGGGTCCAATCCCGCGATCTCCCCATTGGCATCGGAGCCGCGCAACAGGTAGCCGGACTCGCCCTCTCCCACGCGCAGGATTTCAACGGCGAGGGTCGGGACGAGCCGGTCGCCGACCCGCGCGAGCAAGGGAACCCGGCGGATGATGCCGTCCTCCCGGTCGCGGGGTGTCAGGGAGACGGAGGCGACCCCGGTAGCGGCTTTCCCCAGTTCGGGCCGGTTGATGTCAGCGCCGTTGAAGAGGGGCAAGGCCCTGCGCGGGTCGGTGCCGAGAATCGAGGGGCTGGCAGTGACGATGGGGCGGCGGTCGTTGTGCTGGAGGGTCAGGATCGTGCCGAGGATTGTGGGGCCTTTGGCCAGCGACTCCGAAAAGATGCGGTCATGGGTGCGACCATCGACATAGGCCGGGGCAGGCACGATACCGAAGCGCGAGAGACTGCGGGCGACTTCCTCGGGGGAGGTGCGGTCGGCCTCCGAGAAAACCATGTCGAAGCCGATGGCTTTGGCCCCCATATCCGTCAGCCGATCGGTCAGGGCGGCGAGGACGGGACGCGGCCAGGGCCACTGTCCATATCGTTCCAGAGCAAGCCGGTCTATGGCAACGATCCGCACAGGAACCGCCGGATCGTAGGGGCGCGGGGCAAAGCGCTGAAAGGCATCGAAGGCCGCGTTGTCAAGCCGCCGGACGAACGGCGCATTCTGCCATGTGAGCAGCGAGATCAACGCCGTTACGAGAAGCGCAACAAGCGCGGCCCTGCGTCGTGCTCTGAGGGCCGCGCTCATCGTCGGTCAGGGCCTGCGATCGCCGCCGAAGATACCACTTGCGCGCAGTGCGGCCCCGTTATCGCCATGGGACTGGAAGTCGATCTGCCCTCCCGTCGCGCGCACGGAATTGGCAGCATTGTCTCCGAAGAACGATCCCGAGACGCCGACATCCACTGCCGGACGACCCGCGCCCGCGCCGGTGTTCAGGAGGACACCATCGTAATGCGGTTGGCTGGAGCCGCCCTCGGTAAAAATACCCTCGACGGGGACATCGAAATCATAACCTGCGAGGTCACGGAACTCGGCGGTGCCCTCACTGTTGTCGAAATCGTAGAGCATCGCGAAGCTACCACCGCGCGTTGCCTGTCCGGAGGCATCGGCGATGCTGACGACGCTGTGGCCGTCAAAGCGGGCGATACCTTGTTCTGCGCCGACGACCGACTCCCTGAGGCGGTTCCCCGCGATCCATGTGCCAAGATGCGTGCGTTCCCGGCGGTCTGCGAAGTCGAACGTATCATTGGGATCGAAGCGAAACTCGCCGCTCCACCAGCCCCAACGCAGGTACTCGTGATCGTCGTCCGGGATGCTGGCGCCGTAGATCGCGTCGCTCGCGTTTCCGGCGGCGGCGTTCGAGATCAGCGCGCCGCGGAACGCCTGTTGCTCCAGACCGGCCCCCGGTGTCGGGCGTCCGGTATTGCCATTGATGTTGGTGGTGCCAGAGACGAAGCCCGCATCTTGCGCCGTACGGTTACGTAAAGCGAAGTCCCGATCTGTCGCCATCGCAGAACGGGTACTGCGGGTGCCGAAATTATAGTTCACGGTGTCGATATCGGAGACACCCTCCATTCCGGTCTGGCCGGGTTGAGCGGTGCTGGCACCCTCGACCATCCGCAGGGAAGCATTCGCTTCATTCTGGCTGGCGTCGAAGGCAAAGAGCGCGCCGGTCGAAAATTCCGACCGCAGGATGTAGGGGTCGCTTGTCATTCCCGTCGCGAGGTGGCTGACACCCAGCCCTGCGGCATAGCCGCCGGTAAAGGCGGTGTCGTCACCCTGATTAAGGAAACCATTGCGCGACACTGCATCGGCAGAGGGGATGCCGAGCGGCAGACGGTCGATATCACGGATGGAACTCTTGTCCGTCAGGGTGCCCGCGCCCAGAAATCCGTTCGGATCGATGGTCGTGCCGTCGAGAGTGTCGTAGGCTACGGGGATCGGCTCGATGTCTTCGTCAGCATCGAAGGCAAAGCGGGAGCCGCTGCCAAAGACGACATTCTCGCCGCCCGTGCCGAAGACCGTACTGCCATCGCCGAACTCGACGAGGGTGCCGTTGGTCTCGAAATTGATCGGTGCGGTCGATCCATTGCGCAGGACCGAGCCGAAGACGCCCAGATCGGGCAGTGGTGCCCCCGTCGTGCTGTTGCGAATGCGCCCTGTACCGACCGAGAAGAAGGATTGCTGGCCGGGACTGGTCGCACTGCCGCCACCATCTTCGAAGTTCAGGACGACTTGGGACGCCTTGGCGAAGCCGTAAGTGCTGGAATCGCCCGCGACTTCGTTTTCGCGACGATAGCCCTCTCCGGCTTCTTCGAGCAGGACAAGGTCGCCCCGCAAAGACTGGCTGAAATCGGCATCGAAGGCGGTTCCGGTCAAGGGCGCTACGTCATAGGCGCGGCGTTCGATAGCCCCTGCCGAGACGGGCGCGCCGAGTTGATCGGGGGTCGCGGTGCCGAAGAAGGCAACCCCGGCGCGTCCATCATCGGTCGTGAAATCCGACGAGACGAAGCCGGTGCCGGAGTTGAAATCGCTGGTACCGGAGGTCATGCCATCGGGGAAAGCGCCAGTCGTGAAGCTCTCGGTTCCACCCGCCTCATCGATGGGCACGACGTAGCGGTCGCCATTTGCCAGGACGCCGATGCGCTCCGGGTCGCGGACCTCGGTAAAGCCGTCAGGGGCGGTGTTGGAAAGCAGGGCATTCTGGGCTGTGGGGTCGGTGACCTGGGTTCCGCCGGGGCTGTTGAAACCGGATGCAGGAGCGACGACCGCAACGCCGGAGACCCCAGAAAGCACGGATTCCGTGACTCCGCCTCCGCCTCCGCCCGTACCTCCGCCGCCGGTACCACCCTCGCCGCCGCCCGTACCACCGCCATCATTGTCGACGGGTTCAGGATCGGGCGACACGGTGAAGCCGAGGCCGAAGCGCTCCGGGTCGATGGGACGGCCACTATAGCGCTCGCCTGCGGTCGAAACCGGTTCGCGATCCGGGGCACCCAGTTCGCCAGACCCATAAGCCGTGACCAACCCATCCATCGCCTGTTTCAGATCGGTCGTCAGGCCACCGCCGCCGCCCTCGAAGGCCGCGAAACGCGCATCGATCTCCTCCACCGAGACGAGGCCGATCACACGCGGAGCCTCTCCGGGGGCAATCTCAACCTTCATGGAGGGCCGGGTCACGGCAACCTGTCCAGCATCCGTGACGATCATCGTACGCTCGCCGGCCATCTGGATGACGGTCGTGACCCCGTTCTCTCCGACCTCGATATAGGCCGCCCCGCCCCGGATACCGATGGTGGCCGCCGGGGTGCCGACGATGGCATCGCGCAGCTTCGTGATGCGTCCGCCGATAAAGCGCAAGGCTCCGCGCGTCAGGCGCATCCCGATCTTTCCGGTGGAGCGGTCGGGATCGTAGACATACTCGTCCAGCATGATCCGCGAGGATGGCGCGATAGAAAGCGTCGTCTGGTCGAGGAAGAGAAGCTGACCGGACCCCGCCGCCGAGGTGGCGATAAGCTCGTTCTGCAAGACCCGATCACCGATAACCAACGCGCGGCGCGTCGGGGTATCGGGAGCGCCTTCCATGAGCGGGTTCGCGGCAGCGACACCCCCGATTTCGGTGGCCGCAATGGCAGGCGTGGCAGTCAGGGCAAGGGCGGTCGCGGCAGTCGACAGGAAGCGAATGGACATCTTCTGGCTCCTTCGTCAGAACTTGTAGCCGAGGGCGGCGGAGACGCCGATGTTGTCGAGTTCGAAGTTCGATATTGTCGAACTGCGATCCAGTACGCTGGCATCGAGCGCGGCGTAGAAGCCCTCGCGGAACGTGAAGACGTTCCTGATGCCGAAGCGCAAGTCGGTATCCTCGCGGGTCTCGCGCGTGCTCACGACAGGGTTCGGCGCGTCATAGGCCCGAAATGCGGCGGAGGCGTAGCCCGAAAGCTTCCATTTCCCGTCGACAAACTCCAACCCCGGATCGTATTCGTAGGAGGCAGCCAGCAGGAGCGAGATTTCCGAATTGCTCTCGAAATCCGCCTTTGCACGGTCGGAACTTACGCCCAATACGCCCGTAAGAGCCAGATCGCGCACCGGCGTCCAGGTGAGGCCCGCCGTCACATCGAAGAGCGCGCCGTCCTCATTTTCCCGTTCTGAAGTGTGCTCGCGGATGGCGGCGCGTACGCTGCCAAACGCCGACAGCTTGTCGCCGAGCACCGCTACGGCCTCGAAACCGACCCCACCCTCCTTATAGAGGCGTCGATCATCTATCCGCACATGGGTCGCATCGACGAAGGGGCGGATTTTGGGGCCGAAGTTCGTATCGTCTAGGGCAAGCTGCGGGCCTGTGCGAAGGAAGAACGATTCGCTCGATCCCTCGTCGACATCCTGATATCGCCGCGCGGAGACGGAAGCGTCCGTGCGCCAATATTCATTGGCTTGCCCCCCGAAATCGTAGAGATGAGTGATCTGGGCGAGCGCCTTTACCCCCGTATCACTCTCTTCGAGATCGCCGATTCGGGTGGCCTGACGACCGAAAAGGATGACGTCGCGATCCGTCGGGCCAAGGGCCGCATTGCTGTCATGGACCACCCCGACTTCGAGCCGACCGGAAAAGCGATGTTTGCGCGTGCGCTCGGCAATCTCCTTGCGGAAACGCTCGATCCGAGCACGCACCGGCGGGGGGAGGTCGCCCGATTCGAGAACCTTGCGGAAGTAACGCTCCGCGATGGCATAGGAGCCGATGTTGAAATAGAGCGCGCCCAGTTCGAGCTGTACCCGTGGCAGGTTCGGGTCGAAGACCAGCATCCGCTCGAGGGTGGATATCGCCGCCTCATAATCCTGCAACTGTGCAGAAACGCCCGCATAGCGGAACATGAGGTCGAGATTTTGGGCATCGGCTCTCATCGCCTCGAACAGAACCGTCTGTTCGGCACGCAGCGTCGTTTTCGTGGTCTGTGCACTGCCAAGGGACGGTGTGGTACCAACAATCAGGGCGAGGCAGAGCGCCCCCATCTGAAATAGTGTTTTGAAACGCAACACACATACTCCCGCGAATCGATTACACCGTCAGTATCCCCGAAAGGAAAGATGATGCAACGCACGACAGATGCCAGTGCGTTCAATCCCGTTCTACGGGCAGTTCCTCGAACGCGCCCCACTCGGTCCAAGAGCCGTCATACAGGCCCCAGTCGCGATGCCCGATGCGGTGCAACGCAAGGCCGAGAACTGCCGCTGTGATCCCGGAACCACAGGTCGTGATGATCGGGCGGGAGAAATCGACGCCCGCGTTTTCGAAGGCCGCGCGTAGCTCGCCTTCGGGCCGAAGTGTACCATTTTGAATCAGATCGGCATAGGGAACGTTAACCGATCCGGGTATCCGGCCCGCACGCAAGCCTTCGCGCGGCTCCGGAGCGGTTCCAGCGAAGCGCCCTGCAGCGCGGGCATCGACGATCTGCTGATCGCCGACCTTCGACGCGCGGGCCACATCGGTGACGTCGCGAACGAGGGTGGCGTCGCGGCGCGGAGTGAAGTGTCGCTCGCGCGGGACCATGGGCATGTCGTCGAGGGGGCGACCTTCGGCTTTCCACTTGGCCAGCCCACCATCGAGGACGGCAACGTCCTGATGCCCGAAGAGCCGGAACATCCACCAGACCCGCGCCGCGCTCCAGAGGTCGGAATTGTCGTAAACGACGATGCGGTTACCGTCGCCGAGGCCGAGCTTGCGGACTCGTGCGGCGAATTTCTCGGAAGGGGGGGCCATATGTGGCAAGTCGGAGGTGTTGTCCGAGATATCGTCGATCTCGAAGAAAACGGCACCGGGGATGTGTTCGGCCTCGAACTCCGCCCGCGCATCCCGGCCCGCATTGCCGAGGTGATGACTGCCATCGACCACGCGCACATCCGGCGCATCGAGATGTTCCGCGAGCCAGTCGGTCGAGACGAGGCATGAAGTATCGGATTGAGGCATGGGTTGGTCCCGTTTCTTGGCGTTGATATCACGCTAGAGGATTCGCCGGGAGGACGGAAGGTGTATTGGTTGCCGGACTTCAAAAGCCACGGGTGAGGATGTCCAGTGCGCGCAGCGGGGCGAACAGACGTGTCAGATCAAGGCCGATGAAATCGCTTTGGAGATCGACAACCAGCAGACCTTCAAGTTCGTGGAGGTCGTATTGAGCCATTATTCAGAACAGCCGATACTTTTCGAGGGCCAGACCCTCTTCCTCTATGCGCTCGGCATACTGGTCCAGCGCCTCGCGATTTTCCTCTACCCAGCGGCGGTTGCGTTCCAGCTTGGCAGCCTTCGCGATGGCCTCTTCCGCAACGCGGTTCACGTAGATGCCGAGATCGCAGGCGTCTTCGGCCACATCTTTTTCGACGGTCAGGGTTTCCTTGTCGGACATCGATTTTCTCCGGCCCCTTCGGAGTGAGCATAGCACAGGAGGCGAGGGGCTAAAGCCCCAGCTTATCCCACATCGCATCGACCTTCGCGACCGTCTCGGCATCCATCTCCAGCTTGCGGCCCCATTCGCGGTCGGTTTCGCCGGGCAGCTTGTCCG
>CALHLW010000209.1 GCA_938034615.1 uncultured Neomegalonema sp. | reverse complement strand
CCCTTCCAGCCGGACGAAACCGGTCAGCATATTCTTCGCGAAATTTGCCTGCACCTCGAAGAAATCGCTCTCGTCCGAGATTTTCAGGATCACTTCGCGCATGTCGTAGGGCTGGTTCGGATTGTCGGGGATCAGCGTATCGAGGCTGTTCTCGATCCGGTTCGCGTCGTCGAAGGAGGGCCGTACCGGCACTCCGTCGCGTGCATTGAGCGGCAGATAATCGAAAAACCGCCGCATCTGCGCCAGCGCGACCACGTCGTTTTCGAACGACCCGTCGGCCACTGACGATTTCGTCGTGTGGGTGCTGGCCCCACCCAGTTCTTCCGCCGTGACGATCTCATTCGTTACCGTTTTCACCACATCGGGGCCGGTCACGAACATATAGCTCGAATCCTGAACCATGAAGATGAAGTCGGTCATGGCGGGTGAGTAGACCGCTCCCCCCGCGCATGGTCCCATAATCAGGCTGATCTGCGGAACGACGCCTGATGCCTTCACATTGCGCAGAAAGACATCGGCATATCCCGCTAGAGAGGCAACACCTTCCTGAATCCGCGCCCCACCGGAATCGTTCAACCCGATGACCGGCGCGCCGTTCTGCACGGCCATATCCATGATCTTGCAGATTTTCTGGGCATGGGTTTCCGACAGTGAGCCGCCGAAGACGGTGAAATCCTGCGAGAACACATAGACCATGCGCCCGTTTATCGTGCCCCAGCCGGTGACAACCCCGTCACCCGCAGGTTTGTCGTTCTCCATCCCGAAATCGGTACAGCGATGGGCGACGAACATATCGTATTCCTCGAAGCTGCCCTCATCGAGCAGCAGGTCGAGGCGCTCACGGGCCGTCAGCTTGCCTTTGGCGTGTTGCTTCTCGATGCGGGCCGCACCACCGCCCATGCGTGCATCCTGCCGCCGTTCTTCGAGCTGTTCGAGTACCGTCCGCATCGCTGTTCCCTCGTCTCTTCGCAATTGCGAAAGGCTTAGCTGCGCGTCCGCCTTATCGCAAGCTGGACGATTCGCATTGCCGGTTTATGCGCACCGCTCCCGATCAGGATTGAAAGACCGATCGCGACATGCCGCCGCGCAGGTATTTTCCCCCGCTGATTTTTCGCGTATACGCCGATTTAGAATGATTCCAGAAAGAAGCGGAGACTCCCATGGACGGTGAAAGCATGTGCCCTTTCTCGGGCCGCATACAGGTCACGAATCGGGATTGGTGGCCCAATAAGCTCGAAATCGGAGTTTTGCACCAACACACGCCGAAATCGATCCCGATGGATGATGATTTCGACTATGCGGCAGAGTTCGAAACCCTCGATCTCGATGCGGTCCGGCAGGATATCTTCGCCCTGATGAAGGATTCGCAGGAGTGGTGGCCCGCTGATTACGGCCATTACGGCCCTCTCTTCATCCGCATGGCATGGCACAGCGCAGGCACCTACCGCACGGCGGACGGTCGCGGGGGTGCGGGTGCAGGAACCCAGCGTTTCGCTCCGCTCAATAGCTGGCCGGACAATGGCAATCTCGACAAGGCCCGGATGCTCCTCTGGCCCATCAAGCAGAAATACGGGCGCAAGCTTTCCTGGGCCGACCTGATGGTCTTTGCGGGCAACTGTGCGCTCGAAGATATGGGCTTCAAGACCTTTGGTTTTGCCGGGGGCCGCGCCGATGTGTTCGAACCGAATGAAGACATCTACTGGGGTTCGGAAAACGAATGGCTCATCGGGAGCAATAATCCCAACAGTCGCTACTCCGGCGCACGCGACCTCAAGAGTGAAGATGCCGCTGCAAGCAAGTTGGAGAATCCACTCGCCGCCGTGCAGATGGGCCTGATCTACGTGAATCCCGAAGGCCCGGACGGTCATCCCGATGCCCTCGCCTCCGCCCGTGATATCCGCGAGACCTTTGCGCGAATGGCGATGAATGACGAGGAAACCGTCGCGCTCACCGCAGGCGGCCACACCTTCGGCAAGGCCCATGGCGCAGGCGATCCCTCCCATGTAGGCGTCGAACCGGAAGGCGGCACCATTGCCGATCAGGGCATGGGCTGGAAAAGCAGCTTCGGCACCGGTTCCGGCGTTCAGGCGATCACCAGCGGCATCGAAGGCCCGTGGACCCCGACCCCGACGACCTGGGACATGAGCTATTTCGACATGCTGTTCGGCTATGAATGGGAGCTGACCAAAAGCCCCGCCGGCGCGAACCAATGGCACCCGAAAGACCTCGCCCCCGAAAACCACGCCCCACAGGTCGATGGCTCCGGCGAGAAGGTCACGGTCATGATGACCACTGCCGACATGGCGATGCGCGTGGACCCGTCCTACGAAAAAATCTCGCGCCGCTTCCATGCCAATCCAAACGAGTTCGCCGAAGCCTTTGCCCGCGCATGGTTCAAGCTCACCCACCGCGATATGGGGCCACGCGCGCTCTATCGCGGCAAAGAAGTTCCCGAGGAAGTGCTGATCTGGCAAGATCCGGTCCCCGAAGTCGATCACGCCCTGATCAACGATGCGGATATCGCGTCGCTCAAAGGCAAGCTGCTTGATTGCGGATTGTCCGTGTCGCAGCTCGTCTCGACCGCATGGGCCTCCGCCTCGTCGTTTCGAGGTTCGGACAAGCGCGGCGGGGCCAATGGTGCCCGCGTCCGTCTTGCGCCACAGAAGGATTGGGACGTCAACGAACCGGCCAACCTGGCCAAAGCACTGGGTGCCATCGACGGCGTGAAATCCGCTTTCGAGGCAGGGGGCAAGAAAGTCTCCCTCGCAGACCTCATTGTCCTCGGTGGCTGTGCCGCCGTCGAAAAAGCGGCGAAAGATGCCGGTCACGCTGTCACCGTGCCCTTTACGCCGGGTCGTACGGACACGACGCAAGAATGGACCGACGCAGAATCCTTCGAGCCTCTCGAACCCGAAGCCGATGCCTTCCGCAACTACGCCAAGGGCCGGTTCTCGGTGTCCCCTGAGGAGATGATGCTCGACCGCGCACAACTCCTCACCCTGACTGCACCGGAGATGGCCGTACTTCTGGGCGGGATGCGTGTTCTGGGTACCAATCATGGCGGCTCGCCCCAGGGCGTCTTCACCGACAAACCCGGCACGCTGACGAATGACTTCTTCGTCAACCTGCTCGATATGGGAACGAAGTGGGAGCAGACGACGCCAGATGAAGTCGAGTTCGTCGGCACTGACCGTAAGACCGGCGAGAAAAAATGGACCGCATCACGCGTGGACCTGATCTTCGGCTCGAATTCGCAGCTTCGTGCACTCGCCGAAGTCTATGCCTGCTCGGATGCGGGCGGAAAATTCGTCCACGACTTCGTAGCGGCATGGGACAGGGTCATGATGCTAGATCGCTTCGACGTCGACACCGATGGCAACCCGATGGCCGTAGCTGCCGAGTAGGCAACGCCTCCACGACTTCTGTACGCCCGCCCGGATATTTTCCGGGCGGGTTTTTTCTCGTTCTGCGATTGTCAGAGTCATCATTTTTCCCGAAATCATTGTCGCTTGACCCTTTGGTTAATTTCGCCAAACTCTGGCGCAAGCTGCGCGGGACAGCGTGGCACTACAATCCGACCGGGAGGACCACCCATGACATTTCGTTTGATTCAGGCCGCAACGGCCCTGCTCCTCGCCACCACGTCAGCATCCGCCAAGGATATCGAGCTTCGCGCTTCGCACCAGTGGAATACCAAGGATGTGCGCCACGAGATGGTGCAGATCATCGCCGATGAACTCGAAAAGGCCGATACCGGCGTTACCGCCAAGGTCTATCCTTCGAAGACTCTCTACAAGCCGCGCGAGCAGTGGAAGCCGCTGACCACGGGCGAGCTCGACATTTCCGCCTTCCCGCTGGCCTACGCCGCGAACCGCCACGGCGAGTTCGATGCCACGCTGATGCCCGGTCTGGTCAAGAACCACGAACACGCCGCGCGCCTCAATGATTCCCCCTTCATCGACCACATGAAGGAAATCATGGATGAGGAAGGCGTGATCGTTATCGCAGATGCGTGGCTTGCCGGGGGCTTCGCTTCCAACGAGAAATGCGTTGTCGAACCGGCGGACGTGAAAGGCCAGAACTTCCGCGCCGCCGGTAAAGCCTTCAACCAGATGCTTCAGGGCGCGGGCGCATCGATCCAGTCGATGCCTTCCTCCGAAATCTACACGGCGCTTCAGCAGGGCGTTCTCGACGGGGCCAACACCTCCTCCGGTTCGTTCGTCTCCTATCGCATCTACGAGCAGGTCAAGTGCCTGACCATTCCCGGCGACCACGCCCTGTGGTTCATGTACGAGCCGATCCTGATGTCGAAGGCGAGCTTTGAAAAGCTCTCGAAAGAGCAGCAGGATGCAGTGATGGCTGCCGGTCAGGTCTCCGAAGATTGGTTCGCAGAACAGGCCGCCGGTCTCGACGACAAAATGGAAGAGTCCTTCAAGAAGGCGGGCGTGGAGATCGTCTCCATGACTGGAGAGCAGGCGCAGATGTGGCGCGATATCGCGCAGGAAACATCCTACAAGAAGTTCGCCGAAAAGGTGAAGGGTGGACAGGACATCATCGACATGGCTCTCGCCGTCGAGTGATCGACAGAAGCCGCGCTATGCAACGCCTCTCCCCGCTTGCGGGGTGAGGCTGAGAGGGGGGTCTCTCCATAAGCGATGGCATCTCTTGCGGAGAGACCCCCTCCCCTGCGGGCACAGCCCGAGCCCTCCCCTGCAAACAGGGAGGGGGCAACAAGCGCGAGACCCCCATGCTCACCCTCATCGACCGCCTCTCCTTCCTCGCCGCCATAATCGCCGCCGCCCTCATCGGCATCGCGATCACGCTAGTGTGCCAGATGGTCTGGCTACGCTACGTGATGGAAAGCTCCGCTCCGTGGCAAACCGAAGCCGTGACCGTTTCCCTCGTCGCCGCCACCCTGCTAGGCAGCGCGTGGGTGCTAAAGGAACGCGGTCACGTTGCCGTTGGGCTGGTGACGGAAGCAGTCCCTGATAAGACGCGCCGGGGCATGACGATCCTGTCGGATGCCATCGTCTTCATCTTCGCGGCCCTGATGACATGGAAATCGACCGAACTCTGGTGGGAGGCCTTCGAGGGCGGCTGGACCACCGACACCACCCCCGAATTCCCGCAATGGTGGACCTACGTGGCCATGCCCATCGGCTTTGGCCTACTGGCCCTGCAATGCCTCGCCTGCATCATCCGCGCATGGCGCGGCGAGCCGCTCGTTACAGCGGGAGGGCATTGAACATGGCACCTGCGCAAGAACGCCTATCGAATGCACCCTACGGGCGCAGCCCACGCCAGCCTTTCACGCAAGTAGGGAGGGAGCTCCTTCGTAGCGGCTCGGCCCATTTCGCCTCCCTCCCCGCCTCTTCGCGGGGAGGGACCGAGGGTGGGGTCCGGGGACCGCTACGCTTGCAAAATCTCGAATACGATGAACTCATCATGCCACGAGGGACGTCAAAGCAGGATGGGAGGACAGCTTAATGGACCCCAGCACCGCTGGCCTCCTCGTCGGCCTCATGGTCTTTGTTTTGCTGGCCATCGGCGTGCCCGTCGCCTTCACGCTGGCGATTACTGCCGTGACGTTCCTCGTCATGGATCGCGGATTGCTCGCCATTTCCTCGCTGGCCGACAATTTCTACGGCGGGCTGGCTGAGTTCACCCTACTGTCGATCCCGATGTTCATCGTCATGGGCGCAGCCGTCGCCGCCACCCCGGCGGGAAAAGACCTCTACGAAGCCCTCGACCGCTGGCTCAACCGAGTCCCCGGCGGCCTGATTATCTCCAATATCGGGGCCTGCTCGATTTTCGCCGCGCTGTCCGGTTCATCCCCCGCCACCTGCGCGGCCATCGGCAAGATGGGCATCCCCGAGATGCGCCAACGTGGCTACCCCGACGGCGTAGCCACCGGAGCCATTGCAGCGGGCGGCACGCTCGGCATCCTCATTCCGCCTTCGATCACGATGATCGTCTACGGCATCGCGACCGAAACCTCCATTGGACGTCTCTTCCTCGCCGGATTGGTGCCGGGGATCATGTTGACCGGCCTCTTCATGGCATGGTCGATCTATGCTGCCTCACGCGCGGGTTACGATTTCAGCGACAGACGCGAGGTGACATGGGGCCAGCGGTTCTCGATCCTGCCTCGCGTCCTGCCTTTCATAATGATTATCGTCGGCGTACTCTACGTCCTCTATGGCGGCGTCGCCACACCATCCGAGGCCGCAGGTGTGGGCGCTGCCTTCTGCATTCTGCTAGCCATCATCATATACCGGATGTGGAACCCGAAGGCTCTCTGGACGATTCTTTCGACCTCAATGCGCGAGAGCGTGATGATCTTGATGATCATCGCCTGCGCCGCCCTGTTCAGCCAGATGCTCTCCAGCTTCTATATCACCCAATCCGCCGCTGAAGCCATCGCAAGCGCCGGGCTGAACAAATGGGTGTTGATGGGCTCGATCAACGTCTTCCTGCTGATCGCCGGGTTCTTCCTGCCCCCCGTCGCCGTGATCCTGATGACAGCGCCCATCCTGCTGCCCATTGTCATGGCCGCCGGATTCGACCCCTACTGGTTCGCCGTGGTCTTCACGATCAATATGGAGATCGGGCTGATTACGCCCCCCGTGGGTCTCAACCTCTACGTCATCAACGGCATCGCGCCGGATGTGCCGCTGTCGACCATTCTGCGCGGGGCGTTCCCGTTCATGCTCTGCATGGTGCTGGCCATCGTGATCCTGTGCATCTTCCCCGGCATCGTGACATGGTTGCCCGACCTGATGATGGGACCGGAAATCTGAGGAGACACCCATGAAAACCCGCATCGCCCTCCTGTCCGAAAGCGGCCTCCCCCGCCCCTACGCCGAGTCCAAGCCCCTTACCATCGTCGAAGCCGATCTGGCCGACCCTGGCCCCGGCGAGATGCGGGTGAAGATCGCGGCGGCGGGTCTCTGCCATTCCGACCTTTCTGTCATCAACGGCGACCGTCACCGCGATATGCCACTCGCGCTGGGTCATGAGGCGTCCGGCGTGGTTGATGCCGTGGGCGAGGGCGTGACGCGGTTTGCGACGGGTGATCACATCGTTCTCGTCTTCGCCGCGTCCTGCGGCCAGTGCCTGCCCTGCGCCGAAGGTCGCCCTGCCCTGTGCGAACCTGCGGTCGTCGCGGGAGGGAAGGGGACTCTGCTTTCCGGGGCCAAACGCATTTCCGTCGATGGTAAGGAAATCAACCACCATATCGGGGTTTCGGTCTTCTCCGATTACGTCGTGATCGATCAGGGCAGTGCTGTGAAGATCGGCAAGGACATTCCTCTCGACAGGGCGGCCCTGCTCGGCTGCGCCGTCCTGACCGGAGCGGGGGCTGTTCTCAACTCGGCAGGGTTGAAGACGGGCCAAAGCTGCGCCGTCGTGGGCCTCGGCGGTGTCGGGCTGTCGGGATTGCTCGGCGCGCTGGCCGCGAGCGCCTATCCCGTGATCGCCTGTGATCTGGCGCAGGACAAACGCGATTTCGCACTTGAGCTCGGCGCACACCACGCCGTCGATCCGTCCGACGAAGACGCCATCGAGCAGGTCAAGGCCCTAACCGGTGGCGCGGGCGTCGATGTTGCGGTCGAATTGGCCGGATCGGCCCGCGCGCTGCGCTTTGCCTTCGACATCGCGAAACGCGGTGGCACAGCCGTCACGGCGGGCCTACCCCATCCATCACAGGAACTCTCGATCCCCGCGACACTCCTGACTGTCACCGAAAAAACGGTACGCGGCTCCTATGTCGGCTCCTGCGTCCCGAAGCGCGATATTCCTCGTTTTGCCGCCCTGATGGAAAGCGGGGCCATGCCCATCGGCAAGCTGATGACACACAAGATCAAGCTCGAAGATATCAACGAAGGCTTCGAACGTCTCGCCGCAGGTGAGGCCATCCGTCAGGTCATCGTCTTCGACTGATCCCGTACCTCCTGCACCAGCCTCGAGCCGGTGCCTGTGCGAGTCCCGACAGGCCCCGCATCTAATGCGGGGCAGGACAAACAATCGATTATCCAATCGTCCGCCGCAGCACATCGACCCAGTTGCCCCAGCAAATCCGCTCCACCAGCGCCTCGCCATACCCCGCCTGACGCATTGCGCCAACGAGCGCGGGCAACCCCGCCACGTCTCCGATCTCCGCCGGGATCAGTGCGCCGTCGAAATCCGACCCCAGCGCCACGCATCCCTCGCCCATCGTCTCGATCATCCCGTCGAGATGACGCAGCATGGTCGTCATTGGCGTATCCGACACCCGCCGTCCGTCTTCTCGCAAGAACCCCACAGCATAATTCAGTCCCACTACGCCCCTGCTCTCGGCAATCGCCCGCATCTGCCAGTCCAGCAGGTTCCGCGACGAGGCCGACAGCGCATGAACATTGGAATGGGTCGCCACCAAAGGGGCATCGGTGATCTCTGCTACATCACGGAACCCAGCTTCGTTCAGATGCGACAGATCGACGAGCACGCCCAATTCGTTGCACCGCCGCACCAGCGCCTTGCCCTCTTCGGTCAGCCCGCTGCCATGGTCCGGTCCTGACGGAAACCGGAACGGCACCCCCGTCCCGAACAGATTGGGCCGCGACCACACTGGCCCCAGCGACCGCAGCCCTGCCGCATACAGCACATCGAGTTCGGCTAGATCAGGCCCAATCGCCTCCACCCCCTCCACATGCATCACCGCCGCCATCGCACCCGCGTCTTGCGCCGCCTCGATCTCCGCCGCCGAGCGACAGACCCGGATCGCATCGGGCCGTGCCGTCGCCATCCGCAGCAGGATCGAAGCCATCTCCAGCGTCACCTTACGCGCATAACTCGAATCAACCGGCCCGATGGGCGGCTCATCAACCACCCCGCCATCATCCCAGTCATCAAGGATGGGTGGTGCAACCTCACCCGGCACATAGATCGCGAAAAACCCGCCTCCCATACCCCCGGCACGAGCGCGAGGCAGGTCGATATGCCCCTCGCCATCCCCGTCCAGAAAGCGTCGGCCCTCACGGTCCCCGGCTTGCCAGAGTCGCAGGAGCGTATCGTTATGGCCGTCGAAGATGGGCTGCATAGTCGTTTTCCCGCTTGATACGTGGCGAATGATCGCCGAAGCGTAGAAGATCAACCTGACCGAGGACAATGCCCATGCAACTCGACATCGCCCTGGCAACCGATCCGCGCGATATCGGCACCTGCATGGCGCTGCGCCGTGCCGTCTTCGTCGATGAACAGGGCGTGGCCGAACACGAAGAAGCGGACGGCGAAGACGATGATTGCACCCATGTCCTCGCCCGGCTGGGGAGCGTTCCGGCAGGGGCGGCCCGTTACCGCTACTTGCAGGACGGAGGGAAGCATTACGCGAAAATTCAGCGCGTCTGCGTCCCCGAAGGCTTGCGTGGCCATGGCGTCGGGGTGGCGGTGATCGGGTTCATCGTCGAGCAGGTGCGCGAGGAAAAGCGCACGCGGATTATCCGTCTGGGCGCACAGACCCACGCCCTCGCCTTCTATCGCAAGCTTGGCTTTCGCGAATACGCTGAAGAATACGACGACGCGGGAATTCCGCACAAGGACATGCAGTTGAACCTGTGACAGACGTTAGATCTGCGCCACGCCGGCGGCATCGGCACTCCTTGACATCACTCCGTCGCAATCGCACCGTCGGACGTGATAGTTCTGAAGCGGGCGTCCCCGCTTCCTCGTGTAAGGAGAATCCCGATGCTGAATAGAAAACCCGTATCGCTGCTATCGGCGGCGGCGCTCGCCTTCGTGATCGGAGCCAGCGCCCCGGCATGGGCCGACACCCCCAAGGATACCCTTGTCGTCGCGGACAAGATCGATGACATCGTCTCCCTCGACCCGGCGGAATCCTTCGAGTTCTCCGGCAACGACATGCTCAACAATGTGTACGACACGCTTGTCGAGCTGGATCCATCCAACCTTGGCCCATTAGTGCCGGGTCTGGCGACCGAGTGGTCGCTGGCCGATGACGAAGTGACCTACACCTTCAAGATCCGCGAAGGCGTGAAATTCCACTCCGGCAATCCGCTGACGGCGGAAGATGCCGCGTGGTCGCTGCAACGGGCCGTCATCCTAGACAAGACGCCTTCCTTCATCCTCGACCAGTTCGGTTTCACTGCCGACAACGTCGCTGAGAACATCAAGGCCACTGGCGACTACGAACTCACCATCATCACCGACAAGCCCTATGCGCCCTCCTTTTTCTACAACTGCCTCACGGCGGTCGTCGCCTCCATCGTCGACAAGAAGGAAGCGATGAGCAATGAGGCGGATGGTGATATGGGCTATGAATGGCTCAAAACGAATACCGCTGGTTCCGGTGCCTACAAACTGCGCGATTTCAAGCCGTCCGACCGCTACGTGCTGGATCGCGTGGATGGATGGTGGCGCGGCGAAGTGCCGATGAAGCGTGTCTTCGTCCGCCACGTTGCCGAACCAGCGACCCAGCGCCTGCTGCTGGAGCGCGGCGATATCGACGTCGCACGGAAGCTGACCACGGTTGATATCGAGGGCATCTCCGGCAACGAGGACGTCACGGTCGATGACGAGGTGCGCGGTCGCTTGATGTACGTGGCCATGAACCAGAAGGTCGAGCCGCTGAACAACCCTAAAGTCGTCGAGGCGATCAAGTACCTGATCGATTACGATGGCATGGCCGACAGCTTCCTGAAGGGCCAATACACCGTGCATCAGGCGTTCCTGCCCGCCGGGTTCCTCGGCGCATCGACGGAGAAACCCTACGAATTCGACGTAGCCAAGGCGACGGCGCTGCTCGAAGAGGCCGATGTTGGCGACATCTCGTTCCGCATCTTCGTGCGCAACGATCAGGACCGGCTGGAAATGGCGCAGTCGTTCCAGAACACGCTGGCACAGGCCGGTATCGATGCGGAGCTTCGCACCGGCACGGGCAAGGAAATCCTCGGCGAATACCGGGCGCGGAACCATGACATCTATCTGGGTGCGTGGGGACCAGACTATCCCGATCCGCATACGAATGCCGACACCTTCGCCCGCAACCCCGATAACTCCGACGAGGGCAAGCACACCGGTATCCTCGCATGGCGGAATGCATGGGCAGCAACGGAGGTCAACGATATGACCAACGCCGCCGTGCTGGAGAAGGACAGCGACAAGCGGGCGGAAATGTACATGGAAATCCAGCGCCTGCACCAGCAGCACTCGCCCTTCGCCGTTATGTTCCAGCACATCCAGCAGGTCGCGATGCGGAGCAATGTCGAGAACTTCTCGCAGGGCGGATCGATCCACTCGGTCTTCTACTGGCCGACGACGAAGTAATCCGCGCCCCTTCGTGAATGCTGTCGCGGCCCCCGGAGACGGGGGCCGTTTTCGTCGGAGAATTTCCGATGGGCTTCCGTGATCCTTCGTTCGACACAGGAATGATTAAGATAGACCGGAGGCACTCATGCGCTTCGACTTGATTGGCATCCGCTGCGCGTGGCCGAAGACGTGGCGATGCTCGGCAATATGAGCTTTGGCCGGGTTGATTTCGGCGTCGCCAAGGGCATCAACGAGCGCAGCTGGGCCGCCTTGGAAAAGCCTCCGCGAACGAAGGCAGTTGAATTGTGCATCCGGGGTTTTAGCCATTGAACCCGACCCCGGACCTGCACAGCAACATTTCATATTGCAGTGCATCCGGGGATGCCTTTTTCCGTCAACATCCTCGCCCGTCTTGACTCGGCACTGTCTCGGCGACCCTATGGACGCCTCACCAGAGGAGCCACCATGCGCACCGACTTCGACGCCGCCCTGCAAGAGCGCCTGATGCGATATGCCGCCATCGACAGCCAGAGCGACGAGACCTCGGACACCCAGCCCAGCACCACCATCCAGCTCGATATGTCGAACATGCTGGTGGATGAGTTGACCAGCATGGGCGCGCAGGATGTGACGCTCACCGAGTATGGCGTCGTACTGGCCACGGTTCCGGGGACGGCGAACGGGCCGACCATCGGTTTCTGCTCCCATGTCGATACCGCTCCAGCCTATAATGCGACCAATGTGAAGCCGCGCGTGCATCTCGAATACGACGGCAGCCCGATCCGCTTCCCCGACGCGCCTGATCTGGAGCTATCGCCGCAAATCGTGCCTTTCCTAGGCGAGAAAATTGGCTGCGATATCATCACCGCCAGCGGCGCGACCCTGCTCGGGGCCGATGACAAGGCGGGCATCGCCATCATCATGACCATGGCCCAACACCTGCTGGAAACGACCAGTTTGGCCCACGGTCCCGTGCGCCTCGCCTTCACTCCCGACGAGGAAATCGGACGCGGGGTCGATCCCCGCCTTCCCGAAGATTTCGCCGTCGATTTCGCCTACACCCTCGACGGATCGAAACCCGGCGAGATCGAATATGAGAGCTTTTCGGCGGATGGAGCCGAAATCACCATCAAGGGCGTCTCGTTCCACCCCGGCTGGGCGAAAGACAGGTTGGTGAACGCCCTGCATATCGCTGCGAAGATCATCGATACGCTGCCTCAATCAACCATGACGCCGGAGACGACGGAAGGCCGCGACGGCTTCTGGCATATCCACGATATGTCCGGGACAGCGGCGGAAGCGCGGATCAAGCTGATCCTGCGCGACTTCGAACTCGACGGTCTGGAAGCCAAGGGAGCGATGGTGCGCGCGGTCTGCGACGCCATCGCCGCGACCGAACCCCGCGCAACGATCACCTGCACGATTACCCCGCAATACCGCAACATGCGCTATTGGCTGGAAGACGACATGACGCCCGTGGACTTGGCCCGCGATGCCTGCCGCGATGCGGGGCTGGAGCCGGTATCCATGGCGATCCGGGGCGGCACCGATGGCTCGCGCCTGACAGAGATGGGCGTTCCCTGCCCAAATATCTTCACGGGCCAGCAGGAAATCCATGGCCCCCTCGAATGGATCGCCGTGCAGGACATGGCGCTGGCCACCCAGGTATGCCTTGCCTTGGTGCAACGCGCCGCGCGCTCATAACAGGAGGCAAACCGATGTATGACTCCCTCACTTTCCATCAGAAATACACGCCCGAGGCATTCGAGGCCCAGTACAACCTTCGGATAGGCCGACCCGATTACGACGTAACGGTCATTCCCGACTGGCAGGCGCGCAGCGAGACGGCGCGGGCCGCAATGACCTGCAAACTCGACATCCGATACGGCGAGGGTGAGCGGCAGAAACTCGACGTTTATTCCTGTAGAGATGCGACCGCGCCAACCCTCGTCTACATCCATGGCGGCTACTGGCAGCGCGGCGACAAGTTCCTCTACGGGTTTCTTGCGCAGCCCTTTGTGGAAGCCAGGATGAACGTCGTCGTCATCGGCTACGATCTATGCCCCGCCGTCACGATTACGCGCATCTCCGAGGAAATGCGCGAGGGAATCGCCTATATCTGGCGCAACGCCGCCGATCTGGGCGTGAACCGCGACCGGATAACCGTCATGGGTCATTCGGCGGGCGGGCATCTGACCGAGATGATGATGGGCACCGATTGGCCCACCTTCGGTGCCGACCTCCCCAACGACCTGATAAAAGCCGGTATTCCCGTCTCCCCCTCAGCCTGCTCGATCCCGTACGCCAGACGCAGGGCCTGAACGCCGCCATCCGCATGGATGCTGCGGAGGCCGAAGCTCAAAGCCCGATGCTCAATCACCCGCCGCTCACCGACGCTCCGCAGATGGTCGTGGTCGGCGGAGCCGAGACGGAGGAGTTTCACCGGCAGGCACAGATGTATGTCGATGCCTTCGCCAC
>CALHLW010000208.1 GCA_938034615.1 uncultured Neomegalonema sp. | reverse complement strand
CGTCGAGTCGCTCGGATGCTTCGCCCATCTTTGCAAGGTGGTCGGCATAGTGGCGGGTGTGGGCAAGGCCGCGTTCGGTGGCGGCGGCGTTGATCTTGCCGCAGGGATCGAAGGCTTCGCGGGAGAGGCCGTAATCATGGGTCATGTCTGCGGCGAAACCGATTGCGGCGCGGTTGCGTTCGATCTCGCGGCGGTCGGATTCGGCGGCTCCGCCATAGTCTTCGGAGGCGAGGTCGTGGGGCAGGTCGATCATGAAGCCGGAATTGCGCCCCGCCGGTCCTTCGGCGATGCGGCGGGCTTCCAGGACGATGACGCGGTCATCCGGGCGGAGCTGGCGCAGACGGCGGGCGGCGGCGAGGCCCGCGAAGCCGCCGCCGATCACCAGCCAGTCGGCGCTTTGTTTCCCCACGAGCGGGTCGGGCGCTCCCTGCGGCGGCAGGATCGCGTTCCAGGCCGCAGGGCCGGGGTCGGAGGGCAAGCGCTCGACAATGATCGATCTTGACGTCATGCCGCTCCGTGTTTCGTGTCGGCGCACACCGGTTCAGCCTCGCAAGAGGGAAAAGGCGGCGCGCGCCGGTTCATCAGGCGGCAGCGGCGGCGTTGACGCCACCATCCGTCGCGATATCGGTCATCCGGCGGTCGCCGTCATAGGTTTCGTCGAGGCACTTCTTCAGGACCGCTGCATCGCCATCCAGCCCGAGGCGATTGGCGTAGGCGGCCAGCGTGCCGTATCCGGCAATCGCGTAATGCACCAGACGCTGATACTGGGCGATAATCATGGCGTCGCGGGTGTCGCTGTCGCCGAATTCCTCGTCGATGGCATGGGCCTTGGCTTCGTTGACCAGCCCTTCCATCCCTTTGCAATGCGCGCCGGTCGGGTCGATGCCGTGGTCGGAACAGAGCGATGAGACCTCGTCCATGCCCTGAGCGATGCCATTGGTGCCCGCGATCAGCGCCTCGCTGACGGCTTTCGATTCCGCCGCACGCCCGAGCTTCGTCGTCATGTCGAGCGCCTGTTTGTTGGCGCTGTACTGGTCCTGCAGCATGTGCTGATAGACGTCCTTGAGATCCTTGATCGCCATGGTCTTGCTCCTGCGTTGTCGATTGCTGTCAGGGTTGCCCCTTCCCGACAGCAACACCGAAGGGCGCAGTCTGTTCCCACGGAAGTTTACCGGATCAGTATTCATTGTTCAGCGCGTCTGCTGCCGGGATATCCGGCTTGCGGTGTGCGATCCCGCTCTTCAAGAGTAGAGCCTCGCAGTAGACATGGAGTTCGGTGATCTTCATTTTAGTTTGCTCGCACCGCTCCCTATGACGGGATTGCGAAGCTGAAAGATGCGGTCCACATATAGAAGAGCATGGCACTTCGGATTTGCCGTACCGACAGCATTACCTGAACCGTACCAACCCATCTCCATGGTGCAGTGCGACTCGCGATACCCGTTCCATTTTGCCTCCGCTTCAAGGGCATCGCCAAAGAAGGTCTGCCTAGTCACGATCGGCGCGGCAGGGCTGTCCACCATTTGCCGGATGCCGTCCAGATGCGTCATCACTTCGCGACGATAGATGACGGTCAAGAGGTCCAGTTCGGAGTTGATGCAAGCGCTTTCGTCCAATCGCGATCCAAGGAGTTTTTCCATGCAAGCATCGAACGTGATCCCGATACAGGCACGCATTGCCTCGCGTGTCGTCGCATTCTCGATGCATGTGCCAATCTGCTTCAGCTTTGCATCGTAGTCATCGTAGTTCACTTCACCGTTTGCTTGGGCCGCGTCTGCCCAAAGGGCGAAGAGGATAGTCAATGCATAAGTGGTCTTCGCTTGGTGCTTCATCTTCAAAACTCGTTGTTCAGCGCGTCTGCCGCTGGAATCTCGCGTTCGCGGCGGGCGATGTAGTCGAGCAACGCTTCGTTGACCCCGGCATCCAGCGTCGGTTCCTCATAGGCGGTGAGGCTTGCCCGCGCCGCCTCAAGCGCGCGGGTGGTGGCGTCTTTCGAGCCGTCGGCGACCCATTGTTCGATGGAGTTGTTGTCGAGCAGTTTGGGCATGAAATAGGCGGTCTGGAATTTCTCCAGTGTGTGTGGATGGCCTAGGTAATGCCCGCCCGGCCCTACGTCGGGGATAGCCGACAGCGCATCATCGAAATCGGACCAATCGATGCCTTGCGCCATGCGATAGGCCATGGCGCATTGTTCGGCATCGAGCATGAACTTGGCGGTCGAGCAATGCATTCCGGCCTCGTTCCAGCCCGCCGAATGCCAGATGTAATTGGCCCCGGCCATCATCACCGCCATCAGGGTCGTTGCGCTCTCATACCCCGCCTGCGCGTCCAGCAGTTTCGAGCCACCAAGTGTGTTCGAGGTGCGCCATGGGACGCCGTAGAAGCGGGCCATCTGGCCGATCATGAAGTTCATCAGACTGATCTCGGGCGTCCCGGCCATGGGTGCGCCGGAGGCCATCGAGACGGTCGAGAGGTAATGGCCGTAGATCGCGGGGCAGCCTTTGCGGACGACCTGCGTATAGGCCAGCGCAGAGAGGGCTTCGGCATTCAGTTGCGCGACCGAGGCGGCGGTGGAAGCGGGGGTGTTCGCGCCGCCGAGGACGAAGGGGCTGCACAGGACCGGCTGGTTCCGGCGGTTGAAAGCGCGCATCGCGCCGAGCATTACCTCGTCCCACACCAGCGGCGAGTTGCCGTTGCAATTGCCTGTGACGACGGTGTGGGTTTCCAGATACTCCTCGCCGAAGAGGATCGCGCACATATCCAGCACGTCTTCTGCATTCCTGGGGCTGGTGGTCATGCCCATGAAGGTCTTGTCGGAATGCTTCATGGACGAATAGGTGATTCGCAGGTGTCGCTGGCTGATCGGGTGGTCGCAGGGTTCGACGATGTGATGCGCGGAGGAATGCATCGCCGGGGCCATGTGGCTGAGTTTGTGGAACATGCCCAGATCGTCGAGAGTCGGCGCGCGGCGCACATCATCCAGATCGCGCAGATAGGGTGCGCCGGTCATGGGGATGAAGATGCTGTGGGGGCCGCCCAGCTTGACGGTTTTCTGAGGGTCGCGGGCGGTGAGCGTAATGTCGGAGGGGATGGTGGCGATGAGGTCGCGGACCATGCCCCGGTCCAGATGGACCCGGTCGCCGTCGCGGATATCTGCGCCGACGGATTGCCAGTCGCGGATCGCCTCCGGGTCGCGGAAGACGACGCCGACGTTTTCGAGAATGTCCATGGAAGCGGCGTCGATGCGCTCGATTTGTTCGGGGGACATGGGTTCGGTGAGGGGCAATCCGCGCGTGAGGTTGGGCAGCATCGTCTCGCGGACGTCTTCGCGCATCGTGCGGCGAGAGGAGCGACCACCCCGGCGGGTCTTGCCTTCGGCGGCGACGGTCATGGGTTGGCCTTTGTAAAGGAGTTTTCCTGCCCCGAACTTGATCTGAGGCCTGATTCAAGGAAGCGCATCGCTTCAAAAGGCCCCGGATCAAGTCCGGGGCAGGAGAGGGGGACGGTCTTCAACCCACGTTATCCCCGGAGGCCGGATCGCTCAGGTCGATCCAGATCGTCTTCAGTTCCGTATACTGGTCATGGGCATGGACCCCATTGTCCCGCCCCCCGAACCCGGACTGCTTATAGCCCCCGAACGGCGTCGCCATATCACCCTCGCCATAGCAATTGACCGTCACGGTCCCCGCCCGGATCGCCCGCGCGGCCCGGATCGCCCGCCGGGCATTGGCCGTGAAGACGCTGGCGGTCAGGCCATAATCGGTCTCGTTCGCCATGATGATCGCCTCTTCGAAGGACGCGACCTCGATCACCGACAGGATCGGCCCGAAAATCTCTTCCCGCGCCAGCGCATCCCCCGGCATGACGCCATCGAAGATCGTCGGCTCCACGAACGCACCCTTGGCCTTGCCCCCCGCGACGGGCTTCTTGCCCTTTTGCTTGAGATAGCCTGCCACCTTCTTCGCGTGTTCCCCGTCGATCAGCGCGCCCAGATGGTTCGCCGGGTCCAGCGGATCGCCCGTCTTCCAGTCGCGCAACCGTGCCACGATCCGCTCCATCAGCGGGCCTTTGACCGCCTTGTGCACGATCAGCCGCGAACAGGCCGAGCAATTCTCGCCCATGTTCCAGAAGGCGGCGTTGACGATGTGTTCGGCCACGGAATCGAGGTTTTCCGCATCCTCCATCACCACTGCCGGGTTCTTGCCGCCGCACTCCAGCACGATCTTCTTGAGGTTGCTATCCGCCGAATAGCGCAGGAACCGCCGCCCGGTCTCGGTCGAGCCGGTGAACGACACCATATCCACGCCCGGATGCATCCCCAACGGCTCGCCCACCGAAGGCCCATCACCAGGTAGCACCTGCAACACCCCGCGCGGCACCCCTGCCTCGTGGGCCAGTTCCGCCACGCGCAGGGCGGTCAGCGACGTCTGCTCTGCGGGCTTGACGATCACCGAGTTCCCCGCCGCCAGCGCTGGCCCGATCTTCCACGCCATCATCAGCAGCGGAAAGTTCCACGGCAACACGGCGGCGACCACGCCCACAGGTTCCCGCACGATCATCGCAATCGCGTCGTCGCCGGAGGGGGAGGTCTGGTCGTAGATCTTGTCGGCGGCTTCGGCGTGCCACTTGATGCAGTGGATGGTTTCGGGGATGTCGATGGTCTCGCAATCGCGGATGGGTTTTCCGCTGTCGAGACTTTCCATGACCGCCAATTCGCGCCGGTTGCGGGTGATGAGC
>CALHLW010000207.1 GCA_938034615.1 uncultured Neomegalonema sp. | reverse complement strand
CCTGATCGCCATTGCCTCACTCTTCCTCGCCACCCCCGCTGCCGCATGGCAGGAGGGGGCCGGGTATCTGGAGCTTGCCGACCGGCTTGACCGGCCCGAGGACGGGTATTGTCTCGACGTGGCGGGGTCGGGGGACTGGGTCGATTTCTCGATGCCGCTCAATGCCCATAATTGCAAGCGACCGGGGTTCTATGCGGATGGGGCCGTGACCTTCGCCTCGCCGGGGCCGATCCGATTCCCGGCCTATGAGGGATGCGTGACGGCGGTGGGCCTGAACGGGCGCTCGCTGCCGGGGGCGGCGGTGATGCTGCGTCCCTGTGCCGATGAGATCGACGAGAGCCGCGCGCCCTTCATCGCCGCCTCGCTCCAGACGTTTGATCATCGTGAAGATGGTCGGATCGAATTAGCGGGGACGGGGCAATGCCTGACTGTCGGCCCCGATAGTGCAACGACGTTCAGCCCGAGCCACCGTTGGCGCGTTCTAAGTCTGGCGCGTTGCGAGGGCGTGGCACCAGAGCGGTCTGTCTGGAAGCGGTTCGCGCCCGAACCCTGACCCTTGCGCCGACGCACGGCCTGCGCCACGGTGCGTGCATCATCGGGCTTGAGGGAGAACCGCACCAATGAAAACCGTATCGGAAAACGCCTGCTTCGGCGGCACGCAGGGCGTCTATAGCCACCCGTCGAAAGTCTGCGCCTGCGACATGACTTTTGCGGTCTATACCCCACCACAGGCCAAGGATGGCCCGGTTCCGGTGCTGTGGTATCTGTCGGGCCTGACCTGCACCCATGCCAATGCGATGGAGAAAGCGGGCGCACAGCGGGCCGCCGCAGAGCATGGGATCGCACTGGTCTTTCCCGATACCTCCCCGCGTGGAGACGATGTGGCCGATGACGACGCCTATGATCTGGGCATGGGCGCGGGGTTCTACGTGAATGCCACGCAAGACCCGTGGAAGCCGCATTTCCACATGCTGTCCTATGTGCGCGACGAGCTACCCGCCCTGCTGCGCGAGCAATTTGCCGGAAAACTCGATCTCGACCACTGCGGCATTACCGGTCATTCGATGGGAGGCCACGGTGCGCTCACAATCGCGCTGAACAATCCCGATCAATACCGTTCCGTCTCGGCATTTTCCCCGATCTGCAACCCCCATGGCTCGGACTGGGGCCGCAAGCAGCTTTCCGCCTATCTCGGGGATGACGAGAGTGCATGGGGCGACACGGATGCATCGAAGCTGGTGCGGGAGAAAGGCTGGCACGGCGAAATCCTCGTCGATCAGGGCGATGCCGACAATTTCCTCGACCTGCTGAAGACCCAAAGCCTGATCGATGCCTGCGAGGCCAAGGGGCAGAAGGCGACCATCACCATGCGCCCCGGCTACGACCACAGCTACTGGTTCGTCTCGACCTTCATCCCGGATCATGTCGCCTTCCACGCGGCGGCTCTGAAAGGCTGATCACCGGGATCGGATCGTATAGCATGGGTTCCATGCGCTGAGCGCAAACCGGCCTTGTCTCGAAGGGGGATACCGGAGTCAGAGGGCACTCCCTATCTTTGTTGCATCGCAGCAAAGGAAACGAACCCATGAGCTTCTACGAACTCGACCGCCCCGCCGCCAGCCTTGCCGACCGTATCGGCGGTTTCTTCGCACCGGTCCGTGCCTATGGCGCGGGGCTGATGCAATCCCTCGCCTACGCCCGCATGATGCGCGTGATGTATGAGATGGATGACCGGACCCTGACACGCATCGGCATCACCCGCGCCGATATCCCGGCCTATGTCGACAAGTGCCTCTCCCGCGACTGAGGCCACCGCTAATACGAAAAAGCCCCGCTGATGCGGGGCTTTCGATTTCCGAATGATGGATTGGGACGGCTGGGTCAGCCCAGATCATCCATCGTCCCGACGATCTTTTCGAGAACCGGATCGATGATCGGGCCGACGCCGGGAATCGCGCGCACTTTCTCGATCAGCGGTTCCAGAGCGGTCATCGCCGTCGATACCATACCCGCAATCGGGCCGCGGGCCGCTTCGGGCAAATTGCCCGCCATCTCCTTGACGCTTTCCAGATTTTCGCTGGCCGTTGTCAGATCTGGCAGGGCTGCCCGAGCCGATTCTTCATCGGTGATCGAGCCGAGCGAGGATTTGATGTTGTCGACCGAGCTTGTGAGTTGTCCCCCGATCTCGGATTGGCCGAGGCTTTGCTCAACCCCTGCCGGTCTCTCGACGTCGCTGCCGCCCATGAAGTTGGTGAAGACGTACCAACCGGCGGCGAGCAAGGCGAGCAAGCCCAGGAGCGGCCAGAGCATTCCGCCGGATTTCTTCACCGGCTCGGAATCGGTGCGGTGATGGGTGGCGGATCCGGCAACCGGATCGGCCTGTGTGGTACCGGCATGAGCGGTGGCAGCGGCATGAGCGGTGGCAGCGGCGCCCGTGCCCATCAGATTAGTTTTGAACGAGTCGAAGGTGCTGCTGCCCGAGACGTGATCCGTAAATCCCTCTGGAAGAGCTGAGGCAATATTCGCCTGCTGATCCGATAAGAGCCGAGACAGCCCGCCCGCATCCAGACTTTGACGCGACGCTTCTTCTCCCAAGGTGCCGAGGGCGACCGGTCCCATCATGCCGAAGAGGTTTCTCGATTGCTCCTCTTCGATCCCGGTGAAGCGGCTGACCGCCTGCATGATCGGACCCATCTCGCCGCTACCAAGAACCGAATCGAGTTCGCGCCGACCTTCCTCGACATGACGCGCCTCGTCGGGGCCGCCAAACATGCCGTCGAGGTTCTGAAGTGTGCTCGCCCCCTTGTTCCGCACCATGTCGAGGATCGATCCTGCACCCTGAGCCGACGATCCCTTGCCCGACAGCGCCGCCATGATGGCAGGAAGCGCGGTGGCGATTGCCGTTCGCGCGAGCGTGCTGTTGATCCCGAGCGAACGGGCGATCTTGTCGATGATGGCTGGTCCAACGAAATTCATTGCCGCAGAAACGATATTCATGCCGTATACTCCCCAATTGCAGTAGCTCGGATCAACCGGTTCACAGAAAATCCGTACACTTCTGAAGTGACGTAAATGAATACATCCTCCCGATGTGCGTTCAACACATTGGAAAAGACTATGTCTTAATCAAGTGTTTAGTGTATTTTTTACCCTCTTTCGGGTAAGTTCTATCTTTGCGAGAGTGAATAATTGCGTATTGCTACCGTTTGATTTGAATGCGCGTGATCCGGGCTGCTCAGGGCCGGTTTGCCGGATCGATACACCAAGTCCCTTTCCCCACTGCGAGCCGTGGGGTACACCCGGCAGGTTCGACAGAGAGGGGAACCCGCAATGACAAACGTGGCCGTGATCGGGGCGCAATGGGGCGACGAAGGCAAGGGCAAGATCGTCGATTGGCTCTCGGAGCGTGCCGATGTCGTCGTGCGCTTTCAGGGCGGGCATAATGCGGGCCACACGCTTGTCATCGATGGTAAGGTCTACAAGCTGTCGCTGCTGCCCTCGGGGATTGTGCGGTCCGGCAAGCTCTCCGTCATTGGATCCGGCGTTGTTCTCGATCCATGGGCGCTGCTCGACGAGATCGCACGTCTGCGGGCCGAGGGCGTAACGATCACCTCCGAGACGCTGCGAATCGCGGAAACCGTGCCTCTCATCCTGCCCGTCCACCGCGACCTCGACCGTCTGCGCGAAGAAGCCGCCGGAGCAGGCAAGATTGGCACGACGGGGCGGGGTATTGGCCCTGCCTACGAGGACAAGGTGGGCCGCCGGGCCATCCGCCTCGCGGATCTGGCCGATGAAGCCACTCTGGAAAACCGTCTCGACCGCTTGCTAGCCCACCATGATCCGCTCCGTAAGGGGCTGGGTGAAGGGCCGCTCGACCGCGATGCTTTGAGGGCCGATCTGCTCGCTGTTGCGAAGGATGTTCTCCCGTTCGCTGCGCCTGTCTGGCGTGAATTGGATGAAGCGCGCCGGGCAGGGCGGCGGATTTTATTCGAGGGGGCACAGGGCGCGCTGCTCGATATCGATTATGGCACGTATCCGTATGTGACCTCTTCCAACGTCGTCGCGGGGCAGGCGGCGAGCGGCTCGGGCATGGGGCCGGGGCATATCGGCTACGTCCTCGGAATCGTGAAGGCCTACACCACCCGTGTCGGGGCAGGGCCTTTCCCGACCGAACTGGAGGACGCTACCGGCCAGCGCCTCGGTGAACGGGGCCATGAATTCGGCACGGTTACGGGGCGCAAGCGCCGCTGTGGCTGGTTCGACGCCGCCCTCGTGCGCCAGACCGCCGCACAGTCGGGCATGACCGGCGTGGCGCTGACCAAGCTCGATGTGCTGGACGGGTTCGAGGAACTGAAGATCTGCACCGGCTATCGCGTCGATGGTGTGGAGATCGACCACCTGCCTGCCGCCGCCGCGCAGCAAGCCAAGGCAAAACCGATCTATGAAACGATCCCCGGCTGGTCGGAATCGACTGAAGGCGCGCGGCGTTGGGCAGACCTTCCGGCAGCGGCGATCAAGTACGTCAAACGGATCGAGGAGTTGATCGGCTGCCCCGTGGCACTGCTCTCCACGTCACCGGAGCGCGACGATACGATTTTGGTCACGGACCCTTTCGCGGGCTGAACTGTTCGGCCTCAATGGTCTTTGGGGCTTGGTGTTGTAGGGCGAGGTCTTTTGCGGCGTAGGACGCGCGTCTGCGCTGCTCGCGCCCTTCTTCATGCTCCTCCAGAAGGCGCAGGGCCGAAATCAGCACGTCATTGGGGTTCACGTAGCGACCCGTGCTGCACAGCCGCTCGACGAGGGCGACGTTATGGACCCCGAGAAAGATGTTCTCCGCGCGCCCGTCCTGATGGAGGTGCGGCACGGTGCTCCGTCCCGGTTCCCTCATGGGCGGGTCAGGACGTTTGTTCGAGAAGGGCCAGCGAAGCATCATGGCCTCATAGTCAGTTGATTTAGACTGGGTGCACAACGATAGAGTAATCGCCATGCCTTGTCCCGCAGGGAATTTTCGCGAGGAACGCGCGGTCAAAAGAGGCTTCATGCTTGTAAGTGGAATTAAACTGTACCAGAACATGACCTGAACATCACGGGTGCGAGGCAGGGGATGACCGGCTCGATAGCAGAAGCGCACGTGGGCGATGGTGCGTATTCGGAAGATCAGGAGGAGGCTTTTGCCTGCGTCAGCAACTTCATTGCGCGCAGCGGCCTGACGCTCGAAGGGTTTCCGGCGGCGGCTCTCGGGTCGCGCGAGGATGTCGATTCCGAATTAGGGCGTGTCTTTGCGATTCTCGGCAAGGCCGGGTCGGGCAAGACGCGCCTTCTTTCCGATCTGGGCCGGTTGCTCGCGGAGGCCGGGGTCGAGCAGATCAGCGCCGACCATGACGTAAAACGCAGTGGCAAGCGCACTTTCGCCATCGTCGCACCGACCAACAAAGCGGCCAGCGTGCTGCGTAACCGTGGCGTCGATGCGACCACGATCCATCGTGTGATCTACACGCCTCTCTACGATCCCGAATACGAAAAGCTGGCCGATTGGCTACGAGATGGTGGCGAGGGAGAGCGGCCCGAACATCCCTCTCTGGTCGAGGGGGCATTGGAGCGCGCGCTCGCGTTCTTCATCGAAACGAAATCTATTCCGGCGGCGCTGGCCAGTGCGGGCTTACGCGGGTCGGAATTCATCACCGGGTGGACCCGGCGCGACGATTCCATCGATATCGGTCTCGTCGATGAGGCCTCGATGCTGGACGACAAGCATCTCGAAGACCTGCGCAAGGTGTTCGATACCGTGATTTTGTTCGGCGATCCGGCTCAACTTGCCCCTGTTGGTCAGTCCGACTCGATGGCCTTTGATTCTCTGCCTGCCTCATCCATCGTGCATCTGGAAAAGGTGCATCGGCAGGCACAGGGCAATCCCATCGTCGAGATCGCCTATGCCCTCGCCGATCCCACGCTCGACTTCGAGGGTTTCGAGCGGTTGCTGAGCGATGCAGCGGAGAAGGACGACCGGATCGTGATCGCGCCGCGCGCTGACCCCCAGATTATGGCGCGCTCGCCCATGCTCGTCTGGCGCAATGCAACCCGAATCCGTCTGATCCATGCGTTTCGTACCGCTTATGGGATTGCCGACACCGCATTGGAGAAAGGGGAGCCGCTCATCTGCGACGGTGCGGAGATCCCTCTGAAACAGCGGAAAAAGCGAATCAGTCTCGAACAGGCCGGTCTGGTGAAAGGAGCGCAGGTCTTTTATCTCGGGCCGGGAAGAAAGCCGGGATTTGCAAGGCTTCATGTCGCCGGGGCCGAAGAACCGCAGCTCAGCGTCGCCTCTATAATCCAGATCGAACGGGGCGACGGAGAGGAACCGATCATCCCGCTGGCGGCCCGGATGGGTGCGGTATTTTTACACGGTGCGGCTTGTACGATACACAAGGCGCAAGGGTCGCAATGGCCAAATGTGCAAGTTTTTGCACCGGACCTTTATGCAGCAGCACGCTCAAAACGCACGGAAAATGGGATACCTTTATGGAAAAGGCTCGCCTATGTGGCGATCACCCGTGCCCAAGGAAAAGTGTACTGGGTAAAGAGATACGCGATGAGTCGTCCGGAAAAATCGATCACCTTGTCTGATATTGAACTATAAACTCATCAGTAGGCGGTTTAAAACTTATCTTGTGTCCGTATGGGGAAGATTGTATGCAATTTTTCCGCGTAGACCAATTGGTCGCACGTATGTTCAGGAGCTGAATGATTGAGCGCTGCGACATCCCATTTCAACTTGCCTGATCTGAGGGCCAGCGAGCGCGCGCTTCTTCATCTGTTGCGTTTGAAAGGTGCCTTGTCGAAGGCCGAGCTTGCGCGCCTGTCGAATATGAGCGCACAGGGCGTTTCGATTATTGTGGAACGTCTGCTCGATCTCGGTCTTGTCCGAAAGGGAAGCAAGAAGCGCGGACGCGTCGGACAACCATCGACCCCGATTGAACTCAACCCGGAAGGTGCAATTTCGCTCGGTATCTTTATAGGAAGCAAGACGGCGCAGTTGATCATCGTGGACTTCGCTGGCGATATTGTCCTGGAACGTCAAGTCGATTATGATGATCCCCGGAGCGATGCCACCTCACAGAAACTCGTCGATGTGGCCGATGCCATGGTCGGGGGTATCGATGAACGTCTCTTGAACCGGCGTGTCGGGATTTGCGTCTCGGCACATGCTTCATTGCTCCGTAGCTTGAGTTACGCATACCGGAATCGACATGATGACCAAGCGACCGGCGCGGAAACCGAAAAGCGTCTGGCGTCACGTTTGAGCAAACACTTCGCCCTCCCTGTTTATTGCGTAAACGATATCAAGGCCGCCTGCCTCGCACAGATCGTTTCCGACGCCGAGAAAGGCGCAATGACGACATTGTACCTCGATATCGGCGAGACATTCGGATCGGGTCTCATCCTGGAGGGGCGTTTGATCGGTTCAGAGGACCAACTCTCCAGCGGTCTTCATGCATTGCCGGTGTTTGGACTTCAGGGAGCGAGGGTTGAAGACTTCGCGTCGTTCAAGCTTCTTCGTAATGGGGTAAAGGACGCTGGATTTGGTTTCAATGATCAAATCTCTAACGGATTTACGGATACCCGGACGATCTTCGAGGATTGGAGAAAGGAAGCTATCTCTGCTCTGGCTTTGGCAGTCCGTGCTGCCGGTGCGACCGTGTCTGTGGAACGTGTCCTCGTGGCAAGTCGACTGAACAGTAATGACACGATCGAATTCGTTAATGAACTGCGTTTCGCCGTCGAAACTAACACCTGCGCCGATATCCGAACGCCGGAGATTTCGGATTGTGCCATCGGGCCGAATGCGAGAGCGTGGGGGACGGCTATCGTGCCGTTCTTCAAGGCTTTCGGGCCTTCCGAGCTGAACGTTACCGGATTGGTACGCCAGAGCCGCAGCGCGGTCGCCTGAAGTAAACCGCCAATAAATTAGGCGTTAGAGCGGTTTCGGGAAAGGTTGCGCGATACTTGCCTGTGCCATGTCGCATCCCTTGGCGATCTCGGTCCAGTTCGTATTGTTAAGGATAAGATCACACCGCAGTGTAACCATTCGTCCGTTCCTGATGCGGCAGATCGTTTCGCCCAAGACTGCCTTGCCGTTGGAATGTCGACAGCGGCAGGGCGGCTTTTCAGGTTTCGGTCCGGTCCAGCCCTTCAGGGCAGGTTCGGCGTATCCCGATGTAGGCAGGGCGGCGAGGGCCGCGATCAAGGCAACTCGTCTCATAGAAACAATACTAGCATGAATCCGCACGGGATGCGCGGTAATCTTCGCTTGACCTCTTGCGCGGGACTGGCGACACCCGCGCGCATGATCCCACGCGAAAAAATTGCCCAGATACTCCAGCGGTACGAGTTCCTCGAAGCGTCGATGGCTGAAGGGCTGTCTGGCGACGAATATGTTGCGCTTTCGAAGGAATATTCCGCCATGCAGGGCGTGGTTGAGCAGGCGCGCCGCTATGAGGAGACCATAACTGGTATCGCCGATGCCGAAGCGATGCTCGACGAGCCGGATATGCGCGATTACGCCGAGGAGGAGTTGACCCGCTTGCGCGCTACCTTGCCGGATCTGGAAGCGGCGATGCAAATCGCCCTGCTGCCGAAGGATGAGGCGGACGAGAAATCCGCGATCCTTGAAATCCGTCCCGGCACGGGCGGGGACGAAGCCTCGCTCTTCGCCGGTGACCTGTTCCGCATGTACCAACGATACGCGGAGGCACGCGGCTGGAAGGTTGAGGTGCTGGAGGAAAGCGCCGGGGAGATGGGCGGCTTCAAGGAGGTCACGGCATCGGTCAAGGGCACGGGGGTATTCGCACGGCTGAAATTCGAGTCCGGTGTGCATCGCGTTCAGCGCGTACCCGAAACCGAGAGTCAAGGACGTATCCACACTTCCGCTGCGACCGTTGCCGTCCTTCCCGAAGCTGAGGCAATCGACGTCACTATTGCCGAGGGTGATCTGCGGATCGACACCATGCGGGCGTCCGGGGCAGGGGGGCAGCACGTCAACACCACCGATTCCGCTGTGCGGATCACGCACCTGCCGACCGGGATCATGGTGACATCCTCGGAGAAATCCCAGCATACCAACCGGGCGAAGGCGATGGATGTGCTGCGCGCGAAACTCTACGATATGCAACGCCGTGAGGCCGACGAAGCGCGCGCTGCTGAGCGCAAGGGGCAGATTGGTTCCGGTGACCGCTCGGAGCGTATCCGCACCTACAACTTCCCGCAGGGGCGTGTGAGTGACCATCGCATCAATTTGACTCTCTATAAGCTGGACGAAGTGATGACCGGGTCGCTCGACGAGTTGATTGACGCACTCACCGCTGACGACCAGGCCAGCAAGCTCGCCGATCTGGAATCGTGACCGCAGAGGGTACGCCGGATGTGACGCGGGGCGATGCGCTTCGTGCCGGTCGAAAGCGGCTGGAGACTGTGGATACTCCGATGCGGGATGCGCGCGACCTGATGCTGCATGTGCTCGGGATCGATGCTGCCGCCCTGATCGCGACGGAAGACGACGCCCTGATGCCGGAAGAGGCGGCGCGCTATGACGCGGCGCTTAACCGTCGTGCCGCGTACGAACCCGTCTCGAAGATTATCGGGTTGCGGGCTTTCTATGGCCTCGAATTCGAGGTAACGCGCGACGTGCTCGATCCACGGGCCGACAGCGAGACGCTCGTGGATGCTGCGCTCGAAGGCGTTCCGGATGCAAGTCGTATTCTCGACCTCGGCACAGGCTCGGGATGTCTGCTCTTGGCGTTACTGCATAAATTGCCACAGGCAACGGGATTAGGCGTGGACGCGTCGGGCGCGGCTCTGAGAGTCGCGCAGCGCAACGCAAAACGGCTTCGTCTGGATGAAAAAGCGCGGTTTATGCACTCTGACTGGCTTGAAAAGGTTGACGAGACCTTTGACCTTGTGGTTTGCAATCCTCCGTATATCGGTGAACGCGAACGACACATGCTTTCGGATGATGTCCTGTTATGGGATCCGGAGGAGGCGCTTTTCGCCGATGAAGACGGCCTTACCGCGTATCGGAGAATCGCTCCAACACTCGGCAGGGCACTTTCTGAGACCGGAACGGCGTTTTTCGAGATCGGTTCGGGCCAGGGAGAGGCGGTTTCCCGTCTTTTCTCGGCCTGCGGCTTCGAAGATATAACGTTTCGCCGCGACATCGCGGGCATCCGGCGATGCATGATCGTGCGCCGCTGAGCGCCGCAGACATTTGAGGGACTGAACGTCCGATCCGCACTGTCATCACGTTCCCGAAAGGGTGGATCGGTCTTCCGAACGGCACATGAAACAGATTTCCAAGAATAACCAACACCATAGTCGCAATCGCCAGAAGTCCGGGCGTCGCTCCGGCGGAGGCGGCGGTAATAATAATAGCGGTAATAACCTCAACCGCGTCTACGAGAGCGCGGGGCCGGAGGGTAAGGTGCGCGGCACCGCTCAGCAGATCATCGACAAGTATTCTGCGCTTGCCAATGACGCGACGACTGCCGGAGACCGGATCACTGCCGAGGGATTCTATCAGCATGCGGAGCATTACCAGCGTATCGTCTCTACTGCGATGGCCGCCGAGGCAGAGGCTCGCGAACAGCGGGCGCAACAACAGCGGGAACGTGACGAACGCGAGCAACGTGAACGCGAGGCACGACAGGAGAACCGCGAGCCACGTGACCGGGATCGCTCGAATGGCAACGATTTGAATGGCGAGGATCGTGATCGCGGCGACCGCGCGCGGGGCGATGGATATCGCAACGAGAACAGTCGTCGTGACACGCCACGCAGCGATGACGAGCGTGATCGGTCCAGCCGCTATCGCGATTCCGAACCGGCGCGTGTGGAAACCGAAACTACGGAGGTGAACGGCGTAGAACATGCTTCCGACCCGGTTGCTGATGACGAGCAATCTCGCAATCCCCTCGCCGGAGACCCTCGTCCCTCCGATGATCAGCCGGTCGCCGATGCAGCCGTACCATCCGAGGAAGAGGGCAAACCTGCCCCTCGCAAGCGCGCCACCCGCGTTCGCAAGTCTGTTGCCGTCGAACCTGTGGCCGAGGGCGAGGAACCGCCAAAACCCAAACGGGGCCGTCCGCGCAAGAAGATCGAGCCGGAAAACGTCGCGGCAGCGACGGGCGAACCGGATTCTTCAGGCTGAATGCGGCTACTTTTTCTCGGTGACCTGTTGGGGCGGTCGGGGCGGAATGCCGTCATTGAGGCGTTGCCCGGATTGCGCACACGCCTCTCCCTCGATTGCGTCGTTGTAAATGGGGAGAACGCAGCCAGCGGCTTCGGCATTACCTCCCAGATAGCCGATGCTGTCTTCGATGCCGGAGCGGATGCGATTACGTTGGGCAATCATGCTTTCGACAATCGCGAGATTATTGGACATCTTTCCCGCGAGGCCCGGATCGTTCGGCCGGTGAACCTGCCGTCAGGGGCACCGGGGCGCGGCTCTACGTTGATCGAGTTGCCAGACGGGCGGCGTGTCCTCGTCATCAATGCGCTAGGCCGCATCTTCATGCAGCCGCATGACGATCCCTTTGCCGCCGTCGAGCGCGAACTGGAAGCCTGTCCGCTCGGTGTTGCCTGCGATGCTGCTATCGTCGATTTTCATGCCGAGGCGACCTCCGAGAAGCAGGCGATGGGCTATTGGTGCGATGGCCGTGCCAGTCTGTGCGTCGGCACCCACACGCATATTCCCACTGCCGATACCCGCATTCTGCCGAAAGGCACCGCCTATCAGACCGATGCAGGCATGTGCGGCGATTATGACAGCGTGATCGGGATGGATAAGGAAGAGCCGCTTCGTCGCTTCGTGACGGGTCTTCCATCAGGGCGCTTCGAGCCGAAAATCGGTGATGCGACGATCAGTGGCGTCTTCGTGGAAACGGATGATGCGACCGGCTTGGCGGTTCGATCCGAGCCGCTGCGCCTGAAGGGATTGCTCAGCGAGACGCTACCCGTGGATTAACTGCGAGTTAGCCATTTCCCCGGTAGTTCGGTGCAGCGTCACCACCACCGGAGCAAGACCATGACCGATCAGCCTGCTCACCCGGCTGTCGATCCTGCGCTGATCGATACATCCGCTCCTTCCTTCGTAAAGGATAGCGATCTTCGTTTTAAAGCGGTCAACGATGCGTTTCTTGAAACCTTCTGCCTTGAACGCGATGGCGTTCTGGGGCGCACTGCAGCGGAAGTATTCGGTACGACCGAAGAATCGGTGGAGCATCAACTCCTCGTTTTGGGTGGACGTGAAGCCACTAGGCTTCGCTATGCCGATAAAGATCATCGGTTTAGATTGCGTCGCGTGACGTCGGCGTCGGGCACGCCTTTGATCGTGGGCGTGGGGGAAGACGTTCCGCACGAAGAAGGGCCGGTATCGGCCTCTTCTGCCGACGATCTGACCGCGATTGCACATCATATGAAAACGGGCGTCCTGCTTCTGGACCCGTCGCTCAAGATTCTTGCAGCAAACGACATGCTTTACGACGTGTGGGGCATCGAGCGCGGGGCATTCGGCATCGGCGGGGCGTTCAGCGATTTCATGGAGGCGGGTCGTCGGCACCGCCGTCACGCGATGACAGGGGATGAATGGCGCACTCATGTCTGTAGCGTTGAGAGCGCTATTGCCCTGAATCAGATAGTGAAGCGAGAAATTCTTCTCAAAGACGGACGCGCCGTGTTCGCGTCGGGGGTTGCGCTGTCGGAGGGGCGCACCCTTCTGTCCTTCGATGATGTCAGTCTCAGTGGGCATTCCGTGCAGTCCATCGCTGCCCTCGAAGAGACCGCTGCGACGTCGGACAAGTTGATGCGCACGGTACTCGATAAATTGCCTGCCGCCGTCACGGTCTATGATCGCAACGATCAGTTCCTGTTCGACAATCTTGTCCGCCGCTCCGATCTCGCTGTTCTCGATTCGGTGATGAAGGAAGGGAAATCGCTGGCCGATGCCGCAGTCCTTCTGCCCGATACGGATGAGCATGGCGAGACGACCCTTGCAGATGGCCGCAGTTTCACGATTACGGACCAGCGCCTCGATGATGGAACGTTGATCCGGCTATGGGTCGATATTGTCGAAGCCCGCAAGCGCGAGGTCGCGCTCGACCGCCTCAATGCGGTTGCCCAAGCCTCACTCAAAACGCTTCGCGCCGCGATTGAGGCGATGCCAGATGGCATGGCGGTCTGGGACCGGCAAGATCGGTTCATCGTCTGGAACAGCCGCTTTCTGAACCAGTTCCCCGGTGCCGAAGTCAATCCGGGAATGAGCGTCCATGACTTCCTTCTCGGTTTCGCCAAGACTGGCGTCATTCCGGGCATGGCAGGGTCTGAAGAGGAATGGGCGCGCGCGAAGACGGCGGAGTGGGAAAAAGGGATCGACGATGAGCACATCTTCGAGACCCATGACGGGCGCTGGATCAAGCGGATCGACCGCCGTGCCGACGAGGGGCTGCGGGTTGGTCTGCGAACCGACATTACCGAGCTGAAAGAGCGCGAGATCGAACTGGAGCGTGCGAAGGAAGCGGCGGAAGCCGCCGAACGCTCGAAATCCGAATTCCTCGCGAATATGAGCCACGAAATCCGGACGCCGATGAACGGTATTCTCGGGATGTCCGAAATCCTTCTGGAAACCGAACTTGATGCGCGGCAACGCAAGTTCGCCGAGATCATCAGCACTTCGGGCAGCGCTCTCCTGACGATCATCAACGATATTCTGGATTTCTCTAAGATCGATGCGGGACAACTCACCCTGCATCCGGAACCATTTCAGCTATCACGGGCCATTGATGACGTCGCGACGTTGCTCTCGACCCGCTCGGTTGAGAAGAATCTCGAGGTCATCGTGCGCATAGCGCCGGGCGTGCCGGATCGTTTGATCGGGGATGCAGGGCGTATCCGCCAGATCGTGACGAATCTGATGGGCAACGCGGTCAAGTTCACCGAGCGCGGCCATGTGCTTGTCGATATTGAGGGAACCCTTGAGGACCGGGATGACGAGGGCCGTGATATCGTGGCGTTGAGTTGTCGTATTGTCGATACGGGCATTGGAATTCCGGCAGATAGGGTCGATAGTGTTTTCGCGAAATTCAGTCAGGTCGACGGCTCCTCGACGCGCCAGCATGAGGGAACGGGCCTTGGCCTCGCCATAGCGACCCGGCTCATCGATCTCATGGGCGGTGAAATCGGATGCGAAAGTACGGTCGGGGAAGGTTCGACGTTTTGGTTCACCGTGTCTTTGCCGCTGGATGGCTCGGCTCGGAAGCCAAAAACACCACCGAACGATCTGACCGATGCGCGCGTCCTTGTGATCGATGATAACGCGGTGAATCGTGCGATTCTGCTGGAACAACTCGCAACATGGAACTTTCATGGTGCAGCAGTCGAATGTGGTGAAGCCGGCTTATTAGCGCTGGGTGAATGTCGGGAATCCGGTTCGCCGGTCGATGCGGTCATCCTCGACTTCCATATGCCCAGAATGAACGGCATGGAGGTTGCGCGGGCGATCCGCCGGACACCGGGTATCGAGAAAACACCCATTGTGATGCTGACATCCATCGACCTCGATGCCGATGCTCCGGAATTCCGGGAATTGGGTATCGAAGGATATCTGGTAAAGCCCACACGCTCCGCAGTTCTGATGAAGACGCTGGTTTCCGCAATCCAAGAACCGAAGGAGCATCTGTCGGTCGCGGAGCAGAAACCGGAAGCGGTGCAGGAGGCCAACTGGGTCGCAATCGAAGCGCAGGAATCGGCCCAGGTTGATCCATGTGTGCTCATCGCTGACGATAATCAGATCAACCGTTTCGTGATGCAGGAGATACTTTCCGCTCTGAACCTGCGCGGTGTCATCGCCGAAGACGGGCTCGCGGCGATCGATATGTATCGCAAGAAGCGTCCATGCCTCGTGCTGATGGATGTCACGATGCCGAAGATGGACGGTCACGAAGCCACTCGGCGGATCCGTGATCTCGAAGGCAGCAGCGGGCGTATTCCGATTATCGGGGTCACGGCCCATGCCGCCGAGAGCGACCGGATTGCTTGCCTCGAAGCGGGGATGGACGACTACGTTAGCAAGCCGATCAGTCCGAAGGCGTTACTGGAAAAAATCCGTCACTGGCTCGGCAAAGAGGAAATGGCCAAGTCAGCGTAAGGGTGTCTTTCGGACGCGCCGCAGGCTGAGGGTGGTCCATTCACCCAAAGCAATTCGGTCGTCCGCGACCATGCCCCATCCCGCGAAAACCCTCTCGACGCCGGGGGCCTGTCGGTGCAGCAGGCCCGAGAGTATCACGGCCGAGCCACTTACCGTCACGCTCGCGATCTGTGGGGCGAGGCGCTTCAGCGGCGCGGCAAGGATATTTGCGAATACCAGATCGTAGGGCGCGTTGCGCATCACTGCCGGTCCCGTCGCGCGGCTGGCTTCCACTGTGCGCATCATCGATCCGGTGCCGTTGAACCGCCCGTTTTCCTGTGCGGTCATCACGGCGACAGGGTCGATATCGGTCGCGATCACCTTGCTTTTCCACAGGAGCGCCGCCCCCATCCCCAACGCGCCGGTCCCCGTGCCCAGATCGAGTACGCGACGGGCGACGAAGCCTTCGCGCGCCAGTCGGTGCATCGCAGTCAGGCATCCGCGTGTCGTGCCGTGATGTCCTGTCCCGAAAGCCATCGCAGCCTCGATCCGCAGACGAATAGCGGAGGGCGGTGCATCGCCTTTGTCGTGGCTGCCATGCAGCACGAAGCGACCGGCACTGACAGGGCGCAACTCGCGGCGCACCTTTGACACCCAGTCTTCGGGGGGCACATTAGAGACAACGAAGGGCCGCGAACCGTATGCCGCTTCCAGAAGGGCGAGCAGGATATCATTGGGTCGCCCGTCGAAATACCCGCCGACCTCCCAAAGATCGCCATCCTCGTCGATCTCGAAGCAGCCGATCCCGACCGGAGCCGGTTCCAGCCGCTCCAGTGCCTCGGCCAGTGATTGGGCATCGCGCTCGTTCTCGATGGTCGCAAAGGCCGTCCAGACCTCGCCGGTCTTCGCTGTCATCGGATCGTTCTCCATGGGGTCGGGGCGCGACGCATAGCACGGGGCTTGTCTGTGGGAAATCAGCTTTCGACCGCAAATCGCGCGCGATAATCGCGGACCGAGACGCCAACCTGCCGCTCAAACGCGCGGCGCATCTGCTGCATATCCGCAAAGCCGCTGCGTCGGGCGGCCATGGCGGGGGCCATACCATCGCTCAGAAAGTTGCGGGCATGGGTGGTACGCACCCGCTCGACGAATTTCACCGGCGATGTCCTGAGCGCGGCGTCGAAGCGGCGCGCAAGGGTGCGGGGCGTCATGCCCACATGATTGGCCATCGTCTCCAATGTCCAGCTATCGGCGGGAGCGGCGTTTACTGCATCCACCAGCTGCGCGACCGGCTCTTCCAGCGCGAACTGGGCATCTAGCACATCCGAGAACTGGCTCTGTCCTCCGACCCGGCGCAGCGAAACGACCAACTCGCGGGCAACGGTCAAGGCTTGCGTCGCGCCACAATCGGCTCGGATGATCGACAGGGCAAGGTCTATCCCCGTCGTCACCCCCGCTGACGAATAGGTTCGTCCATCCTTCACGAAGATGCGGTCCGTCTGCCAATCAACACGCGGATAGTTGGAGAGGGCTTCCAACTCGCACGACCAATGCGTCGTCGCTTCCCGGCCATCCAGTGCTCCGGCATGGGCTGCAACGAGCGCGCCGGAGCAGATGGTGATGAGCCGTCCGTCCGGATGCTGATCCAGCCATGACGCCACCGTCTCCATGACCTTCGGATGCGCCTGTATTCCGGTCGTGCCAGCGCCACCGGGAATGAGCAGATCGAGCGCCTCGCTGGCCTCGTCGAGTGATGCCGCGGATTCGACCCCGATGCCGCATGTGGTTCGCACAGACCGCCCATCGACCGAGACGCTCCGAACTGCATAGGCCGCATGCCCGTTGCGGTGCGCTTTGTAGAAGGCCTGCACAGGCCCGGCCATGTCGAGGATGTTCATATCGTCGAAGATCAGCACGTCGATGAGGCGAGTGTTTTTGTCCATATTCGACGTTTATATGTCAAGATAGACAAAAGCCAGTACGATATGTCTGCTCCCACTCAGGGAGAGCACATCATGATCAACCGCAATTTCAGCATCGTCATCCTCGCAAACGTCATCATGGGGGCGGCGATGCCGATGCTCATTCTTCTGGGTGCGCTTGCGGGAGGCTATCTCGCCCCCACGCCCTCTCTCGCCACGGCCCCACCATCGATGCAGATGATCGCGGGGATAGGGGCCGCACTGTTCATCTCGCAGTTCATGGCGCGACACGGGCGGCGCGCAGGCTTTCTGCTCAGTGCCGGTCTGGTGATCGCAGGCGGGGTGCTCGGGGCGCTTGCGTTGATGAACTCGAGTTTCACGATGCTCATCGTCGCGCATATCCTGCTGGGCGCGGCTTTGACCGGCGTGAACTTCTTTCGCTTCGTCGCGGCAGAGGTGGTGTCTGACGGCTGGAAGCCTCAAGCCATGTCCATCACCCTCGCATCAGGCCTATTCGCCGCCCTGCTTGGCCCCAGCGTGTTTGCAGTAGCGAAGGACTATCTCGCGCCGATGCCATTCGCCGGAGCCTATATGGCCATCGCAGGGTTGGGTGTCGTTGGTGGCGTGCTGGTTGCGGGCCTGCATGGTCTCGGCGCGGTGACGGCACGGCAGGGGGCGCAGTGGGGCGAGACTCTCGCCATCCTGCGGCGTGGGCCGGTGATGAGCGCGATCTTCGCCTCGGCGGCCTCGATGGCACTCATGCTCCTGATGATGGTCCCGACGCCGCTGGCCATGGTGGGCTGCGGCTTCGGGGAAGGGCAGGCGGCAGACGTGATCCGCTGGCACGTCATCGCCATGTTCGCGCCTGGGTTCTTCACCGGCTCGCTGCTGAAGCGGTTCGGGAATATCCGGGTCGTGCAGGCGGGCTTCGCCCTGTTCCTGCTCGCGGCCCTCGTCGCGGCGCTGGACGTTCGGATCGGCAATTTCTACATCGGCCTGATCCTCTTGGGCCTTGCCTGGAACTTCGGCTATACGGGCGGCACCGCCATGCTCCAGAGCGCCGTGACGGAGGCCGAGAAGGGCCGGATTCAGGGGATCAACGACATGCTGGTCGCCGTCGCCGCCTCCCTTGCCTCGCTGGCTTCCGGGGTCGTCTATGCGGGCCTCGGCTGGACGGCGATATCCGTCGCTATCCTGCCGGTCGCGGTGTTGGCGATCCTTGCGCTGCCTAGGCGCTCACCCCTACCGGGCAGGTGACGCCCGTTCCCCGCAGATTGCAGTATCCGCCGGGGTTCTTGGCGAGATACTGCTGGTGCTCCGGCTCGGCGTAGTAGAACACCGGAGCCTCCAGGATTTCCGCGGTAATCGGCCCCATCCCCTTGGCCAAGAATTGCCCCGCGACGGCATCACGGGTCTCCACGGCGGCCTCGTACTGCGCGGCTGTCGTGGTGTAGATGCCGGAGCGATACTGGGTTCCGACGTCATTCCCCTGCCGCATTCCTTGCGTCGGATCATGCTCTTCCCAGAACGTTTTCAGCAGCCGCTCCACCGGCACCTTGCTCGGATCATAGACCACCATCACCGCCTCCGTGTGCCCGGTTTTCCCGGTACAAACATCACGATAGGTCGCATTCTCGGTCGATCCGGCCATATATCCCACGGCGGTCGAGTACACGCCGGGGATGCCCCAGAACAGCCGCTCGACCCCCCAGAAGCACCCCATGGCCAGATAGATCGTCTCGAAACCCGCGGGGAACGGGCCTTTCAGCGGATTGCCATTCACATGATGCGCCTCGGGCACGGGCATCGCTTCGGCGCGCCCTGGCAGGGTTTCGGTTGGCATTTCGGTCTTCTTGAACAGGCTGAACATGGCGATCTCCTTTGCCCTGATATGGGGTTAGCCCCCGCTGCTGTCGAGAGCCGCAAACCGTTCGAGGATCGGACAATCGGGTCGCCCATCCCCCGCACAGGCCGTCGCCACGCGCACCAGTTCGTTGCGCAGGTCCGTCAGTTCCGCCAGCCGCGTGTCCAACTCTGCGATCTTCGCCTCCGCGAGCCGCTTCACGTCCGCACTCTCGCGCCCGTCATCGGCATAGAGCGACAGCAACTCGCGGCATTCGGGTATCGAGAACCCAAACCGCCTTGTGCGCGAAACGAAGCGCAGTTTCGCCACCGCCGCCGCGTCGTAATCGCGATAGCCGCTCTCGCTTCGCCCCTGCGGATCGACCAGCCCGATATCGGCATAGTAGCGCACGGTCTTGACAGGCAATCCGGCCTCCCGCGCAGCATCCCCGATTTTCACCTTGAGTCTCCCGTTGCTGGAACCTTTATACACCCCGAGACTCGAAAGGACATCACCATGGCCATGACCGACAACCGCCCCGGCATCGACTGGAGAGACAGCGCGACTTGGGCGCAGGCGCGGATCAACACCCTCTGGTGCCTCGTCGGCTGTTCGATAGGCGATCTCGGCACGATCCTGTATTTTCAGCTCACCGGCATCCCGTGGCCCGTCTGGGCGATCATGTCCCTGGCGATCCTTAACGGGTTGCTGACCTCCATCGCGCTGGAGACCTTCATCCTCTCCCGCCAGATGGATTTCCGGAATGCCTTCCGCACCGCCATCGGCATGTCCCTCATCTCGATGATCGCCATGGAAGCCGCCATGAACATCACCGACGTCCTCCTCACCGGAGGCGCCAAGCTGACATGGTGGGTCGTCCCCATTATGTTGTTCGTGGGTTGGATCACGCCGCTGCCGTATAATTACTGGCGGTTGAAGGCGCTCGGGAAGGGGTGTTGTGGGTGAAGATTATCGCCGCAGCGATAGCCGCCGCCATCTTGTGCACTGGCCTCGCCGCCGTGGCGGCGGAGGGCGATAGCCGCCCCGAACGCTACGCCACCGCCCTCGCCAAACAGGCGCAATCATGCCCCCTGCGCGAAGAGATCACCGCCTCCGCCCATGCCATCCTTGACCGGAAAGACCCGAAAGGGCTGAGCCGGATCAAGAAGCGATGGCTCGGCAAATACGACACCGACGCCGCCTACCTCCTTATCCGCTACAGTGGTTTGAGTGCGGCCCAAACGACCGCCCTGTTCGAACGGCTCGAAGCAAGCCGTGTCGCTAGACAGGCCGAGTTGCACACCGCCTATTCCCTCGCAACTGGCGCAGTCTCCCCCGATACGATCACGACACCGCACCACTTCAGGGCGCTCTGGCCTTCGGGGTGGTACACGCTGATCTTTCAGGACGACGGAACACGGTTCTTCGACATTGCCTCGCGCGAGGGATGGAGCCTCTCGACGACCGGGTATAAAGACACGTCCCTTGCCGTCTATCTCGTAAGGATCATGCGAGGGGAAACCGACGCTACACGCGCTATCGTGGCCCGCGCCGCTGAAGAGGCTGGTCAGATCACCACCGCCCTCGCTCTCCTCTCAGATCAGACCGATCTTGCCGCCTTCCATGCGCTCATGGCGCGATACCCGGACAACCGCTTCACCGAAGGCTTGCCGAATACGCCAGATTCATACGGCGCATCGCTGCGCGTGCAGGATGCACCGATTGCCTTGCCTATCGACAAGAGTGACAGGCCGTCCTTCCGGGACGAATACTTCCAGATCAGGCGCGCGGAGTATCGATTGGGAAGGCATGCCTTCCTCACCCGTTTTCTCAATCAGAACGGCAAACTGGAGCTAATCGCCGCTGCCGCCGCACAAGCATTCAATGACCGCATGGACGATGCGACATTCGATGGCAAATCCGGGTTGGTTCGGCTCTACGAAGAGTTGGTCGTGCGGATTGGATGGCGCGAGACGGACGAAAAATTACAGTTCGCGATGGATGCGCCCTTCCCCTCGAAGACGATGATCGAAGCGATCCGCCGGACCATGGCGCGCGAGGCTTTGACGCCGTTCATGCTGGGCGACACGTCGGAGCCACCCGCACGCCCCGATCTGCTGCCACCGGACGCGGAGTGGGCGCGCTGGATCGAAATCGCCACGATGCTACGGGCGGGTCAGGACTCGCAGATTTTGGAAACCGAAGGCAAGACGCGCACCATTGCTATCGATCTTGCGGTCGCGTCAGGTCGTACCCCGCTCGCCCAGACGCTGGCGAATAGTGGGTTCGAGATCGCCGACCGCATCAGGATCCACCGCGACTTGCTAATACGGATGGATGCCCGGTGCGGCGAAACCATGGGCAATCCACGCGACGGCTTCTCGGGCCTCTGGACGCCGCTTTACAAGTTCCCCCCGCTCGACAGGCTGGAATGAGGAGGAAGTTCTGTGACGGGTGGAGCGATGCCGACAGGGTGAGCCGCCCCCATCATGCTCTTCGTCGGCTGGATCACCCCGCTGCCGTATAATTACTGGCGGTTGAAGGCGCTCGGGAAGGGGTGTTGTGGGTGAGGGATTCCCGGTAAAACTTGGTCACGGCCTTCCCCCGGCGTTTCGGTCAATTCTGCCCGAAGTGGAGGAATTGTCCAGCCTGAAGACAGAAACGCTTCCGGGAAGGCCGAGGTGGCTTCGAGGGTAATAAATCTAATCGTGATGCAAAGCATCACACAACTAGACAGATACAATCTTATGTGATGTACGCGCAAAAAGTGATTGAAGCGTTTCAGGAGGTGCGTCTATGGCCAGCGTTCTGGTGATGGAAGATGATGTGGAGCAGGCGAGCCTTATCAAGGATGCGCTAAGCCAAAATGGCCATCTGGTGAAAACAGCTTATAACGGCAATGAAGCGTGGATTATGTTGCAAAATATCCCAGTCGATGTGCTCATTACGGACATATACGTTTCCAGAACTCCCGAAACGCAGGGCGTCATCGGGGGCATCGGCCTCATTGGAAAGATACGTAATGTAACATCACAAGATACGATATTTGATGCGATGTCGAAAATGAAGATTATTGCGATTACGGGGGGGCGCAAGTTACCAAGAGGGCAAGACCCTTTGGAACTGGCCGAGCATTTCGGAGCAGATTACAGTTTCAGGAAACCTGTTCGTCTTGAAAATCTTAGATCAAAAATAGATGAATTTATGGAATAGTTTATAGATTTGAAGCTCCCGATAACTATCGCCTATTTTACGCTGCCTTCAGCGCCTATACATCCGCTATGCGCGACCAGCAGGACTGCTTTTCTTTCCAGCATGCCTCAAAGCGCACCGACTTCATGCCGGACAGGTCGAATTCCGACAGATCGGCCACAGACCGTTCGGCCTCGGCATCACTCGCCAAATGGGGGAGCGGTTTTGGTGTCTTCGACATAGCGCTTTACCTCCTTGTCAGGCATCCGGCGGGCGCTACGCGAACGGCTATAAGCCCAAGCGGCTGGGCACTGCGGCAGGCACGCTGACGGTTCAGGTTCCCAAAAGCCGGGGAGGCGACGAAGCGTTCTATCCGCAATCTCTTGAGCGCGGACGGCGCTCCACCCGTGCGGTGATGCTCGCGGTGGCGCAGATGTACATTCAGGTCGTCTCCACGCGCGACGTGGAAAAGGTGATGGCCGAGTTCGGCCTCGTTGCCGCGCATATCGGCCTGATCGACCTGCTTGCGACGGGCATTGCCGATATGGATATCGCGCCGTTCATCCGCTATATCCGCGCAATCCAATGCGTCGATGGCTTCGACTGACCTACAGGGGTTCCCATGCCGCTCGACACTGCAAAGACAGCCAGTCTCTACCGCATGGTCACGCCCGACCATTTCTGCCCCTATGGCCTGAAATCGAAAGACCTGCTCGAACGGGAGGGGTTCACGGTCGAAGACCATCATCTTGAATCCCGCGAGGCGACCGATGCCTTCAAGGTCGAGCATGGCGTCGAGACCACCCCCCAGACATGGATCGACGGGCAGCGCATCGGCGGCTATGATGCCCTGCGTGAACATTTCGGCGAGGAACCCAAAGGCGACAACGAAACCACCTACACGCCCGTCATCGCTATATTCGCCGTTTCCGCGCTCATGGCGCTGGCCGTCAGTTGGGCGGCGCTTGACACCATCGACCTCGTCCGCAGCATTGAATGGTTCATCGCCATCGCGATGTGCCTGCTCGGCGTGCAGAAGCTCCAGAACATCGAGACCTTCAGCACGATGTTCCTGAACTACGATCTGCTGGCCCGGCGCTGGGTGCGCTACGGCTACGTTTATCCTTTTCTGGAGGCGGGTGCGGGGATTCTGATGCTGGCCGGGGCGCTGACATGGCTCTCGGCCCCGGTCG
>CALHLW010000206.1 GCA_938034615.1 uncultured Neomegalonema sp. | reverse complement strand
TCGGGCAGCTCGAACGGCGGGTGATCCCAGCCCACCGCTTCGCGCACACCTGCGATCTCGTCATCGGCGGTGATCGCGCCATGCGCCTTCGCAGTCCCGGCAGATTTCGGCGCACCGAAGCCAATCACGGTCTTGCAAGCGATCATGGAGGGCCGGTTCGACCCCTTCGCACTCTCGATGGCCGCGCTCACGGCGTCCATGTCGTGGCCATCGACTTCCATCACGTCCCACCCGGCGGCGGTGAAGCGGCTCATCTGATCCATCGAGGTAGAAAGACTGGTCGAGCCGTCGATCGTGATGCCGTTATCATCGAACAGAACGATCAGCTTGCCGAGTTGCAGATGCCCGGCGAGGTCGATGGCCTCATGGCTCACGCCTTCCATCAGGCAGCCGTCGCCCGCGATAACATAAGTATGATGATCGACCAGATCATCCCCGAACCGCGCATTGAGCATCCGCTCACCCAGCGCCATCCCCACGGCGGTGGCGATCCCTTGTCCCAGCGGGCCGGTCGTCGTCTCGATCCCTGTCGCATGGCCATATTCCGGGTGTCCGGCGGTCTTTGCGCCAAGCTGGCGGAAATTCTTCAGCTCATCGAGGGTCATGTCCTCGTAGCCGAGCAGATGCAGCACCGAATACAACAACATCGACCCATGTCCCGCCGAGAGGACGAAGCGGTCCCGGTCCGGCCAGTGGGGATCGCTCGCATCGAGCTTCATATGCTGCGTGAACAGCGAGGTGGCCGCATCGGCCATGCCCATAGGCATCCCGCTATGGCCGGAATTGGCGGCTTTCACCGCATCGAGAGCGAGGATGCGGATGGCGTTCGGCATCTGGGCGAGCGCGGCGTCGGTCATGGCAGGAAATCCCCCGAGAGCAATGTCGCGCGGACCCTACATATGCTGCGCCGCAATGCCAGCGGATTTTCCTCACGTTCCATCTATGGGCAGCCTGAATCGCATGACCTCGCGAAAATTCGTCTGTTCAAAGCGTTCAACTGCGGATAGCGTCAATCGCTAATGCCGGTTAACAGGCATTTGGGATACCAACACATCTGGGAGGACACTATGTCCAAGACGCATGACGAGTCGAACACCGCCTCGCGCCGCAAGTTTCTGACGGTCGGAGCCGCCTCCATCGCCGGTGCTGCGACCCTCGCAACCCCGCATGTTGCCAAAGCGGCCACCAAGACCCTGAAGGTTCAGGCGGCATGGGGTGGTGGCATCTTCCTCGAAAACGCCAAGTCCTATGTCGACCGCGTTCATGCAATGGCGGGTGATGCGCTAAAGATCGACCTGTTGCCGGTCAACTCGGTCGTGAAGACCTCGCAGATGCAGGATGCAGTGCATCGCGGTGTGCTTGACGGCGCGCATTACGTGCCCGCTTACTGGTACTCCAAATCCAAGACCGCATCCCTCTTTGGCACCGGCCCCTGCTTCGGCTGGTCGTCACAGGAAGTGCTCGGCTGGGTCCATTACGGCGGTGGTCAGGAACTGTTCGACGAGTTGATGGGTTCGCTCGGCCTCAACGTCGTGTCGTTCTTCAACTCCCCCATGCCCGCCCAGCCCCTCGGCTGGTTCAAGGAAGAGATCAAGGACGCTTCGCAGATGAAGGGTCTGAAATACCGGACCGTTGGTCTGGCTGCCGACGTCCTGCTCGAAATGGGCATGTCGGTGGTTCAGCTTCCCGGTGGCGAAATTCAGCCTGCCATGAAATCCGGCCTCATCGATGCGGCGGAGTTCAACAACCCGACCTCCGACCGTGACTTCGGAATGCAGGACGTGTCGAAGGATTACCACCTCGCCAGCTTCCACCAGAGCCAGGAATTCTTCGAGGTCACCTTCAACAAGAAGATGTTCGACCGCCTTCCCGCCGAGCATCAGGCCATCCTGAAGCACGCTTCGGAAGCCGAGAACTCCAACTTCTACTGGCACAACACCAAGCGCTATTCCGAAGATCTCGCGAAGCTGCGCGACCAGGGCGTCAACGTCCACCGCACACCCGACTCAGTCATGGCGGCACAACTCGCAGCATGGGATGTCGTGGTCGAGCGCCTCTCCGGCGAAGACGAATTCTTCGCCAAGGTCATCGAGTCGCAGAAGGCCTACGCGAAGGAAGTGCTGGGGTATCTCAACCTCAACCAGCCCGACTACAAGCTGGCCTATAACCACTACTTCGGCAACGCCTGATCCCGCATCACGCGCATGACATGACCGGGTGCCCATATTGGGCACCCGGCTTCTCCCCTTGCGACAGGAGAGTGCTTTGATCCGCACCATCCACGCCATCGAAAGCCTGAGTATCTGGGTCGGACGCGCCTTCGGCTGGTGCATCCTCATCCTGACGCTCTCCGTCTCCTACGAGGTGTTCGTCCGCTATGTGCTGAACGCGCCTACCGTCTGGGCCTTCGACATGATGGTGCAGATGTACGGCGCGCTCTTCCTGATGGCCGGACCTTACGCATTGGCGCAGGACACCCATGTGCGAGCCGATGTGGTCTATCGCCTGTTGCCAGTACGCTGGCAGGCGCGGATAGATTTCACCCTCTACCTGCTGTTCTTCTTCCCCGGAATGCTGGCCCTCTTCTGGTTCGGCTGGGAGATCGCCGCCGACTCATGGCGCTACCAGGAAGTGAGCTGGAACAGCCCGGCCCGCATCCAGGTCTATTTCTTCAAGACCCTCATTCCGCTCGCCGGTGCACTCCTCATCATTCAGGGCATCGCCGAATGTATGCGCTGTCTCATCGCCATGCGAACGGGTGCATGGCTCGACCGCCTCGAAGATGTGCGCGAAACCGAAGACAGCCTGATGGAATTCGGCCCACAGGCAGAGCGAGGGCCATTATGAGCGCTCTCGTCACCCCACAGGATACCCGCTTGCGCGGGCAGGACACTCAAGCAGGGAGCCTGACCGGATGACCAATCCCGAAGTCGCCATCCTCATGCTCTCGCTGTTCATCGTGCTGGTGCTGCTGGGCTTCCCGGTCGCCTTCACGCTGCTCGCGATGGGCGTCGCATTCGGATATTACGCCTACCACGACGCCGCCGACATCTTAGTGTTCGGCGATTACTTCGAGAACAACATTTTCTACCTGCTGAACCAGAACACCTATTCGGTGATGGAGAACGACACCCTCGTCGCCGTCCCGCTGTTCCTGTTCATGGGCTACGTGGTCGAGCGTGCGAATATCGTCAACCGCCTGTTCGAGTCGCTCCAGCTTGCCGCGCGCAACCTGCCCGGCTCCATGGCCGTCGCCGCGCTGCTGACCTGCGCCGTGTTTTCGACCGCCAGTGGTATCGTGGGCGCCGTCGTTACGTTGATGGGCCTGCTTGCCTTCCCAGCGATGGTGAATGCGAATTATGATCGGTCGTTCGCCGCCGGGGTCATCTGCGCAGGGGGAACGCTCGGTATTCTGATCCCACCGTCGATCATGTTGATCGTTTATGCCGCCATCGCGGAGTTGTCGCCCTTGCGGCTCTACGCAGCAGCGGTGTTTCCGGGGTTGATCCTCGCCGGTCTGTACATGGTCTACGTGGTCGTCCGCGTGATGATAAATCCGTCGATCGCCCCCAAACCCGAATACGATCCCACCGTCACCCGAGGCCAAATATACCTACAACTCATCGTTTCCTTCGTTCCCCTGACCGTGCTTATCATGCTGGTCCTCGGGTCGATCCTCGGGGGTCTCGCGACACCGGCAGAAGCCGCAGCAATGGGCGCACTCGGCGGCCTGATCCTCGCGGCGCTCTACCGGTCGCTATCATGGCAGAAAGTCAAGGAATCCGTCTTCCTGACCGCCAAGGCGAGCGCGATGGTGTGCTGGCTGTTCGTTGGATCATGGACTTTCGCATCGGTCTTCTCCTATCTCGGCGGACACGACATTATCGAAGCGTGGGTGTTGTCCTACGATCTGGAAACATGGCAGTTTCTGATACTTGCCCAGCTCATCATTTTCCTGCTCGGCTGGCCGCTGGAATGGTCGGAAATTCTCATCATCTTCGTGCCGATCTTCCTGCCGATGCTGGATACCTTTGGCGTAAACCCGTATTTCTTCGCGATGCTGGTAGCCCTGAATCTCCAGACCTCGTTCCTGACACCCCCGATGGCCATGTCCGCCTATTACCTGAAGGGGGTTCTGAAGAACCAAATCGAATTGATGATGATCTTCAAGGGGATCATGCCCTTCCTTGGCATCGTCATCTTCTCGATGGTGATGATGTATCAGTTCCCCGGTATCGCCCTATGGTTGCCCGACTACCTCTTCGGTGAGTACGTCCCGTGACGCTGTGGGCGCTGAGCGCACGCGAAGCTGCGGCACGCATTCGCACCGGCGCGCTCACTTCCGTCGATCTCGTACGTGCTTATCTTGAGCGGATAGCCGAGACTGATGAGGGTATCGGCGCCTGGGCGCATCTGGATGCCGAGAGAGCATTGGCCCAAGCCGAAGCGATGGACGACCTGCGCCGCCGGGGCCGCCCCGTCGGGGCGCTCCATGGTGTGCCGGTCGGGGTGAAAGACATCTTCGAAACGAAAGACATGCCCACTTGCCTCGGCTCACCCGCCCATGAAGACCGCGCGGGCGACACCGATGCCGCCCTGATCGAGCGGCTGCGCAGCGCCGGAGCAGTCATCCTCGGCAAGACCGTCACGACGCCCTTCGCCTTCGCAAGCCCCGCCCATACCCGCAATCCCCACAACCCGGAGCGCACCCCCGGCGGTTCGTCATCAGGCTCGGCAGCGGGTGTAGCGGCGGGGCATATGGCGCTGGCGCTGGGCACCCAAACCGGCGGTTCGGTCATCCGCCCCGCCTCCTTCTGCGGCATCTACGGGTACAAACCGACGCGCGGTCTCTTTTCCCGTCGCGGTTGTCTGGAGACGAGCGCTAGCCTCGATCAACCCGGCATCTTTGCTCGCTCGCTGGACGATCTGGCAATCCTCGCCGATGCCCTGACCGGCTTCGACACCGCCGATCCGGCCAGCATCGCGCGCCCCGTTCCTCAACTGGAGGCCGGATACGCCAGCCCCACCCCTGTCGAGCCGCTTTTCGCATGGTTCGATCTCCCCTATGCCGACCGCCTTACCCCTGCCATGCGCGCAGGCTTGGACGAGTTCGTCGAGATGCTGGGTGACCGGGTCGAGCGCGTCACCACCCCCGCCTCCTTCGCCCAAATCCTCGACCATCACGCCATCGTCCACCGCTACGAATTCTATCACGCCTTGCACAACGATCCGGGCCTTGCGCCCGATCTCACGGATGACGTGATGAAGGGACTGCTCGACCACGGCGCGCGGATTACGCAGACCGAATACGAAGAGTCGCGCGGCTGGATTGCAGGAACGGAGGAGTGGTTCGCTACCTTCTTCAACGATTACGACGCCATCATCGCCCCGTCTGCGCTGGGCGAGGCGCCACCCATCGAAGAGGGCACCGGCGATTCCGTCTGCTCACTCCTCTGGACCTTTGCGGGTCTACCGTGCCTCACCCTGCCTTGGTTGACCGGCGATGCCGACTTGCCCATGGGCATACAACTGATAGGATCGGCGGAGGAGGACGACCGCCTCTTCCGCACCGCCGCATGGCTGGAGCGCAAGCTGGACGGCCCCGACGAAGAAGAGGAGATCGCCTGATGGACGAGAAACCCAAAGGCCACGCCCGCGACCGCGTGAAGCCGATTACCGGCTTCATCGGCACCGGCATCCTGATCGTTTTCATCCTCGGCCTGTCGCACAGTATTTCGACCGGATTTGCCGGGTTCGAGGGCGGCCTGCCCTTCCTCGTCATCGCCGTCTTCGTCCTGCTGCTCGCCGTATGGGACTATATCGACGAGTGCCTGCGTAAGCGGTGAAATTTCATTCCCGCGAAGGCAGATCGATGTCCGGGGTTGTTTGAAACTGAAAAACCCTTGTCATTCCGTGGCTTGACGACGGAATTCGTCGCACAGCATGTGCTGGACGATGGCCCCCGCGATCAAGTCGCGGGGTGACAACAGCTTTTCTATCTCAAACAATCTCACGCAACAGTGCGCAGTTCCTACAGTTCCACCACCTGCGCCTTACCCTGCTCCTGCGCCAGTTTCGCAGCGACCGAGGCAACCGCCAAATCTTGCAAGCCAACCCCCGTCCCGTCGAACAGCGTGATCTCATCCTCCGAGGTCCGCCCCGGATGATCACCATTGATAACCGCACCGATGGGCGTGATGTCACCTTCCTTCACCGCGCCCGAGGCAATCGCATGTTGCGTCTCGCCGAGGCTGATTGATTGGGCCACTTCGTCGGTGAACAGCGTTGCGGCGGCGACCAGTGCTGGATCGACCTCCTGCTTGCCTTTGGTATCCGTCCCCATGCAGGCGATATGCGTGCCGGGTTTGATCCAGTCGCGCATCATCAGGCTATCATGGGCCGAGGTGATCGTAATGATGACATCCGCCTCTCCGCCGAGTTGCTCTCGTTCCACCGCCTCGAAGGGCAGTCCAAGTTCCTCGGCCACCTTGCCGAGCGCAGGTAGCATGTCGGGATGAAAATTCCACGCCACGACCTTCTCAAAATCCCGCTGTTCGGCGGCGGAGCGCAGTTGAAACTGCGCCTGATGGCCCGCGCCGACCATGCCAAGCACCTTCGAATTCTTCCGCGCCAGATGCGCGATGGAGACCGACGAGGACGCCGCCGTTCGCACTGCCGTCAGATAATTACCGCCAACAAGCGCCGCGAGTTGTCCGGTATCGGGATCGAACAAGAAGATCGTGGACTGGTGGTTCGTCAGCCCCTTTTCCACGTTCCCCGGCCAGTACCCACCGGATTTCAGCCCCAACGACTTGCCCGCCTTGTCGAAACCCGACTTGAACCCGTAAAGCGCATCCGCATAGCCGATGGCCTCGCGGATAACCGGAAAATTGTATGCATCCCCCCGCGCCATCGCGCCGAAGACATTCTCGACCGCAGTAAAGGCCGCCTTGCGGTCGATCACGGCCTTGCAGACCTCGTCGGAGACAATGAGCATGGGAAATCCTTTGACTAAAGAACCTGCCCCGGCCTTGAACCGTGGCCTGTCGAAGCGGATAGCGGCCCCGGATACAAGTCCGGGGCAGCGGCATCTTCAATACGCCAGACCGCGCGCTGTCACCGGCCAAACCGTCTCAACCTTACCGTTCCGCACGCCGACATACCAGTCATGCACGTTACAGGTCGGGTCGCAGTGGCCCGGCACCAGCTTGAGCTTGTCATTGACCTTCAGCACGCCTTTGGGGTCCGCGATCACGCCATGCTCATCGGAGCATTTCACGTATTCCACATCGTCGCGGCCATAGATGAAGGGCAATCCGCTATCCACCGACTGTGCCTTCAGGCCCGCATCGCAGATCGCCTTATCGGCCTTTGCATGGCTCATCACCGAGGTAAGGATAAACAGGGCGTTCTCCCACTCCCCCTGATCGATCCGATTGCCGTCCTTGTCGAGGATACGCCCGTAATCGGCGTCCATGAAGGCGTAGGAGCCGCATTGCAATTCGTTATAGACGCCCGAATTGCCCTCGAAATAATATGAGCCGGTTCCCCCGCCACCGACGATATCGCATTCGAGGCCCTCGGCCTTGAGCGTATCGACAGCATCTTTCACCATGGCGACCGCGATATCGATCTTGGCCTTGCGCTCGTCATAGCTGTCGAGATGCTGCATCGCGCCCTGATAGGCCTGAATGCCCGAAAATTTCAGCCCCGGTGCGAAATCGATAGCCTTGGCGATAGCGACCACATCCGGCGTTGTCGTCACGCCGCAGCGCCCTGCGCCACAATCGATCTCCACCAAACATTCGATCTCAGTGCCATGCTTCGTGGCGGCATCGGAAAGGTCCGGCACATTCATGATATCATCGACGCAGCAGATCGTACGCGCACCCAGCTTAGGAATGCGGGCCAACCGGTCGATCTTCGCCGGATCGCGCACCTGATTGGAAACCAGTACGTCCTTGATGCCACCGCGCGCAAAGGCTTCGGCTTCGGAGACTTTCTGGCAGCACACGCCACATGCCCCGCCTAGTTCTTGCTGGATCATCTGCACATCGACGGATTTGTGCATCTTGCCGTGGCTGCGGTGGCGCATCCCCATCTGCTTGGCGATATCACCCATCTTTTTTATGTTCCGCTCCATCGCGTCGAGATCGACGACGAGGCACGGCGTCTGGATATCGGCCTCATCCATGCCGATTGCGGCGGGAATGTCGTACCCGACTTCGTATTGGTCGATTGTCACATGGGCATTCATCGTACTCTCCCTTTATTCAGGCGTTCCATGGCAGGGACTTGAGGTCCACATTGCCGCCGGTAATGATGACCCCGACCCGCTTGCCCGCGAAGACATCGCGGTTTTTCATGATCGTTGCCAATGGCACGGCGCAGGATGGTTCGATCACGATCTTCATCCGCTGCCATGTCAGATGCATCGCATCGATGATCTCCTGCTCGCTCGCCAGCAGGATATCAGTGACGTGGTTCGAAACGAAGTGCCAAGTGCGTTCCTTGAGCGGCACTTTCAATCCATCGGCAATCGTGACTGGCGCATCGTCGGCGATTATATGTCCCGCTTTGAACGAACGATAGGCATCATCGGCTTGTTCCGGTTCAGCCGCGTAAATTTCTACCTGTGGCGCGACGGTCGAGAGGGTCAAGCATGTTCCCGAAATCATGCCCCCACCCCCGATGGGCGCGATCACCGCATCCAGCCCCTCGACCTGCTCCAGCAACTCGCGAGAACAGGTCGCCTGCCCCGCGATGACGCGCGGATCGTTATAGGGATGCACGAAGTCAGCCCCTGTCTCCTCCTGAACCTTGGCGAAAGTCGCCTCGCGCGAGGAGGTCGATGGCTCACATTCCACGATGGTCGCGCCGTATCCGCGCATCGCGTCCTTCTTGGCCTGCGGGGCCGTGCGGGGAATGACGACCGAAACCGGAATCCCGCGTCGACCTGCGGCATAGCTGAGCGACAGGCCGTGGTTGCCAGACGAATGCGTCGCCACACCATTCTTTGCATCTGCTTCCGACAACCCAAAGACGGCGTTTGACGCCCCGCGCACCTTGAACGCCCCGGCCTTCTGGAAGTTCTCGCACTTGAAAAACATCTCCGCGCCAGTCAGGTCGTTCAGGTATTCGGACGTCAGGATCGGCGTTCGATGGATATGCGGTTTGATCCGCTCATGTGCCGCGATCACGTCGTCGAAGTCGGGAAGGTCAAGATCCTGCATCGTTTAAGCTGCTTTCATTAGCTCTAAGCCCAGGCGGGTCGTTCCGGCACATATATCGCAGAAACAGTGTCGGAGTATAGCTGCGGCGACTTGGCGCAAAGCATCATTTTTCACATCGGCGGCGATGATCGACCTCGTCCGCCGAGACGAGCATGACATTCTGGTATCTGCCGTGCTGTCGCGATAACAGGCCACGAGATCCCGTCGAGAATCGAAGACAAGAAGGGCACGGATATGGTAACCGACGCAAGCAGATCGACGCTCGATGCGCTCGACCGGCGTATCTTGCACGAGTTGCAGATCGACGCCACCGTAGCGATGGAAGAGATCGCGCGCCGGGTTGGTTCCTCCAAAACCCCTGTCTGGAACCGTATCCGCAAGATGCGGGAATCCGGGGTGATCGACCGTCAGGTCGCCATTGTCTCACCGGAAGCGTTGGGTCTCGGGGCATGTTTCTTCGTGCTCGTGCGGACGTCGCGCCACAGCGCCGACTGGCTGGAGAAATTCATCGAGGCGGTGAACCGGCATCCCGAAATCTGCGCTGCGCACCGTCTTGCTGGCGATATCGACTACATTCTTCAGGTGCGCGTGGCCGATGCGGGCAGCTTCGATGCGTTTTATCGACGGCTGATCGAGGATGTCGAAATCTTCAACGTCACGTCGCTGCTATCGATGGAAGAGATCAGGAATGAGACGGCTCTTCCGGTCATGCCGAGGGAATAAAGCCGTCATCCATTTGCGGCGACAGTCCGAAGCTGCGCACGAGCGACGCGATGACCGGGTCGGGATTGCCAGAGGTGAAGAAGGCCAGATCGGGTTCGGTGTCGCTTAAAAGCCGCTTTACAGCCATTACCGTGCGGGCGTGGTGAGCGATGGCTTCCGCCGGGTCGAGCCAGTCCACAGGCCATGGCGCGAGCTTTCGCATCCGATTGGCGAGAAACGGATAATGGGTACAGCCCAAGACGATAATATCGGTGCGCTTGCCGTTGCGCTCGATGAAACTAGGGGCAATCTGTGCCCGGAGAATATCGTCATCCACAGGCGCGCCCCGCAGGTATCGCTCGGCCAGCATAGCGAGATCGGGAGCGCCGACCAGATTGACATCGCATTCGGTGGCAAAGCGGGCGATCAAGTCTTGCGTATAGGTGCGGTTCACAGTGCCGGGGGTTGCGAGGATCGAAAAGAGGCCCGAGGCGGTCCGCTCCGCCGCCGGTTTGATCGCAGGAACCGTGCCCACAAAGGGTGTGGCGGGAAAGCATTGCCGAAGCGCGTCGATGGCGATGGTGGTGGCCGTATTGCAGGCAATGACGCAGAGATCGGGGCGGTGGGTCGGGATAAGCCGGTCGAAGAGCGAGAGAACGCGCGTTGTCAGCGCCCCCTCCTCCCAATCGCCATAAGGGAAGCCTGCATCGTCGGCGACGTAGACCAGTCGAGCTTGCGGCAGCGATAATCGCAATTCGCGCAGGATCGAGAGGCCACCTATCCCGCTGTCGAAGATCAGGATGCTCATGGCGATTGAACTGCTGTCACGGTATCCGCCTCAATTGATATTCGCCTCTTCTGCCCCACCCCTGGCCGGGCGGCAAGACAGGCTACGATGAACACCGCACACGGGTGCCAACTGAGCAATTCTGTGTAACCCTTTCCCCCAGCGCGCGAAATCCCTTCAGCATACCTGCCGCTTTTCACTACCGTTTCGCAGCGCACCCGTTTACGATAGGCGCGAAACTGACCCCAAGACCGGGAACGCCTGCTATGACCCAGAGTGCCATGCGCGAGGAACCGCTCGTCCTGTCCGCCGATGCCGACCCACTGGACGATCTGTTCGACCGGCCCGGCGAGGGAGATCGAACGCAGTCGACCCAGACGACGGCACGCCCCGTGCGTCGGTCGGGTGGCGGTCTGAGCCCGCTTTTCGTTGCGGCGCTGGCATCGCTCGTCTGGATCGCTGCCGTGGCGGCCTTTTGCTGGGCGCGCTATTCGCTACCCGATAATCCCGGCGATGCTATGAATGTGGTCGGGTCGCGGATCGGCACGGGCGACTGGATGCTCATCGCAGCGGCAATCCTCGGCCCATTGCTGCTAATCTGGATAATCGCATGGCTGCTGCACCGTACAGGGGAGCTCAAACGCCAGTCGCAAGACCTTGCCAGTGCCGCCCTGCGCCTGACGCAAGTCGCACAGACCGCCGAAGCAACGGGAAGACCCTTGGCGCTGGGTACGATGGGCGAAGTGACGGGTGAAACCCCGCGCCACCTGCGCCGCGAAGTCGAGCGCGCGACCCATGCCATCAGCGCCTTGCACTCGCAGATGCGTGCGATCGAGGAAGCGCTATCCACACAAGCGCGCAATATCGACGATGTGGCCGAAAGGGCCGAGAAACGGGCGAAGTATATTGCCACGACCCTGCGTGCCGAGCGCGAGGCGCTGGAGCGCGTGACGGGCGATCATGATGGATCTGTCTCGGTTGCCCCGGCATCACTGGGCGCGGTCGGGACCGGCGTCGCAGCGGCAGGGGCCGGGATGGCCGGGATCGGGGCTGCCGTTGCGGCAGGCATCGACCGTGAAGAAGAGATCGAGCCCCCGTCGGACGTGACTGACTTTGCGCTCGATGAAGCGCGTGTCGAAGCCGCCGCAAACAGCGATGCCGCAGAGATGCTGACCGATGCGCCGACCTTTGCGCGGGAGGGCGAGGAAGCGAACTTCGCTGAAACCGAACTTGCCGATGATACGGCAGAAGGCGTCGCTGCCCTGCGTGCGCGTCTTGCCGATGCAAAGGCGAATGCCCGATGGGAGCGCCCGGTCCTCTCGGATGCGGATCGTCGCGTGGGAACCATCGGTAACAGCGGAGAGACCGTCGATCCATTCGACGATATTGGCGATGAAGCCCGTGATAATTCTGTCGAATATCGGCATGACGACCAGAATGAGGACGACGCTTCCGGTATCGCGATGGGAGCAGCGGTTGTTGGAGCCGGGGCGGCGGTCGCTGCCGCAGCACCATCGGCGGTGGCCCTCGACCGCGAACCGGACGAGTACGAGGCCCTCGAACTCGATACGCTGGATGACAGCACCGATGCGCCCTTCAAACTGGAGCGGCGTCATTCAATCAACTGGCAGAAATTCACCCGCGCGGCCAACTTCCCCGAGAGCGAGGAGGATGTCGAGACGCTCGATGCGCTCTATGACGTGCTGACCGATCCCGAAGCCGCATCCCTTCTGCAATGCGCCGAGGATACGCTCGCGTCGATGGCCGATATCGATCTCTACATGGAAGATTTCGTTCCGCGCCTCGTGCCGGTCAAGACATGGAAGAACCATCTCGACGGGTCGGGCGGTGATCGGATCGACGGCATCGACGCTCCGGTCGAACAGAGCCGTATTCGGGCGAAGTTGAGCGCAGACAAGGGCTTCGAGCATCTCTGCGCGAAGTTTATGGATCGCTACGAGGATATGGGACGTCGCCTGCTGAATGAGACCGATGACGAGAAACTCATCGTCGATCTGTCGAATACGCGCACGGGACGGGCCTATCTGATGATCTCAGAAGCGGCGGGGCGTCTGTCGTCGTAACGCCGATTAGGTAAGCCCGAACCCGGCATAGGGGAGGAAGCACACGGTTTCGCCTTCCTCCACCGGGCCGCGCGCATGGTCGAGCATGACCAGCCCATCCGACCAGACTAAACCGCCAATCAGGCCAGAGCCATCCGAACGGAATTTCTCGACGCCGCCAGTACCATCGGCACGGGCGCGCAAGAGTTCGGTGCGTCCGGGCTTTTTTTTGGCGGAGAACTTTGCGGTAAGGGGATAACCCACCGGTTCGGGCCATGCGGCCCCTGCGAGGCGCTGAAGCGCGGGGCGCGCGAAGATCAGGAAGCAGACGAAGGCGGCGACGGGATTGCCCGGCAGGCCGAAGACCGGGACGCCGTCGATCTGGCCCAATGCGAGTGGTCGTCCGGGTTTCATCGCAATGCGCCAAAGGGCCATAGCCCCCATGCGCGAGAGTTCGCGGGAAACGTGATCCTCGTCGCCCCCTGATGCACCGCCGGAGACGATGACGACATCGGCGGCACGGGAAGCTGCGCCAAGGGCGCTCGCGATGGCTGCGGGGCGGTCGGGGATGCGGCCATGGTCGATAGCCTCGACACCTTGTGCCTTTGCGAGGGCGAGGAGCATGGCGCGGTTGGCGTCGTATATCTGGCCGGACAGGAGCGGCTCTCCGGGTTCGGCGAGTTCGTCGCCGGTGGAGAAGATCGCGACGCGGAGGGGGGCGTGGACGGGGAGCGAAGCGATGCCGATGGAGGCGAGGCGGGCCAATTCTGCCGGGCCGAGGCGCGTTCCGGCGGGGAGCGCGATATTGCCTGCGCGAATGTCTTCTCCGGCCTTGCGGCTGTTTGCGCCGGGTTTCAGGCCGGAGCCGAAGCGGATGGCGTTGCCGTCGCGCTCCACGTCCTCGTCCATGACGACCGAGTCGGTGCCGTCGGGCATCACGGCTCCGGTCAAGATGCGGACGGCTTCGCCGTTGCCGACCATGCCGTCGAAGGGTGCGCCTGCGACGGCGCGGCCTTCGCGCAGGGCGAGATGCTGTTCGCCTTCGGGGGTGAGCGAGGTGTGGGCGAGGGCATAACCGTCTACGGCGGCATTATCGGCGGGGGGCAGGGAAATCGGGGCAGGGATATCCTGTGCGAGCACCCTGCCCTGTCCCGTGCCGAGCGGCAGGGTTTCGACCGGTGTGACGGGCGAAAGACGGTCGCGCAGGTCGGCAAGGGCGTCATCCACCGGGGTCCACGAGACGCCGGACGGGAGCGCGAAGCAGTCGTTCTTCAGGGCCATGACAGGGCATCCGCGAGGATGAAATCGGCGATGCTCGCGATATCATCGAGATCGAATTGCGGGCGGTCGAAAGCGTCGAGGGGCGTGTCGGTGGCGAGCGCCCGTATGGACGGGTCGCCTTCCGCGATCAGACTTTGAGCGGCGGCTGCGCGGCGGACTTCGATCTTGCGGTGGGGATCGCGTTTGTAGCCTTCGATGATGACCAAATCGACGCGGGAGAGGCGCGCAAGCAGATCGGCAAGGGGCGGTTCGTCCTCGCCGCGCAACTCATGCATCAAGGCCCAGCGTGCGCCGCCCGATACCATCACTTCCCGCGCCCCGGCCTCGCGGTGCCGCCATGAGTCCTTGCCCGGCTGATCGAGATCGAAGGCGTGGTGGGCATGTTTGACGGTCGAGACGGTGATGCCCCGCGCGGCGATTTCCGTGACCAGCCGCTCGACCAGCGTGGTCTTGCCGTTGTTCTTCCAGCCGGTGACGCCGTAGAGCCTCATGGAATGTCATTTCCGCAATAGCGCAGGCGGTTCCGGGCTTCTCCCTTTTCAACAAGGTTTTGTTTTACCGCCACTTGATCGCGGTATCCATTATGCAGATGGAACTGAACCATGGACCCCGCGCATTGCGCCGCGCAGCGGAAGTCGCGGGGTGACAGGGAAAGGGACATTCTCATGTCGCGAGTCTTTCGGCCAAGGTCATGTCTTCGGGCGTATTGACGTTGAAGAAGGGATCGACGGGGTCAGCGTCCCACCTTGCCACCGCGCAGCCGCGGCGGGCGGTCCAGCGGTCGACCTTGCGTTCCCCGGAAGCGAGGGCATCGGCCAGATCGGTGCGAAGGCTTACGGGCCAGAGTCCGAAGACGGGGTGGGTCCGGTCGCCGGTCGCGGCGCAGGCAAGGGGAACGGTTTCGGCTTCTGCCGCTGCCCACAGTCGCGCGACAAGGTCGGATGGGAAGAACGGCGTGTCCACGGCGACGGTGACGATATGCGATGCGCCGGTACCATCGGCGAAACTCAGCCCCGCGAGCACGCCCGCCAGTGGCCCCGCACGGCTGTCATCGAGGTCCGGCACCAGCGGAACATCATAGCCCGCGAAGCGGATCGCCTCGGCATTCGAGTTTATGGCGAGAGTGTCCACCTGCGGGGCGAGCCGTGCCAGTGCGCGGTCGAGCATCGCCTCGCCGTTCAACATCAGGAACGCCTTGTCCTGCCCGCCCATGCGCCGCGCGAGGCCACCTGCGAGGATCACACCGAGGATACTCATGCGATGGGACTCACGCCGAAGAGCCATTCATGGGCGAACAGCAGCCCGACCCAGAGGGCGATGCCGATAGGGATGGCGGCCCATGCCTTCAGCGGGGAGGCGTTGGGTTGTGGCAAAGGCGGTCTGCCGTCGCGGCGGTCCAGGAGGATCAGTTGGACCACGGCCCATGCGAGCAGCCCACCGAACAGGATTGTCGCGCGGAACTCGCCGTTCACCAGCAGGTGCATTCCCGCCCAGAGCATGAAGGCGGTGAGTTGGGGGTGACGGATGCGTGCGCCAATGGCTGACCCCGGATGGGTGCCCATGTAGAGGATGAAGGTGGGGAGCATGAGCACAACGACGAGCGGGCGCGCCCAGCCGGGGGCGATCCAGAGTGCTTCAGCCGAGGCATCACCATAGCCGCGCACCATCAGCCAGACCGAAGCGATCAGGCCGATAGCCACGACGGCTTTCCACGATATCTCGCCGATGCGTGCCACGACGGGATCGCGGACCGAGCGCAGGGCCGTGGTAAAGAGGTGCAGGCCCGCATAGAGAGCCAGTCCCAGCAGCAGCAAGATCATTTCGTTCCCTCTGGTGGCCCCGGATAGAGGGCCTCGCGTTCCGCATCGAGCCATTTCTGCATGACCAGAATGGCTCCGTCTTCGTAGCCCAAACCCTCGTAGAAAGCGATGACGCCTTCATTACCGGGGCGGACCATCAGGTGCATCTTCGGCACGCCCCGCGCAATGGCCCAGTCTTCCGCCGCCGTCATGGCCGTGCGGGCAAGGCCCTTGCGACGGTGATCGGGATGGGTGGCGAGGTAGTAGATCCATGCGCGGTGGCCGTCATGGCCGACCATGATCGTGGCGACGGGGATGGCGTCCTCTCGATGGATGAGAATGTCGGCCTCCTTGCTGCGCCGTGCGAGCGCGATATCCGCCGCCGGGTCGTTCCACGGACGGGTGAGGGCGCATGTGTGCCACAGCGCGATGACACCGTGAGTGTCCTCGTCGCGCATCAGATCGAAGGTGGTCACGGGTGGCCGGTATCGTAATCATAGGGAGCGAGGGCGAAGCGGTAGCCGTCGCCTTCGCGTTGGCCGTCGCGCTCGACATAGCCGATCCCCGGCCAAGGGAGGTGCATTCCGGCAATCTTCAGTTTGTCGGAGATGGCCCGATCAAGGAGGTGTCGCCGGGTCTTCTCGGCCAATGCACCATCCACGTCGAAGGCGACGCCGATGCCGGGGTCTTTCATCTGGACGGGCGGGATGTGGACGATATCGCCCCAGATCAGCAGGGCGTCACCGCCGCTTTCGATGCGATAGCCCGTATGGCCGGGAGTATGGCCCGGCAGGAACTCGGCGAAGACGCCCGGTATGACTTCGCAGTCGGTGTCGAACATCGTCAGCCGACCCGCCCGCATATAGGCATCGGTCGCCTTGCGCGCGATATCGAAATAGTGCCGGTTATCCTCGGTGATAAGGGCATCGTCGTGCCAATAGGCGTGCTCCTTGGTGTGCAGGATCATCTCTGCGTTTTCGAATGCCGCTCCTCCGCTTTCTTCGAATGCGCCGCCCGCATGGTCGGGATGCAGGTGGGTCATTACGAGGGCATCCACGGTTCCCGGCTCGATGCCCATGGCGTCAAGGGTCGGGCCAAGCCGTCCGAGCGATGCGGCGCCCGATTGCGCACCGCCCGTGTCGATCAGGATGCGCTTGGCGCCCATCTCGACAAGATAGGCATTGATCGAAGAGCGATAGGTATCAGGCGTGGCGTAGGGGGTGTCGGCAAGGGGGGCAAGATCGGCGTCCGACGCTGTGGGCATCGTCTGCCGCCCCAGATCGAAATAGCCGTCGGCAAGGGCGGTGACGACCGCATCTCCGATCCGCCTGCGCTGCGCGCCGGGATACTGGCCGGAAGCGAGAGGATGCATGGGTGGCTCCTGTGATTAGCTGTGGCCGATCTGAAAATCGTTTCCGGCGCGGTCGGTGCCGCTGACGAGGTGCAGCGGGCGGGTGCCGTAGCCCTGCGCGGGGTGTTTCTTGCCGGTCTCGGCCCCGCGCGCGTGATTGTAGAAGCTGGTGGCGGGCATGAGACGAATAATGAAGGCGGCGCGGCGTTTATCGGTGTGGTTCGCCGTGGAGCCGTGGATCATGTAGACATCGTGGAACGACACCTGCCCCGCGCGCAGGATCAGCGGCTCGGCTTCGGCCTCGTCGAAATGCTCGGCATCGCAAACGAGATTGATCGTCTTGTCGTCGCCCTCGATCCATGAATGTCTGAATAGGCGGCGGTCCTTATGCGAGCCGGGGATGAAGGTCATCGGGCCGTTCTCGGGGGTCACGTCATCGAGGGGTATCCAGACCGTCAGCACTTCGAGCGGCTCGATGGGGTAATATTCGCCGTCCTGATGCCACGGGGTTTCCTTGCCGTTCAGGGGCGGTTTGCCGAAGAGGGTCGTGCCCCAGAGGATGATGTCGTCGCCGATAAGCTGTCGCGCGATGGCGATGAGGCCAGGATGGGTGGCAAAATCGAGCCAGCGTTCCGATCCGGTGACGCCCATCGAGCCGCCCGTCGTCTGGTGCGGAGCGAGGATAATATCGGAAGCGAGGCCGGGGTTGCGGGCGAGCAGGGCTTCGTATTCGGCGCGCATTTCGGCGACGAGGTCAGCGGGAAGCTGCCAATCGGGGACGATCCAGCCGCGTTCGCGGTAGCGGGTAAGTTCGGCGTCGGAGAGATGAGGGTCGGTCATGGGGTTTGCTCACGGCTCGTCGCGGATGGGTCTTACCGTTCACGGGAGGGGGTGGTGGCGTCAAGTCTCTTGGCGTGGCGAAGCGAGGTGTGAGCGCCAGTGCGCAATGATGTATTTTTGTCATCCCTGCCCAAAGCGGGGATCTTTCGCAGCGGCGGGAGATTCCCGCTTTGCGCGGGAATGACAGTGCAGGATTGACTTGCGCGGCGCGAAACGAGCGAAGGTAAACTTGGCACCGCACGGTGTTGCAAATTGTGAATGTTTATGCTTCGTTCTATATGCCACTAACGAGAGATACACATTCGAATGAACTGGCAGCATGTTTTCGAGATTAACCGCGCGGCCCTGTTGGGGCTGGTGGCGGTGATGCTCGGGATGCTGCCTGAGGGTCGGGTGATCGCGCGCGCTGCGAAGCGGCGGGTGTTGGCGCTATTGTTGCCGTCGGAAGCATGTCTGCGGCGATTGATCGTCATTTTGACGCGGAATATGCAGCCGCCTGTCGTCAACAAGCGGGTTGCGCCGTCGGGGCCGATCCCGCGCGGGGAGGCTGGTGCGGAACGGGTTCCGGCTTTCGGGCTGTTCGATTCGAGGCGCGCGATCGGTCCCCGGCGCAAGCGGCGGAGGGGCCGGGAGCCGAATATCGGGTTCTTCGATGAATGGAAGCCCCCGGCGCGACCGGCTTTGCCGACGGATGAAGACGAGATGGACGCGGCAAGCCTGCGCCGCCGGATTGCGGCGATGCAGAAGGCGTTGGCTGATCTGCCCAGGCAGGCAAGGCGGTTGATGCGGATCATTGCGAAGCGCAAACAGGCCGGAAATCTCAAGGTCAAACCGATGCGGCCCGGTCGCCCGCCGGGGCATCGGGAGCGCGGGAAACGCGAGGTCGATACGATGCTTGCGGGCTTGAACGAACTCGCGCTGTGGGTGCTGGTGGAGCCGCCGCCCGACTGGGTGGTGGCGGATGGGGCGTGAGTCTCCTCGCGAGGGGAGGCTTGGTGTGCGTGGGATTCGGAGGCGGACGGGGGACACAGGCGAGCTGTTGAATCGCCTTTTGCTCCTGCCCCGGACCTCGATTCGGGGCCTGCACGAGCGGCGAGTGGCCCCGGATCGAGGTCCGGGGCAGGAAATCAGATCGTACTGGCTTCGCAGGTATCGATTTTCTCCCGCCTTTTCGCTGCACGGAAAAACAATCACGGCTCGCCGGTGCCGATCTCTTCCTTTCGGTGGGCGATGTAGGCGTCGAGTTCTTCGCGGGTTGCCGGGTCCATGGGGGGCTGTTCGTAATCGCGCAGGGCTTGTTGCCAGAGATCGGTGGCGCGGTCGGTAGCGGTTTTTGCGCCAGAGAGTTCCCAATTTTCGTGGTTCTGCCAATCGCTGAGCATGGGTTGGTAGAACGCCGTCTCGTAGCGCTCCATGGTGTGCGGTGAGCCGAAGAAATGGCCCCCTGTCGGGACGCCCTTCATCGCTTCGAAGGCCAGCGTGTCCTCGTCGATTTCGATGGGATCGAGGAAAGCGATCATGTGCTGGAGCATTTCCACGTCGAGGATCAGTTTTTCATACGAAGCGCAGAGGCCGCCCTCCATCCATCCGGCGGCGTGGTAATGCAGGTTCGCGTGGCCCAGCGTGCAGGACCAGAGCGCCATCTGCGTCTCGTAGGCGGCTTGGGCGTCCACGATATTCGAGGCGCTGGTGGGGGAGGCACGGTAGGGCAAATTATAGCGCCGCGCGAGCTGGCCAGAGGCGATATTGGCCTTGGTATTCTCCGGCGTCCCGAAAGCGGGCGCGCCCGAGCGCATGTCCACGTTGGAGGTATACGCACCGTACATGACCGGCGAGCCGGGATTGGCCAGTTGCGAGAGCGCGATGCCGAACAGGGCCTCCGCATTCTGCTGGGTCAGACCGGCGGCGAGGGTCACGGGGGTCATCGCGCCCATGAGCGTAAAGGGCGTGACGACGGGCGGCTGTCCATGGCGGGACATGGCGATCAAGCCATCGGCCATGGTGTCGTCGAACTTGCGCGGAGAGTTGACCGATATGATGGTCGTGACGCCGGGACTTTTCGAGATTTCCTCCAGCGAAAGCCCCCGCGCGATGGCCTGCATCGCGATACCGTCGATGGCCCGCCCTGTCCCGATAGCGCTGACATGATAGCAGAGATCCGAGAGGGTGATGTTGGCGTTATACGTGTCGAGATGCCGGGAATTGGCGGGCAGTTCGACCGGCGCGCAGACCTGATTGCCGATGATATGAATCGCGTTGAAATGGTGCGCGAGGCGGGTAAAGTTGTCGAAATCCTGCATGTTTCCCGACCGACGCCCGCTCACGCAATCATGGACGGAGGGGGGACCGGCGACCATGCCGAAAGCGATGCTGTCGCCGCCGATATGCAAGGCTTTTGCAGGGTTTCGCGGGGTGAGTGTAAACTCGGATGGGGCGGTGGAGATCAGTTGCTCGACCAAGGCCGGATCGAGGCAGACGATGCCGGTGGTTTCATCGACCTTGGCTCCAGCATCGCGGAAAAGCGCGCGGCCTTCGGCGCTCATCAACTCGATACCGAGTTCGGCCAATACCCGGAGCGAGGCCCGGTGGATCGCCTCGACCTGATCGTCGCTGATGACTTTCAGCGGGGCGTAGGGATTGCGGGGCTGCTTCCACGGGAGTTGAGGGATTTGGCCCGATGTCGCCTCCCGGTCGCGGGGGGACGGGCCGGAACGGCGACGGCGGCGGGGTTCGGCCATGGTGGAAATCTCCGGTTTGCCTCTCCCGACCATGACCGCCATGGCGCGCGGCGCAAGCCCTTATTCCTGTCGCCGCAAAACCATGATGCCCCCCGCGACGATGAACCCCGCGCCCGCATAGACCGACCATCCCGGCACCGTCCCCCATATCAGCCAGCCCATCATGCTCGCCCAGAGAAGCGCCGTGTAATCCAGCGGCGCGACGAGGGTGGCCGGGGCCATGCGAAATGCCTGACTGACCAGCGCCATCCCCCCTGTGCCGAGCACGGCCATCGCGGTGAACAGCGCCGCATCCATCGGCTCCGGCACGGGCCAGCTTGCGAAGAGGCTCGCGGACCCGAGCAATGCCGAGAAGACGGTCATCCAGAACGTCATGGTCCACAAGCTGTCCCGCGCGTCGATCCAGCGGGCGCTGAGCATGATGAGCGCATAAAGAAAAGCCGCCGACAGGGCGTAGAGCGATTCCGGTTGGAAGGCCGCCCTGCCGGGCTGCACGATCACGAGCGCTCCGGCAAAACCCAGGGCCACACTCGCCCAATGATGGGGTTCGACGTCCTCGCTCGTGAAGAGGGCTGCGAGGATGGCCACGATGATTGGCGCGGTGAACAACAGCGATTGCGCCTCCGCCAGTGGCAAGACCCGCAGGGAGCCGAAGAACGCCCATGTCGCGATCAGCACCATCGCACCCCGCACGGCATGGACCCAGACCCGACCGGAGCGAAATCCGCTGTGCCCGTCAAAATACCACACCAGTATCGCCGCCAGCGGCAAGGCGAAGACGCTGCGCAAAAAGGCGATCTGCACCGGGTCGTAGCGGGCCACCAGCCACTTCGCCGCCACATCGTTCAACACCAGCATCAGGACGCCGCTGCACATGAGGAGGATGGCCTGCGCGCGGGGCGTCATAATCGGCTCGAAGAAAAGTCAGTCAAAATCGGTGATAACCGTGATCCCGGCCCGCTCGTATTGCTCGAAATTCGCAAGAGCGTCGATGGATTGGTCGAGCGAGATTTTCTCGTGAATCAGGCGGGACGGGGTGAGCGCGCCAGTGGCGATCAGCGCCATCATCTCGGGATAGCGATGGGCCTGCATCCCGTGGCTGCCGATGATTTCAAGCTCATTGCCCATAACGAGGTCCATGGGGATTGGAGGCGCGCTGTCGTCGCCGAGCATCCAGCCGAGCTGGATATGGCGACCGCGCTTGCGGAGCGATTTGACGGAGTTGGTGCAAGTTTCCGGGATGCCGAGGGCGTCGATGGAGAGATGCGCGCCGCCATCCGTGGCCTCTCGGACGGCAGCGACCACATCGGTGTTACCCGCCTTCACGATGACTTCCGCGCCGATTTCCTGTGCGAGTGCGAGGCTGCGGTCGGTCACATCCACCGCCACGGTCCGCGCGCCCATCGCCTTGGCGATCATGATCGCCGAGAGGCCGACGCCACCGCATCCGTGAACCGCGAGCCACTGACCCGGTTTCACCCGGCCCTGATCGACGACGCCGCGATAGGCCGTGACGAAGCGGCAGCCGAGGCTGGCGGCGGTGGCGAAATCCATGGTTTCGGGCAGGCCGACGAGGTTGAGATCGGCCTGCCCGATTGCGACGTATTGCGCGAAGCTGCCCCAATGGGTGAAGCCGGGTTGGAACTGATCGTCGCAAACCTGCTGATTGCCGCTGTGGCATTGGGGGCAAGCGCCGCAACCGCCGACGAAGGGGACCGTTACCCGGTCGCCCGGTTTCCAGTTTCGGACATCGCGGCCCACCGCCTCGATGGTTCCGGCGAGTTCGTGGCCGGGAACGTGGGGAAGCTGGACCGTGGAGTCGTGACCGCCCCATGCATGGAAATCGCTGCGGCAGACGCCCGAGGCCATGACGCGAATGACCACACCGTTCGGGTCGGGGGTCGGATCGGGGACGGTCTGGAGGGTCGGGCGTTGGCCAAAGGCCTCGTAGACAACGGCCTTCATGTGGCTTTTTCCTGTGACGAGGACTGCGCTTTTGGTGGGCGTGCAAATTTGGGGCGCCAGACACCGAGGACGACATTCGCAACCGTGAGCGCCATGACGATCCAGAGGGTCGCCCATTCGTGGCGCATCGCGGAATCAAGCACCTCCTGCGGTATCGCACCCTCCTCGATCTTACGGGCGAGGACGGCGGCATGATCGGCTTTTGCGCCCACGACCGTAAGAACGCCCTTGAACATCAGGAGACCCATGGCCGCCTTGGCCCATGCCCAGCCCTTGTCCATGAACGGCGTGTGGAAGGCCATGGCGAGCAACCCCGAAACCAGCGCGACGGCGAGTGAGGGGACGAGCACGTAATCGCTGACCATCGCAATCGACTCGCGCAGATCGGCATAAGCGGCGGCGTTGTCTTGCGGTGCGAAGACCAGCAGGATCATGTAACAGGCCAGCCCGCCGAGCAGCCCGGCAGCGGACAGCGAATGCAGGATTTTCAGAACGACACGCAGGCTCGGCATGATTCGGCACTCCGCTTCGGAACGATAGGGCGATCCTGCACGCCGATGTCGTTCGCGTCCATCTATCCAGTCGTCGCACTGGATTCTCTCACGAAAATGAACGGCGTGAACATCATGCCGCGTTGCGCGGGGGCGTCTTGCGGGGCAAAAGAGACGAATGATCGCAGAACTCGGACATTTCGCGCTGATCCTCGCGTTTGCGGTGGCCATAGCGCAATCGACCATCCCGCTCTGGGGCGCGCATAAGGGTTATGCGGAGCCGATGCGCTTTGCGGAGACGGCGGCGCTGATGGGCTTTTTGCTCATCGGGTTTTCGTTTGCGGCGCTGACTTATGGCTTCGTGAATTCGGATTTCTCGCTGCGGGTGGTCTATGCCAATTCGCATAGCGACAAGCCGTATCTGTTCAAGATCGCCGGGGTCTGGGGCAATCACGAGGGCTCGATGCTGCTCTGGGTGCTGATCCTTGCGCTCTATGGGGCGCTGGTTGCGGCGTTCGGGCGTAATATCCCCCCTGCCCTGCGGGCGCGGACGTTGGCGGTTCAAGCGATGATCGCGGTGGCGTTTCTGGCCTTCATCCTCTTCACCTCGAACCCGTTCGAGCGGATGGACCCGGTGCCTGTGGATGGTACGGGTCTCAATCCCCTGCTTCAGGACTGGGCGCTCGCGGCGCATCCGCCGTTTCTGTACCTAGGCTATGTGGGCCTTTCGATGCCGTTCAGCTTTGCAGTTGCCGCGCTGATCGAAGGGCGCGTGGATGCAGCCTGGGCGCGATGGGTGCGGCCTTGGACTTTGCTTGCATGGGCGGCGCTCACGGTCGGAATCGCGCTTGGCTCCTATTGGGCCTATTACGAGCTTGGTTGGGGCGGCTGGTGGTTTTGGGATCCGGTCGAGAACGCGAGCTTCATGCCTTGGCTGGTGGCCGCTGCGCTTCTGCACTCGGCGGTGGTGGTCGAGAAACGCTCGACGCTGAAGAGTTGGACGATCCTGCTGGCGATCATCGCATTTTCGCTCAGCCTTGTGGGGACGTTCATCGTGCGCTCGGGCCTGTTGACCAGCGTTCATGCATTCGCCTCCGACCCTTCGCGCGGGGTGTTCATCCTCGCCATCCTCGTCATCGCGACAGGCGGAGCACTGACGCTCTATGCGTGGCGCGCGCCGCAGATGGAGCCGGAAGGCGTGTTCGCGCCAGTCAGCCGGGAAAGCGGGCTAATCCTGAACAATTTATTCCTGTCGGTTGCCGCAGCAGTGGTGTTCCTCGGGACCCTCGGGCCTTTGCTGATCGAAGCGGTGACAGGCGATCAGATGAGCTTTGGCACGGCATTCTTCAATTTGGCCTTCTCGCCGCTGATGGTGATGTTGCTCATTGCCATGCCCATTGGCGCGGCCCTGCCATGGAAGCGCGGCGACCTGCCTCGTGTGATGAAAAAGCTGTGGACCGCCGCCGCGCTGTCGTTTCTCGTGGGGTCGATCTTCGCGATGTGGCGTTCGGGCGGGCCTTTGCTCGCGCCGCTCGGTATTGCGTTGGCCTTCTGGGCGATCTTCGGTGTGATCGTCGATCTGTCGGAACGGGTGAAGCTGGGCCGTGTGCCCGCTGGGGAGACACTGCGGCGTCTGGCGAACCTGCCGCGCTCAGCATGGGGGCAAGCGCTCGCCCATATGGGGATGGGTATCACGGCCTTCGGCATCGTGGGTATTACGGCGTGGGAGAGTGAGGATATCCGTGCGGCAAGGGTCGGCGAGATGATCCCGCTGGCAGGCTACGAAATCCGCTTCGACGGCGTGGAGCGGTCGAAAGGGCCGAACTACATCATCGACGGCGGGATGTTCACGGTGTTCCGCGACGGCGAGGAAATCGCAAGCCTCGTCTCGGAAAAACGGTTCTACACCGTTCAGCGGACCCAGACGACGGAAGCCGGTATCCGGGCGAGCCTGATCGAGGACATCTATATCGTGCTGGGTGACAAGCAGGACAACGGGGGATGGGCCGTGCGGTCTTACGTGAAGCCGTTCGCCAACTGGATTTGGCTTGGGGCGTTCATCATGACGCTCGGAGGCCTGCTCAGCCTGACAGATCGCCGCCATAGGGTGGGGGCACCGAACCGGGGGAAAGCGGCAATGGTGCCTGCGGAATGAGAGGTTCGAAGACAACACCAAGTTCTGCGAGCATTGTCATTCCGCGACTTGATCGCGGAAGCCATCGTGCCGAATGTGCTGAATCATGGACCCCGCGATCAAGTCGCGGGGTGACAAATACCCTTCTTCCGAAGCGCGTAGACGCGGCATTCGCATGGCTGAGAAAGATCCCTGCTTTCGCGGGGATAACAGTGATGCTGGCGATGTCCTCGCCCGTCCATGCGGTCGAGCCTTCGGAAATCCTGTCCGATCCGGCGCTGGAGTCGCGGGCGCGGGAATTGTCGAAGGGGTTGCGCTGCCTGGTCTGTCGCAACGAGAACATCGACGAGTCGGACGCCGATCTTGCGAAAGACCTGCGTATTCTTGTCCGTGAGCGCCTCGTGGCAGGCGATACGGATCAGGAAATCCTCGATTATGCCCAATCGCGATACGGCGATTACGTTCTGCTCAAACCGCCGCTCAATGCCAAGACTATCCTGCTGTGGTTCGGAGGGCCGATCTTGCTGATCGGTGGCGGAATCGTCGCGTGGCGGCAGATTGCGACCCGCCCTGTGCCACCGACAAAAGTGCCGCCGCTGACCGAGGCCGAACGCGCGCGACTTCGTGATCTTGGGATCGAGGCAGACCGCGAGGCGTGAACCGCTCCGTCATTCTTATGACGTATCCTGCGCCTCATGAATATCTGGATGCCCCTGATCGCCGCCCTTCTGGCCACCACCCCGACCCTTGCGTCCGACAGCGCAATGGAAGTCGTGAATTGCTGGGATTCGGAGCGTGGAATCGTCCAACCCGTCCGCCGCAAGCGGTGTACGGGCCGGGAAGTGACCTCCGCCGAAGCCGTGCGACTGAAGACCGAATATGATCGAAATCGCCGCCGAACTCTCGCGCGGGGCGATGCGATCAGGAGGGCCGAAGCGGCGCGGCCTGTACGGTTTTATAGTGCGGGCGCGGGTTTTGCGGTGAATGCGAGCGGGACGATCCTGACCAGCGCCCACGTGGTAAAACCCTGCGATGCGGTGGAGTTGCGTATCCCGAATTCGCCGCGTCGTCTGCCCGTGCGTATCGTCGCGCTGGATGACGAGAATGATCTGGCGCTGCTCGATACGAGTTATCGCACACGGCATTATCTACGCCTGGCGCCCCATCTGCCGCCCGGCGGTGAGCCAGTTGCAGTTATAGGATTTCCACAAGAGGGACGCATCCGTCTGAAACCGCGTCTGACACCGGCCATCGTGAATTACGATCTCAGCGATCCGCGCAAGCGGGGTCTTGTGGGCGTGATGGGCGATGTGCGGCGGGGGCATTCGGGTGGGCCGGTTCTCGACAGCAAGGGTCGGGTGATCGGCGTTCTGAAAGCGAAGATCGACTCGGTCGAGGCCAGCCGCCTGACCGGCAAGATTTTGAAGCATCTGGCGGTCGTGACCGAAGCGCGCGCGGTGGCGTCCTTTCTGGAGCGCGCGAAGACCCGCCATGCCATCGACGGCACGCGCGGACGCGAGCGCACGGAACAGGGGCTTTATGCCATTGGGACGGCCGCAACTGTGCGATTGGACTGTCTGAAGCGAGGCTGATCGTGGCGTGAAATCGAGTACCTGCCCCGGACCTCGATCCGTGGCAGAGACCTTTGCCGGCGATTGCCCGATGCCGATGACGGCGAGTCTCGACGCGCCCCGGATCATCCTGCTATGTCGCAACCTCCCAGAGGCGACCGGAACAGGGCATGACGGGCAGAACTCCCTCCACGAAACTGGCGATTGCGGTCTGCGGCGCGGGGATTGGCGGGCTTGCCAGTGCCCTGATGCACGCACGGCAGGGACATGCCGTGACCTTATTCGAGCAGTTCGAAGCGCCGCAGCCTGTCGGATCGGGCTTCATGCTGCAACCGACAGGCATGGCAGTTCTTGAGACGCTCGGTCTGGCCGATAGGATTGCGGCGCGGGGGGCTTGGGTCGACCGGATTTTCGGGCGATCCGAGCCAAGCGGGGCCGTCGTTCTCGATGTGAGCTATGCGGCGCTGGATCCGGAGTATCGGGGGCTTGGCATCCAGCGTTCGGCGCTGTTCGATGCGCTCTATGAAGCTGTGAAACGCGAGGCAGTGACTCTGCGCCCCGGCATGATCGTGAAGGGAGCATCGCGCGGGACGTTGACCTTCGCGGATTACGCGCCGACCGGGCCGTTCGATCTGATCGTGGATGCGTTGGGCAGCGAGTCGGCGTTGAGTGATCGGCATCCGGCCCGCGCCCTGCCCTACGGAGCGCTCTGGGCGACGCTGGACTGGCCGAAGGGTGGGCCATTCTCGCCCCATGCCCTCGAACAGCGGTATTATCGGGCTTCGAAGATGGTGGGTGTCCTGCCGGTCGGGAGCGCCACTGCCGCAGCGCCCGAAAAGGCGACATTCTTCTGGAGCCTGCCCCATGGTGGGCTGGACGATTGGCGCGCAAGGCCGCTCGATGCGTGGAAGGATGAGGTCCGGGCGCTCTGGCCCGACACCGCGATTCTGCTAGACGGGATCGACAGCCATGATGCGCTGGCCTGGGCGACCTATCGCCATCGCACCCTGTCGCGACCCTATGGCGACGGGATCGTACATATCGGCGACAGCTATCACGCGACCAGTCCGCAACTCGGGCAGGGAGCGAACATGGCGCTGCTGGATGCGTTCGCGCTCGCCCATGCGGTTGCGACCGAAGGCCGGGCGGAGATCGGAGCGAGCTTCGCGCAGTTGCGGCAGGGGCATGTTCGGTTGTTCCAGACGATGAGCCGCCTGTTCACGCCGGTTTATCAATCGGACAGCCGCGCTTTGCCGGTGTTACGCGACCGGATCACGGGGCCGATTTCGTTGCACTGGCCCGCGCCGCCGATCCTTGCCGCGCTGGTGACGGGGATGCTGGGGCGGCCCCTTTCGCGGCTGGGGCTTGACGCTTATCGGGCGGGAAAGACCAACCCCGTCGCCCGCTCGTAGACATCGAGTGTCGATGCCTGCATCCGGGCAGTCGAAAACAGGCGCTGCACCCGCAGGCGCGCGAGTTTGCCGATGCGGTCACAAGTTGCTTCGTCCAGCTCGAGGAAAGCATCCATGGCCTCGGCCATCTTTGCCGCATTGCCCGGCTCGACCAGAGCGCCTGTGATGCCGTCATCAACGGTCTCGCGCGATCCGCCATGGTTGGTGGCAATGATGGGGCGACCCATGGCCTGCGCTTCAACCGCCACGCGACCGAAGGCTTCAGGGTCAGTCGAAGCGGAGACGGCGCACCCGGCGAGACGATAAGCAGCAGGCATGTCGTTGCACGATCCGGCAATTTTGATGACGTCGGTGCAGCCTTTCTCGCGCGCGCGCTTTTCGAGATCGTCAGGGTAGGACGAGCCATCAGGCGCGCCCCCGATCATGAGGCCAAGGAAATCGGGACCGCGTTTCTCGCGAAGCAGTGCGCAGGCGTCGATGAAGACTTCTTGACCTTTCCACCGGGTCAGACGCCCCGGAAGCAATAGAATAGGCCGTGTTTCGTCGGTCAAACCCCAGCGGTCGGCAAGCTGAGCGATACGCTCGCCCTTCATGGCTTGGGGATCAAAGACGGAGAGATCGGCTCCGCGCGGGATCGTCATGATTCGGTCATCGAGCAGGCCGTGGCGCTCGCGAATCATCTGCGCGATGAAATCGGAGACGGCGATGGTCGGGTTGCCCTTGGCCATGACGGCATTGTAGCGGCGTTTGAGCGGGAAATCCTCGTTGTAGGAGCCGTGATAGGTGGTCACGAAGGCGGCCCCTGTGCGGCGGGAGGCCCAATAGCCGCTCCATGCAGGGGCGCGGCTGCGGGCGTGGATAAGATCGATCTTCTCGCTGTTGACCAGGTCGGCGATGCGGCGGGCATTCCGACGCATGGAGAGGACATTCTTGGTCTGCACCGGCATCTCGACGAATTCGCCACCTATCGACGTCAGGCGCGAGGCGAGGCGCCCCCCGGCGGAGGCGACAATGGCCCGTCCGCCCGCCTGAACGATGGCCGAGGCAATCTCCAGCGTACCGCGTTCTACTCCGCCCTCGTCGAGGCGCGGCACGAGTTGCAAGATCACGGGGCGCTTGTCCGCAAGGTCGGAGAGCAGTAGCTCCGGTCCGTCGGATGTTGCATCGGAGGCTGAAGCCATGGACGGACCCGTTCTATACCGCACACCGGATGGTAGAGTTATCGCGTATCACCATGACACAGTGCAAGCGACAAGCGAAGAAGCGGCACGTCCCGGCATCGTCTTTCTTCCGGGTTTCCGGTCAGACATGCAAGGCAGCAAAGCGTTGTTCCTAAGTGATTGGGCGAAGGCGCAGGGACGCGACTTCCTGCGATTCGATTATACCGGACACGGACAGTCCTCGGGCGACTTCGCGGATGGGTGCATCGGAGACTGGTTTCGCGATGCCTGTGACGTGCTGCGCGAGTTGACCACGGGGCCGCAGATTTTGGTCGGCTCCTCTATGGGCGGGTGGATCGCGCTGCTGGTGATGCGAGCGATGCCGGAACAGGTGGCGGGATTGGTAGGGATCGCGACAGCGCCGGATTTCACCGAAGATTCGATCCTCAGACGCTTGACGCCGGTGCAGCGTGATACGTTGTATCGCGAGGGGCAGATCGAGGAGCCGAGCCAGTATTCGGACCTGCCGTATCTCATTACCCGGAAACTCATCGAAGATGGTCGGCGGCATCTCGTGATGCGGTCGCCGCTTCGCGCCTCCGGGCCGATCCGCCTGTTGCAGGGCATGGCCGACCCGGATGTGCCATGGGAGACAGCAGCGCGGCTGGCCGCTCATATAGAAGGAGACGACGTGCGCGCCGTGCTGCTGCGCGGGGCGGATCATCGACTGAGCGGTGAGCGGGAATTGGCGTTGATTGCGGAGACGATCCATACGCTGCCAGATGTGATAGGATCGTGACGATGAAAACGCTGCCCGTGCCCGACAAGCGCGATCCCGGACCCGGCCTTGCGACGCTGGTGGCAGAAGGGCCGCTGGTGCGGGTGAAGATGCCTGTGATCGGCGAGATGCCTTTTGTCACAACCCACGCGGCCTGCGAGATGTTGCTGAAGGACGATACGCTGTTCTCCACTGATGTCGTCAACGGGCGCAACCGGCGGATCGCATGGTTCCTGCGCCTCATGCCGCGCAACGTGCGGGTGATGACCGAAAACATGCTCCAGAAAGACGGTGAGGAGCACCGGCGGTTGCGTAAGATCGTGGACGCGGCTTTCCGGCGCAAAGCGGTGGAGACATGGACCCCGCGCATCGAAGCACTCGCGGCGGGTTTGCTGAACGACTGGGCGGCTTCGGAGGACGGCGATTTCGTGCGCCATGTGGCCCGCCCGCTGCCCCTCGCCGTGATTTGCGAAATACTCGGACTATCAGAAGCGGATCGCCCAAATTTCACCCGCTGGATGGCGGCTTTCTCTCAGACCGACTCGATATGGGCCCTGCCCCGCGTCTATGCGTCCCTGACCCGGATCAACCAATACCTTATGGCGCGGTTCGAGGAGCGGCGGCGTGAATCGGGAGACGATCTGATCTCGGTGCTAGTCCATGCGGCGGAGGATGGCGACAGGCTGACCGATGACGAGGTGCTGGCGATGCTGGGACTGCTGTTCATCGCGGGGCATGAGACGACGACCCATATCATCAGCAATTCGGTTCTGACACTTCTGAATAACCCATCTGAACTGGATCGCTTGCAAGCCGATCCGGCTCTTGAAGGGACGGCGATGGATGAATTGCTTCGTCATGTCAGTGCCGTGGAGACCACGAAACCACGCTACTTCCTGCGCGATACAGAATTTCTGGGGGAGCCGTTCACGCGCGGACAGGCCATTATGGCGCATCTGGCCGCCGCCAATCGTGACCCGGAGATGTTCGACGATCCCGACCGGGTCGATCTGGGCCGCAAGCCGAACCGACATCTGGCCTTTGGTGGAGGCCCGCATTTCTGCCTCGGCGCATGGTTGGCGAAGGCGGAACTCGCCGCCGTCTTGCAATTGCTTTGGAAGAGATGGCCGGATGTAGCCCTTGCGGTTTCCCAGGACGATCTGCACTGGACCGGGCAAGCGGGAATACGGGCGCTCCGTACCCTGCCATTGACCCCCTCACCGCTGGGGGGCATGTAAGGGCTGATGGACGCGAACCTCTCTGGGAACCGGGACGAAAATCGTGCTGCAATATCTTGATTTCGAAAAGACCGTCGCCGAGCTGGAGGGCAAAGCCACGGAACTGCGCACTCTCGCGGGAAAAGATTCCTCGATGGATATCGAGGCGGAAGTCGGCCAGCTTTCCGTCAAGGTGGAGAAACATCTGGAAGATCTCTACCGGAAACTGTCTCCTTGGCAAAAATGTCAGGTCGCCCGCCATCCGAACCGTCCTCACACCATCGATTACGTCGAGGCGCTGATCGATGACTTCATGCCCCTCGCCGGAGATCGGGGATTTGCAGAGGATGCAGCGGTTATCGGTGGGATGGGACGGTTCAATGATCGGCCCGTCATGGTGCTCGGCCATGAGAAAGGTGCGGATACCGCTGCGCGGCTCAAGCGCAATTTCGGAATGTCGCGACCCGAAGGCTATCGCAAGGCGGTGCGGTTGATGGACATGGCAGATCGTTTCGGGATCCCCGTTCTGACCTTCATCGACACCCCCGGAGCCTATCCGGGTAAGGGCGCAGAGGAGCGGGGACAGGCAGAAGCGATTGCCCGTTCGACCGAAAAGTGTCTCGAAATAGGAGTCCCGCTGATCTCGACCGTTATCGGGGAAGGCGGGTCCGGCGGGGCCATCGCTTTGGCGACCGCGAACCGGATCATCATGCTCGAACATTCGATCTATTCTGTGATCTCGCCTGAAGGTTGCGCCTCTATCCTATGGAAATCACAGGACAAGGCGCAAGAGGCCGCAGCGGCCCTGCGACTGACGGCCCAAGACTTGCTTAACCTGTCCGTCGTGGATGCGATCGTACCAGAACCAATGGGCGGCGCGCATCGTGATCCACATACGACATTCGAAGAACTTCGTAAGAAACTGTCAGAAACACTTGAAATTTTTGACGGAATGTCCCCTGATGCTATCAGGGCCGAACGGCGGGAGAAATTTCTCGCTATGGGACAGAAGGGACTCGACTGAAAGCATCGCCTTGCGGTGCCGCAGTTTGACAAGGACCGAGCCGTTAGAGGAGGCTGCCATGCCGATGGCGAACAAGAACCTGAATACCGTTGCCCGGCTCGCTATGGGCACGGCAATGCTGACCGTCATTTCCGGCTGCGAGACGCGCATCGGGCAAGGCTTCAGCAATTTGGTGTCGCCCCTGACGGGCGCTGCCGATACGGCGACGCAAACCGCCGAGAGCGCTCCCGCCTCTTACATCCCGGAAGCAAACGTGGTTGCCCCGGAATACGTGTTGCCGGGCGTGCCCACCTATGTCGAAAGCTCGCAGGCGGCGAATGTGCAGACGTTCGAGAGCGTGTACGGCCCCCCTGTAGTCGATTCAGCGGCTGGTAACTTCGCGGTGAGCGAAACCTACGCGGTCCCTTCCTACAATGACGGGACAGTGCTCGCGCAGCCCCTTGCCGCGCCGTCAATGACCGTCGCCGCACCCGAAATCGCAAGCTACTCGCAGAGCGTTACGACCCTGCCCGAAACGACGATGATGATGCCAGAGCCGAGCTATGGCGTGGCATCAGTTGCCGCCGACAATCTGGTCTATGGCGAGAGCCTGACGACGGAATCCGATGTGTCGGCTCCGATGGAAGCATCGACGATGGTGATGATCGAGGAGGCGCAGGCTCCCGCTGCCCCGATGATGGCCGAGGCAACGACGGAAACTTACAGCTACGAGAGCGCGCCGATGATGGAGGCCGAAGTTACGGTCCCGGCGGCAGCGCCGATGATGGAGCCCGAACCGGTGATGATGTCCGAGCCCATGATGGCTTCGGACGCGATGATGGTGCCTGAGCCAATGATGACCTCAGAACCCATGATGGAGACTGAGCCAATGATGGCGTCAGAATCCATGATGGAACCTGAGCAGATGATGCTGCCCGCCTCCGCCCCGGCCATGGAGCAGATGGCGATCCCTGCTGCGCCCATGCCCAGCGGCTTCGAGATCATCAGTAATGACGAGGTTGAAGCGGTTTTCAGCGGTGAGACGATGTCGGCACCCCTTGAACCATCGGTCTTCGATGCGCCCGAACCTGCCAGCCTTGGTGGTCAGTTCCAGATCACGCCAGAACCGATGCCAAGCACGGGAACGATGGACCCCATTCGCAGCCAAGCGCCTGTAATGGGCATGACGAATATCGAAGTTGCGGCCCTTTCGGAAATGCGGATCGAACCACAGCCTCTGCCAGAGATCGCGATGACTCCGGTACCGCGCACGAAAGCGACGATGGTGACGTCTACCCTCGCCGCAGTGGATCGTAGTCCTCTGACCGCACCGTCACCCCGCCCCCGCCCAAGCGTTGCCGATCGCAGCTATGCGACACTGACCACGCCGTTGCCGCAGCCGCGCCCTGACTATAAAGAGCCGGTCACGATGGCGACATCGTCGGGCAGCTATGTCTCCATCGGCGCCCTGCCCGCACAGCCCAGTTTCGGCGCGCCTAAGATCTCGGATGACGCGATGCTGTCCGCCGATGCGACTGATGGCAACGGGATGCGCGATGCTGCACCAAGCATGGATGTCGCGAGCGTCCGGATGCCGGAACCCAAGGCTCCGCCGCTCTCAACGCCTGCGCGCAAGACAGATACATCCGAGCTTTCCGGCACGTCCTGGCGCTTGGTCGAGATCGATGCCGCACCGGTTTCCGTCAATGCCGAATTGCATTTCGACGGGTCGAGCGGGTTCGCGGGCGGACAAGGCCCCTGCAACAGCTATGGCGGTGAATTCGTCAATACCGGCAAGGGCCGCTTCTCGATGGCGGACATCTTCTCCACCGAGATCGCGTGCTCCAGCCTCGACCTTGAGAAACGCTATATCGGGGCCTTGGAGAACGCGAGCGTCTACAAGATCGCGCCGGGCTTCTCGGACCTGACGCTGATCGATGAGGGTGGACGCGAACTCGCACGGTTCAAGGCGTTCTGATCTCCCGATCCTGAGAAATACGACCAGAGCGGCGGGCGGCCTACGGGGCCATCCGCCGCTCGTTTATTTTGAGCAGCAACCCCGCCGCTGCCTCCGCATCGCAAAGGGCGCGGTGATGGCTTTCGAGCGGGACGCCGAAATGGTGGCAGAGGTTCTTCAGGCTGTAGGATGGCAGACCCTTGAAGAGCTTTCGCATCGACTGACACGTGCAGAGCGTGGGATAGCGGAAACGCTTTTCCAGCCGCCCGAATTCCGCCGATAGAAAACCGTAATCGAACCGGACGTTATGGGCGACGAAGATCGCATCGCCCATGAACTCGGCGAATTCATCCGCCACATCCGCAAAGACCGGGGCATCGGCGACCATCTCGTTGGTGATGCCGGTCAATCGTGTGATGGTAGCAGGGATGGAGCGTTCGGGGTTCACGAGGGACTGCCAGCGATCCACGACTTCACCGCCGCGCATCTTGACCGCGCCAATCTCTGTGACGCGGTGGAAGGGGGCGCGGCCTCCGGTGGTTTCGATATCCACGACCACATATGTCTGGTCGGGGTCCACGATCCACGCGATGCGGTTGATTTCGACGTCGAACCCCGCTTCGCGCAGCAGTTCGAGCTGGACGAGTTGATTGCGGCGGATTTGGTCGTTCTCGGTCTTGATCTCGATGAGACGAAGCGCGTCTTCCCTGTGGAGAATGAGGTCGGGAAAGCCATCCTTGCGGTTTCGGTAATCCGAGGCCATGGCGCGCAGGACCGCGGCAAGCGCATTTTTGGGGGCGTGGTAGAGCAAGGGGCGCAGCCGCTCGATCATGTCGGGATACCAGCGGAATAGCGGGGTCAGAGTGCCGTACCGCTCGGTGATCGTGGTCAGCAGCGTGGCCATGGCGGTATCGGGGCGGTCGAGCAGGGCGAGGCGGGCTTCGATGGCATCGCGGTGGGTGATGTAGAACGTGCCGTCACGCAGCGCCCCCGGCATCCGCTCGAATGCGTTGTGCAGGCGGGCCGTATCGCCGTCATAGATGATGCCCCAGAACAGCAGGCCGAACAGGGTGCGCCACGGGATATTCTCGGCGTGGTCAGCGGTCCAGCCCTTGCGCTCGAACCATGCGACGGCACCCTTTTCCGGTGATGCACGGTTGGATTCGTCCAAGGCCACGGTCGGCGCTTCGCGCAGCATGTCGGTGATGAGGCTCGTGCGCTTACCGCCGAACTTGCGAGCGAGAAAATCCTGCGCGAAGAGGGCTTCGCCATCGCTGCCGGGGGAGGCGATCATGGATTCGAGGCGTTCGCGCACGGCTTCTTTCTCTCCAGCGGCCCAGGCAAGGCGTACCTCGCGCTCGCCACATTCCGGGGACGCGCCCAGCGCGTAGAGCCTGCGCGCAGGCTCTGCATCGCCGGATTTTTCCAGATGTCGCCCCAGCGCGTGCAACAGGGTATCGCGGAGCGGTGCCGCCGTTTCACAGGGCGTAGGCCAGACGGAAGCCTCTCGCGCCATCGCCTCGATCTGCGACGTCTCGCAGCGGTCGAGCCATGCGATGCGTTCGGCGTAGCGGAAGGTTTCTTCTGCTTCCGCGCGCTCGGCGAAGCGGGCCTCGAATTCCGAACGAAAGCTGTTGGTGCGGACAAGGCCGAGATCGCGCATGGCAAAGCTGGTCAACCCATCCGTCATGCGCCCAAAATAGAGGTAGAGCAGGTAGCGCAGGGGACGCTTGCGCCGTTGCGCCGCAAACCCGGCCCCGCGCGCCTCGCCGAAACATTCCGCGAAGGCCATTCGTTCGCGAGCGGCGGCGATGACATTAGGCTTCGTCCAGCTTTTGCGGACGCCCTCGTCAGCATGGTTTTCGGCCAGAAGATCGAGGAGTTCATCCTTCGACAGAATGGCAAGCGCAGCCCCATAATCCTTTTCGAGCGGGGGAGAGACAAAGCCCGAAGCGGTCAGATCGACCAGTCGCAAATCCACGTCGTCCACGTCCGCATAATCGAAATGGCCGGTGCGAAAGACCGAGCCTTTTCGGTTGGCCATGCGCACGAACAGGGACTGGGCGTTCGTGTCGAGCGCTCGGAAATCGGCGATCCATGCGCGCTCCGTCTGGCTCAGAATGCCGCCATAGAGCCGCTCGACGAAGCTCAGCATCTCGCGGAAATGGGCGAGATGGTAGCCTGTGGGCAGGTCTTTGGGGCGCACACGCGCCTCTGTCATGTCATCGGGCATGGCCGTGCTGCATAGAGAACGAAGATCGAACCTTTAACCCGCCCTGCCCTCGATTGGCAAGCCCACGCATGATGGCGAACAGTCGTTTGTCAAAATCTGAGAATCCGCGCATTCTGCCCGAAACACAAGCTCAGGGAGACCCGCCATGAAGGACACCGCCGATGGACCCGTGCTTGCCCCGGACAGTGCCGGGCGCGAGCGTATCTCGATATACCAACCCGAGGATGCCAGTCTCATCTTCCCGCAGACCCCGGAATTCGAGAGCCACGAGGAAGAACGAACCTATCGCAAGCAGCATCTCGTCGCCGCCTGCCGCGCCTTCGATCTGCATGGGTTCGATTACGGTTTCGCGGGCCATCTGACGATCCGCGATCCTGAGCGGCCTGAACTCTATTGGACGAACCCGATGTGCGTTCACTTTTCTCAGGTGAAGATGTCGAACCTCGTCCTCGCCGACCACCAGGGCAATGTCGTCGAGGGTCGCCATGCCCTGAACCGCGCGGGCTTCGTTCTGCATGGGGCGGTGCATGAGGAATATCCCGACGTCATCGCGATGTGCCACGCTCACACGGTCTATGGCACTGCATGGTGCTCGACCGGCAGGCCGCTGGACATGATCTCGCAGGACGCCGCTGCGTTCTACAAGAGCCATGCAGTCATCGGGGCCTCTGCCGGTCAGGTTGCAGTGGAAAAGGAAAGCGGGATGTCGGTGGCCAAGCAGATCGGCATGAACCGCGCTGCCCTGCACCAGAATCACGGGTTACTGACCTCCAGCCGTCACAGCATCGACGATGCCGCCTTCTGGTTCATCGCGCTGGAGCGCGCATGTCAGCAGCAATTGATAATCGAGCAGAGCGGGATCAAGCCGCAGCTTCTCGACGACAAGACCGCCGCCTATAGCCGCGAGCATGTGGGCAGCGATTATATCGGATGGCTGCACTTCCAGACCCTTTACGACCACATCGCAGCCACTCAGCCGGATATGTTCGAGTAGAGGGCATCTTGCGCCTTGGGGGAGAGACGGACATCCTCCCCCCATGACCGACGAATCCCTGCACCGCGACCGAGTGTTTCCCGAGGGCCGATTGCCCGACGTGGCGGAGATCGTCGCGCGGGGGCGGGAGGCGGATGTGCGGGTCGGGCCTTCGGCCTTTCTCGCCGACCGGGAGGTCGAGAGCGAGGCAGTCTATAAGCGCGACTGTGCGGCGGCGGGGATCGTGACGGTCCATTCGCAGATCGGCTATCGCGATCCGGCCAAGACGCGGCAGGCATGGCGGGAGATATGGGAGCGGGCCGGGGATAAGGGCGCGCGGGTGGATCGCTATGGGATTTGCCTCGACTGGTCGATGGGGTTCCGGCGGGCGGATCGGGCGCGGGTGCGCAAGGGAACGGGGTTGATCCTGCCCGATAATGCGGCCTTTGCGGAACTGACGGCGCTGGCCCCTGTGGCTCCACATTTCGGGGATTTCGTGCTGGGGATGCCTGCGGCGGTGGAGAATACCGTCGCGGCCTTGCGCGCGGGATCGACGGCTATCGGGAATCTGGGGCAATATTTCACGTTTCGCCTACCCGGCCATGATGATGATGTGGGGGATACGGCGGCGACGGTGGAGGCGCTGGCGATGGCGGCGGCGCAGCCGGTGGATATCCTGATCCATTCCAATCTCGATGACGGGTTCGCGGCCCTGTTCACCGATCTTGCGTGCAGCCTCGGGGCCGTGCTGCTGGAGCGGTATATCGTGGAGGATTTGCTCGGCGGGGCGGTCAGTCATTGCTA
>CALHLW010000205.1 GCA_938034615.1 uncultured Neomegalonema sp. | reverse complement strand
CTGCCGACGCGAGGGGTGTACGCCGCGCAGGAAATCGGCATAGCGGTCCGGGACGAGACAATCCTCGAAATGCATATGCGTACAGTCCAGATGCGCCCACCAGAACAAGACGTCGAGATATCCATCGCGATCATTCAGATTAGTGCCGCTCAGCAGGTCGGCGCGGCCCACCATCCGCCACCACATGATCCGGCTCAGCGCGTATTCCTGCCCCCCCATGACAATGGGAGCATTGAGGTAATCCACCTGCTCAGCGCTCAGCGGAACACGGCGCTTCTCCTGACTGCGATAGGAGGTGAGATACCAGTAAAGATAGCGATCCGCTGCTTCCAGACCCGGGGCTACGCGAAATTTTTCGTCCATCCGGTAGCGGTAGCGGACGTAATCGAGATAGGCGGGGCTGCCTGTTTCGCCGATCTCGGGAATGGTAGGCGCGGTCGAGAACATCTTGCTGTGCGGCTTGAATGGGGGTTGTTTGATCGCTGGCAGCGAAGCGCTCCCCTCGCGAAGCGCCTGCGGCACATAATCCAGCAACTCGGCAAGTTCTGCCAAGTCGTCGCTGAGCATCCGGGCACAGGTGCTTAGATCATTCTCGTCCGGGTTCGGATCGGAGATGTCCATGACGATTTCGACTTGGCCAAGCGTCTGTTCGCTTTCGTCCATGGTGCGCACGCTGACACGGCCATCCGATTCAATGATCGTGCGGAACATCGTGTCGGTGATAACGAAGGAGAACCCGCATTCCCGTTCGCAACCATGGGCATTCTGTACATCTGCGCGGAAGGTATCGGCATAGGCCGAAACGAGCAGGATATCGGCGGCGTAGACTCCGACCGATACGCGCCCTTTCTTGGTGGCCCGGTCATAGACCCAGCCGCGCAGGGTGCCGTCATCCTGAATACCCTCCACATAACCGTGGAACCGCCCATTCTCGGCTGACGTAGAAGACACGGCACGCTTTATGCGCCCAGCTTGCCTGCGAAGCTGGGCGATAACAGAAGAAGAGGATACCGTCACAGGTGTCTTCCTTGTGGGTTTAAGAATAACGGTGGGACAGCGCAGACCTATCCGTTGAAAATATCAGGCCAAGGCATCGTAATCAGATTTTGCCATCATCGTTGCCAAACCGCGGATGTCCACATCGGCTTTCCAACCCAGACTCTTCTCGGCCTTTGAGGGGTCGCCGATCAGAAGTTCGACTTCAGCAGGGCGATAGAACTTCGGGTTTACCTTCATCACCAGCTTGCCGGATTTACGGTCGGTCGCGGTCTCGGCCTCTGCTTCGCCGGACCACTCGAGATCCATGCCCAGGGCTTCACCGGCGAAGGTGAAGAAATCACGGATCGTGGTTGTGACACCGGTGGCCAGCACGTAGTCATCGGCCTTGTCCTGCTGCAGCATCAGCCACATTCCCTTGACATAATCGGCCGCGTAACCCCAGTCGCGCTTGGCATCCATGTTGCCCAGCTCGATTGGCTTGTCGCCACCTCGTGCCAGCGCCGCGAGGCCTAGCGTGATCTTGCGGGTCACGAATTCCTTCCCGCGCAACGGGCTTTCGTGATTGAACAGGATCCCCGAGGAGGCATGCATATCGAAGCTCTCCCGGTAATTCATCGTGATGTAGTGGCCATAGACCTTGGCAACGCCATAAGGCGAACGCGGATAAAGACGGGTCGTCTCGGATTGCGGGACTTCCTGTACAAGGCCGAACATCTCGGAGGTTGAGGCCTGATAGAACCGGCAGTCGGGGCGGATGGTGCGCAGGGTGTCGAGAATGCGCACGACGGCCATTCCATCGACATCGGCGGTGTAGATCGGCAATTCCCAGGAGGCTCCGACGAAGCTCTGAGCGGCGAGGTTGTAGAATTCATCCATCTCCACGTCACGGATAACGCGATAGATGTTGTTCTGTTCTGTCAGGTCGAATTCATGCAGTGTGACATCGTCCGTAATGCCCAGGATATCCAATCGCGTCGTTTCGGGCTGCGATATACGGCGCACGCCACCGTGAACCTCGTATCCCTCTTCGAGCAGCAGTTTCGCCAGATAAGCACCATCTTGACCAGTCACGCCTGTAACAAATGCCTTTTTCACACTTCTATTCCTGTTTGAGGGTAAATTTGACGGAGATACTTAGTGGGTCATGCGGAATTCCGCAATGATGATCGTTAAGCCTTATTCTCCGTAACGGTGAGCTTCCAACTTGTCTGGAAATAGGCTCATGCGAGTCGGGACTTGAGTTTCGAAAGATGCGTATTCACCAGCTTCCACGCGGCATCCAAGGTGTCCGCTTCGGCATAACAGCGGCATTCGGGTGCATTGCCGGATGGCCTCAGATGCACGACCGATCCACACCCGAAGGTCACACGCAAACCATCGGTCATGTCGACAGAACTTTCCACGCCGACGCCCTCGAAAAAGGCTGCCCTTGCGTCAGGATCATCGCTCAAAGAGGCGATGAGAGTCCGTGACTTCTCGGTCGGAATCTCCTGCACCCTGTCGGCAGCAGTATAGCGCGATGGCAGGGTGGCGGTGAGGGCGGCTACGGTCTGTCCAGCCGCCCGCGCGGCAGCGAGCGGGGCGACCAACGGTAAGATACAGTCTCGGGTCATGAGGGGAGCCAGTCGTCCGGTAGGCCCCATGGCCGTGAAGCCCAGAAGGAACCCTCCATTGGCCTCGTACCCTGCAATGGCGGTCTGTGGGTCGGTGTCCAATGCCGCCTCCATCGCCGCGATCACGAACGGCGACCCGATGCGCGTGCGGGTGATGGCGGTAAATTGCGGCATCTTCTCGATCAATGTATTCGAGGAAACGGGCGTGACCAGCGTATCGGCTGCCAGAAAAGCTGCCGTGACCGGACCAAGGATATCGCCGGGAATGATCGCACCATCCGCGTCGGTCAGCATCGGGCGATCCGCATCGCCATCGGTGGAGATGATGGCATCGAGCCGGTGTGTGCGTGCCCAGTCCGCCAGCATATCGCGCGTCGTTGGATCAACGGCTTCGGTATCGACGGGCACGAAGACATCCGAGCGCGCCAGCGATATGGGTATGCCCCCAAGCGCCGAGACGATCTCGGCCATGACATCGCGGGCAACGGAACTGTGTTCATAGACCCCGATACGCATTCCGCCCAGGGCATCCGGTCCGAAGGCCTGCGCGTAGCGCGCGACGTAGGTGGGCACGGCGGTGGTTTCCCGGCGTATGGTACCCAAGGATGCCGGTTCCGTGTGATTGGCATCGAGTGCGGACAGGATAGCCGTTTCATCGGCTTTCGAGACCTCACCTTCGGGCACATAGAATTTCAGTCCGTTGCGGTCGGCGGGGATGTGACTGCCTGTGACCATGACCGCTGCGTCACCCGCCAACATTGATGCCAGGGCAAGGGCAGGCGTGGGCAAGGCTCCATGATCGATGGCATCGAGCCCTGAAGCCCGCACTGCATCCATGACCGCTTGGGCAATGGCGGGCGAAGAAGGTCGTAGATCTTGTCCGACATGGACTGCCGATCCTTGCGGGCAGGCATTGATGAACGCGCGCACATAGGCGGTTATCAGATCTGGCGTCAGGTCCGTAACCAGACCGCGCAGGCCGCTGGTGCCGAATTTGGGGGCCATGGCATATTCCATTGGCTTGAAAAGATGATTGTGCCTATGCCCCGCGTGCCGAGGGGTTGCAAGGCCTTACTGCGCCCTTGCCGGGACTGGGCGAACACTCAGCATGGACAGGCGAGTCTTCGCTACACACAGCCCAGTGCGACCGCTGCGTACAAAAGCGCCGTTTCGAGGCGTCTTTGTCGGCGCACTCCATGCTGGGCAAAAGCATGAGCCCGCGCCAAACCCCAGCGAACCGGGTGCGCCTCCAGTGCGCCCAGGGTAGCCCTTGCTTCAGCAGTCAACAAGGGTGCTACGGCACCCAAAGCTCGTGTGTTGGCGGTGATCCAGTTGCCATAGGTGCGCCCGAAAACCTTAAAGCCACGCGATGCCTGTGCCTGAAGCCCGCGATTTGATCCCAGAGTGTTTCGATGGTGCTGGCGATAAAACAATACCTGTTCAGGGCGAACGATAACCGTTCCCCCGGCGCCGCTGACGAGCTGATACAGCCACCAGTCGTGATAGGGAGTGTCCAGCGGGATGCCACTGCGACGGATCAGGTCAAGGGCGGCGATATTGATCATCGCTGAGTGACCGCTGACAATATTCTGCACCAGGGCGTTCCCGAAACTGGGGGTTCCCCCACCGAGGCTCGTTCCGATAGGGACGAGATTCTCATCGGTATGAATGCTTTGCGCACCATAGAGACGAGGTTCGATGCCGCCCATATGCTCCAGCCCCAGGGCGAGCTTTTCCGGCTTCCACACATCGTCCTGATCCGACAGCGAGACCGGCTGCGCCGGTAGATCGGGATGACAGAGCAGTGAGAGGAAGTTCATCGCAACGCCAGTGCGGGGGCCTTCAATGACACGGATCGTGTGTTCCCGCCCATGGGTGGCGGCAAAATCGGCGATGATATCAAGCGTGGCATCCACGGAACCGTCATCGCTGACCCATAAATCCCAGGCCGTATGGCTCTGCGCCACATAAGAGGCCAGTTGCTCCGCCAGATGTTCAGCACCATTGCGCGTGCACAGCGCTATCGTAACGCGGGGAGAAGGGGCACGCGACATGATGATACTCGTATCCTGGTGGATCGATCGAGATATTTGAGCGCCCACTACGCAAAGCAGTACGCTTGATGCAAGTCACTCAAATATAGAGATAATTTGATCCACCAAACAAAAATACAGTGGGTTCGTTTCGTTGGAAACAATCCACTAGAGCATGGGTACGGTGATTACGACGCGGCCCAACCATGGATATCACCCGCGCGATCCATCAGGCGAGTTCCGACGTCTCGCCCGGTGTCGGAGCCAGACGAGGGTTGCGCCATACCTGGTGTCCATCCCGGAGCATGCCTCTGTCGTCATGGTGCATTTCACTATCATGGTGGCAGATCCATCCATGCTCTGAAAACAGCGCCCGTAACTGGTCCTCGATTGCGTGGGAATGTGTTCCGACCGCCAGAACGCCAAAGCGCGCATCCAGAAGATCGATCGCTTCCGAGAGCACATCTCCCTCGCTGCCTTGAATATCGACATGCATGAAATTGACCATGCCTTGATCTTCGATCAGATCCGACAGGGAGATACTGCTCTGGAGCTCGTATTCGTGGGGGCTTTTGGGCAGAGAGTAAATGCCGGCACGCCCTTCGACCGGTACGGCACCGGCAGTTTCCAGAACGGTTTTTGGGTCGCGCGCTTCCTTGCCGACTTTTCGCAATCCCCAAGAGGTTTCCGGCGTCTTCGTCAGAGGGAAAAGCGCCACGCCCGTCTCGGCAGCGATAAGCCCCTGAAACAAGGTCCGGTCAGTATCCGGAATATTATTATCTTCCACATGTTGCGAAAGATACTCGAAGTGATTGGGTTCGGCTTCCACTCCGTACACATGAACATCCGCGATGCCGCGTTTTCTGGCGAGGGCGTGACATCGGGTCATCCATGGGCCCCATCCCGCCCCCAGTTCAACCGCAGCATAGCTTGTTCCGGCGGTCGCGACCGACCACAGCAGTGGAATCCACTCCCAGCTTTCGCGCTGTGCCGGTTTGTAGACGCCAGGCGAATCCGGTGCTCCGCCCCGAAAAATACGGCGGGTTCTGGTTCCTGCGGAATCGTG
>CALHLW010000204.1 GCA_938034615.1 uncultured Neomegalonema sp. | reverse complement strand
GCGTCGAATTCGTCTTCGCGCTCTCTCGGGATTGCCATCAGGGCAACAGCCGCCGCCCTGACATCCCCGATGGAGCGTGGTCCCAGCAACCCGATCGCCTCGATCCAGCCGATTGTCTGATCCGGCGACACGGCGAAGCGATGGGCGCGCAGGATCTGGGCAAAGTCGAGGAACGACGCGATGGATGGGGGCATGCTCATGCGGCCTCCCCCGGCAGAAACTCGGAGAGGCGCGGTGCCAGATAGGCGATGTCTTCCTGATCCTTCAACGCCACGCCGATAGAGCGACGGAAGGCATCGGGCCAGCGTGCGCCTTGCCCGTTCAGCAGTGTTGCGGCCTCGGCCCATTCGACCGTCTCGGCCACACCGGGAGGTTTGGCGAGGGGTTCATCCCGCATCAGGTTCACCGACGCCACCACGGCATCGGCGGTGGCCTGTGCGACTGCACTGGCGCGCGTGGTGACGATCTCGGCTTCCAGCACCGCATCGGGGTAATCGATCCAGTGATAGACGCAGCGGCGGCGCAGGGCCTCATGCAGATCGCGTGTCCGGTTCGAGGTCAGCGCCACGACGGGTGGGCGCGTGGCTCGGATGGTGCCGGTCTCCGGGATCGAAATCGTGAAATCGCTGAGAAATTCCAGAAGAAACGCCTCGAATTCCTGATCTGCGCGGTCGATTTCATCGATCAGCAGCACGGTATTTTCGGGCGCGCGCAAGGTCGCGAGCAAGGGTCGCTCCAGCAGGTATTCATCGGCATAGATATTGACGTAGTCCTCGCCCGCCTGCCGGATCGCAAGCATCTGGCGCGGATAGTTCCACTCGTAGAGCGCCGCCGCAGCGTCGATCCCCTCGTAGCATTGCAACCGGATCACATTGCGCGAGAGCACGGCCCCCAGTGCCTTGGCCGCCTCGGTCTTGCCGACCCCCGGTGCCCCCTCCAGCAGCAGCGGCTTGCCCAGCGCCAACGACAGATACGCCGCCGTGGCCAGCGCGTCGCTCGCGATATACTGCGCGCCGGTCAGGGCATCGCGCAACGCTTCGGGGGAGTCGATCCCGGCGATATTGGGCGAAACCGCCATCAGCGCCGCCCCGTCGGTTGGCCTTGAGGACGCGCGCCGCCATTGGCGCGGATACCGCGCAGCACTTTCTCCGGCGTGATCGGCAGGTCGTGACAGCGCACCCCGACGGCGTTGTAGACCCCGTTTGAAATGGCCGGAATCACCGGATTCGCGCACATCTCCCCTGGCCCCTTGCCGCCGAAGGGAGCGTCCTCTGCCGGACGTTCGAGGATGGCGATATTATGCGGCACGATCTCTCCCGGCCCCGGCATCAGATAGTCGTTGAAATCCGTCGGCCCGTGTTCGCGAGCCGGGTAATACGGCTCGGTCGTCTCGTAGAGCGCATGGCTGACACCCATCCACGCCCCGCCGATGAGCTGTTGTTCCACCAGCTTCGGATTGAGCGCACGGCCAACTTCATAGGCCGAATTGATCTCCGTCACGTCCACTTCGCCCGTCTCGTCATCGACGGTCAGATCCACGATCAGGGCCGCATGGGCAAAGCATGACACCGGCGACATCTCGCCGGTGTCGGGGTCGGCTTCCGATGGCTGGATCAGAAAGATGCCGCGCCCCGATAACGTGCGACCCTGCTTGAATTGTGCCGCGAGGGCAGTTTCCTCGACAGTGATCGAGCGCGATGGCGCTCCCTTGACGTGGATATTGCCCTGCCCGTCTGTGTCGAGATCGGCGGCGTTCACTTCAAGCTCCTCGGATGCCGCTTCCAGCATCGCCCGCCGTGCCTCGGTCGCCGCCCGGATGACGGCATTGCCAACCCTGTGCGTGCCGCGCGAGGCAAAGCTGCCCATGCAATGGGGGCCGGTATCGCTGTCGGCGGTATCGACATAGACATCCGAGATCGGGACGCCGAGGGTTTCCGCCGCGATTTGTCGGGTGACGGATTTCATACCCTGCCCAAGATCGATCGAGGACAGCGCGACCTTGAACTTGCCGTCCGGCGTGGAATGCACCAGGGCCTGGGACGGATCGCCGCCGAGATTCATGCCGATGGGATAGTTGATCGCGGCAAACCCGCGTCCGGTGCACAGGGTCATCTGCGCCTCCTCGTGCCGGAGATGAAGCGCGACGCCGCACGGCGACGGGCCTGTTCCGCCGCTTCGGGATCATCCGCGCGTTGCTGCGCCGCTGGCGGCAAGGACGGTGCCGTTCCTGCCGGGGGTGGCGGAGGAGGCGGGGGTTGTGTTGGCAGGGGCGCGGCGGGGCGCTGAACCGGGGTCGCCGGGGCGGGTTGCACGGATGCAGGTGCGGCGTGATCCGGCAAGTCGACCTTGCCGGAATAGCCGGTCCGCTCCTGCTCCTTCGCCATATCGGCGACCTGTGGCGGCAGCTCGACTGACCGATCATCCCGGCGCATTCCCGCCGCGACCCGGCCCGTTGCGGCAGCCCCCGCCCCCGGCTCGCTCGGCAGTGCCTGCCTCCGCCGTTCACCGATCCGTCCGACCTGATCGGTGACGGTTTCGGGAATCTCCGCGCGCCAGCCGACGCCGCCTTCGGTCATGCTCGACGCCGCCCGCGACTGTGGCGAGAGCGGCCAGCGGGCCTTGTCCGCCGCTACCTGACAGCACTCGATCAATGCGCAGTTCTTGGCCTCGCGGCGATGTGCCTTCATGTCGCCGTCCCGATAGGCGTTGAGGATACGCAACTCGATGGGGTCGAGACCCGCCGCCTCCGCAACCTTGTCCATCTGGCACTCAATAGCGAAATCGACGCCGGTGATCCCAAAGCCTCGCATAGCCGTTGCCGGGGTCCGGTTGGTGAAGACGCAATAGACGTTTGATGCAACATTCGGGATCGTGTATGGCCCCGGCAGATGCCCGGTTCCCTTGACGACCGCGTAGCTGGACAAGCGCGTATAGGCCCCGCTGTCGAAGAAGCCGGTGAACTGCCGCGCGAGAATGCGACCATCGCGCGCCACCCCGTCCTTGATGCGCCACAGCTCCGCCCCGCGCGGGGCGCCGACCTGCATTTCCTCCTCACGGTCCCACATGAACTTGACCGGCTGTCCGGTCAGGCGCGCGCCGAGCACCGCCATCGGCTCGGTGATGCTGTCGACCTTGCCACCGAAACCGCCACCGACCGTGCCACCTATGAAATGCAGCCTGCTTGACGCGATATCGAGCAGCTTTGCGGTCACGGCGAGGGAGAAGAAAAGCCCCTGCGTTGCCGTGTGACAGACATAGCGGTCATTGGTCTCAGGCGCCGCAATCGCTCCACATGTCTCGATAGGTGCCTGCTCGATGGGCGACATGCGGTATTCGCCTTCGACGATATGATCGGCCTCGCGAAAACCCTTCTCCACGTCACCGAAGCGCAGCTTCTGGTGGTCGTAAAGGTCATGATAATCGAAAGTGTTGTTCGGATATTCCCCGTTGACCGTGGGTGCATCGGGTTTGAGCGCCTCCTCTACATCCAGCACATGGGGCAAGGGTTCCCAGTCGACCCGAACGGCGGCGGCTGCCTCGCGCGCCTCCCGTTCCGTCTTCGCGATAATCGCGAGGACCGGCTCGCCGATATAGGTGACACGGCTCGGTTGGAGCAGCGCCTCGTCATCGCGCCCGAAGTTGATCAAGGAGAGCAGCGTGTTGATGTTGTGCGGCACATCGGCGGGCCAGACCACGCGAACCACGCCGGGCATCCTCTCGGCGGCACCGGCATCGATATGCCGTATCCGGGCATGGTGATGCGGCGAGCGCACGCAGCGCATGTGCAACAGCCCCTCGAAGAGATGGTCGTCGTAGTAGGGCGAGCGCCCGCTCACATGGCCAAGAATATCCTGCCGGATACGCGGCTGGCCGATCTCCTTGAGAGTATCGTCCCGTTCATTCGCGAACAGATCCTTGCGGAATTCAACAGGCATCAGGCGATCCTCCCGCGCATACGATCTGCCGCCGTCAGGATGGCGTCAACGATGGGTTGGTAGCCGGTGCAGCGGCAGATATTGCCGCTGATAGCCTCGATCACGTCATCCCGCGACGGGTTCGGGTTGCGATCCAGCAGCGCCTTTGCCGCCATAATCATCCCCGGTGTGCAATAACCGCATTGCGCCGCGAAACCTTCCATGAAGGCGGTTTGCAGCGGGTGTGGTTCTTCGCCGGTTTGCAGGCCACCGGTGGTCTCGATCCGCGCTCCCGAGACGGCTTCGGCAAGGGTCAGGCAGCCGAGGCGCAACTCGCCGTCAATGAGCATGGCGCAGGAGCCGCAGGTGCCCTGCGCGCAACCATATTTCGGTGACAGATCGCCGACCCCGCGCCGCAGCACGTCGAGCAGGTTTGCGCCCGGATCGACGAAGACAGCCTTTTCAGTACCATTGAGCGTGAACTGTACCGGAATCTTGCTCATGGTTCCGGCTCCTCATCCAACAGCAGGCGGCGAAGATGAACGGGCGCGACCTCGTTGCGATACCATGCCGAAGCGAGCGCATCATCGACAGGGGCGAGGCCCTGCGTTGCGACGGACAAGGCGCGCTCAATCCCGGACGCATCGAGCACCTTGCCTTCCAGCACCTGCTCCGCCGCCCGCGCTCGCAGCGGCGTCGGCCCCATGGCTCCGAAAGCGATACGCACCTGCGATACCCGCATCGGCGCACCGGGCAGCCATGCGGCGATGCTCATCACCGAAACACCTTTGGGCTTGACCCGTGCCACCTTGCGAAAGCGGAATTCGCCCGTGCGCGGCATCCGCATCGTGATCGAGGCGACCAGCGGGGCACGGTCGCGCTCGGCCAGAAAAGCTTCCATCGGTTGCGTGCGGCCATCCACAAACTGCACCTCGCCGTCGAGGGCCAGCAGCGCTGCTGTGAAATCCCCATAGGGGTGCGCTGCAAAGAGATTACCGCCAACCGTCGCCATGTTCCGCACCGCCGGTCCCCCGACCGAGCGGGCCACGGGTGCGAGGAAAGCCGCCTCGCGTGATTCAATCACATCTGCCATGGTGACGCCCGCATCCATCGACAGGCGCTCGCCCTGCTGCCGGATTGCACGTGGCGGGTTAGAGACACGCAAAACCCGCGATAATCCCGGCACCGCGTAATTCAGATCGCGCATCACCAGCGTTCCACCCGCCAGATAGCGACTGTCGCCCCGCCGTGCGGCATTCGCTTCGGCCAGCGTGCCATATGTCTCGACGGTCAGGGTCATGCGGCCCCCAGATGATCGCGGATTGCCTCAAAGCCTGCGCTATAGATGCCGTCGCCAACCAGATCGCGCAGCGCGTCCTGTTGACCGGCGGGCGTATCGAACCGGCTCTCCCATTCCCAGAAAGTCCGATCCCCATCCGTCACCGGAAACAGCCGCACATGGGCGACGTAGTTGAACAACGGAACGGGCGTATCGAGCAGACAGTAGGAGAATGACTGCTCCAGATCGGAGAGGGTCAGCAATTGCTCGCGCAGCTCCGATCCATCGGCCAGTCGGAACCGCCGCACGCAGCCGATCCGGTCCGATATCTCGTTGCGTTCGATCCGACTTTCGGCAACCGCTGGATGCCAACGGTCATGCCCGTTGAAGTCGCGCAGAACCGCCCAGACGTCATCGCAGGGCGCATCGAGGATCGTGCTGCGGAGAACCTTGACCACGCTATCCTCCGAAATGCCGTTTGAGCGCATTGAACCCGACCTGAAACACGTCGGTGCCGATGCCATTGACCAGACCGTCCTCGGCCTCCACGTCACACTCGAATTCCGCCGACCATTCGACGAAGCAGCGCGGCCCGTCCGTCACCGGCGTCAGGCGCAGGGTGGCGATATATTCCGTCAGCGGCATCGGCGATTCGAGGATCGAGTAGGTGCAGAACATGTCGTAATCGCTCAGACCTAAAAGCTGTTCGCGGATATTGTCCCCGTTTTGCAGGTTGAAATTGCGGATACAGCCGATTTTGTCGGCGGGCAGCGCATCCTCAATCCGGCTGTCCCGGATAAGCGGATGCCATCTCGCCAGACCGTTGAAGTCACGCACGCGGTCCCAGACCGCCTTGGCCTCCGCATTGATGACCGATGAGACGTAGACGCGGGCCATTTATCGCGCCCCCTGCTGGTGGCATTGCGCGCGATGCGCCCCGCCACCCACCTTCGGGTGGAGGGTGCGGCCCGCAGGGCTGGGAGGGGGGGGCCTCAATCCCTTCCGAAGTTCGAATTGAATGGCCTCCACCCCGGCCCTCCCCCGGAAACGGGGGAGGGAGAAGAGAGCGGCCTTATTCTGGATTCCCATCACGCCTTCCCCTCCGGTTTCTTGTCGTCGCCTTTGGGTTTGGCGTCACTGGCCTTTTTCGCCGCATCATTTCCGATCCGCTGCATGTCGGAGGCTTCGCGGATCAGGCCCGGTTGCTTGGTCAGGTTCGAGCCTTCGATGCCCATATCGGTCAACAGGCTGTCGATCAGCGGGGCCTGCACACGATACCGCAGGGCGGAGTTGATGACTTCGTCGGTGGGTGATCCGCCCGAGCCGCCGCCTCCGCCGACGGGGTTGCCCTCGGCGTCGAAGCCTCCCCAGCCGGTCGAAGACGCGCCCGCGCCGCCAACCTGCATGATCTTGATCCCTTCGATCTTCTCCAGCGGCTTGACCGACGCCGCGACGATTCCTTCGATCCGGTCGAGCATCTTGCGCTTGAACAGCGAGCGCCGTGAGCCGTCGGTGAGGACGTTTTCGGCTTCGTTGATTAGCCTTTGCGCCTCTGCCTCCACGGCGGTGCGGATGCGGTCGGCCTCGGAGGCGATGCGCTGTTCCTCGGCCTCCTTCTCCGCCAGCGTGACGTCGATGGATTTGCGGCGCGATGCGACCTCGGTTTCCTTGGCGGTCTCCACCTTTTCGGCGGCCTCTGCGGCGCGGGCCTTCGCCAGATCGGCCTCGACGGCAGCGGCGCTCTCGCCCAGAGACTTTTCGTAGAGAGCGATGGCCTTGTCCATCGCGGCTTCCTCGACCGCTTTCTCGCGTCCGATTTCCAGCCGCCTGCGCTCGGTCTGGTGCGCGATGCGTTCGTCATCAAGGCCGCGTTCGGAGGCGATTTCTGCGCGCTCGACGAGTTCCTTACTCGCAATCTCGGCCTCGCGCAGCGCTTTCACCCGGTCGATCTCAAGCCGCTCCAGGAACTTCCGGCGCTCCAGTTTCTTCGCGTCGGTTTCCTGCTCGGCAAGGATGCGCTCGGCATCGAGACTCTTGTCGCGAGCCACCTTCGCGGCTTCCACGGCCTGATCGGCGGCGACCTGCGCCTCGTCGATGGCCCGGTTGCGTGAGATTTCCAGACTGCGCACCGTGCGATCGCGTGCAATCTTTTCGGCGCTGGTCTCCTGCTCCTTCTCGATGCGGAGTTGCTCGACCATGCGCTGTGACGACACTTCGAGGCTGGCGACGCTTTCATTCTTCTCGATTTCACGGGAGCGCAACTCCTGATCCTTTTCGATCTCGGCAGTGCGCGTGCGTTTCTCTTCGGTGATGCGGGTCGTCGTGACAGCTTCCTGCGCTTCGATACTGGCGGTCTCGATCACGCGGTTGCGCGTAATTTCACGCTCGCGAAGCTCCTGCTCGTAAGAAATTCTTTCCGCAGAAACCGCTTTTTCCTTGGCATAACGCGCGGCTTCGCGGGCCTGTTCGGTGGCGATCTCTGCGCTCTCCAGAGTCTGTTGCCGTTCATATTCCAGCGTGCGGATTTCCTGTTCGGACAGGATGCGCGCGGCATTCAGCGCCTTCTCTTGAGCGATCCGCAACCGCTCAACCGCCTCTCGCGTCTCGATCTCTGCCGCATCGAGCGCCTGATTGCGGGCCAGTTCACGCTCGCGGGTCACACGTTCCAGATTGACGCGCGCTTCGCTCAACCCGTCTTCCTGCGCCATCCGGGCGCGTTCGACTTGCTCATGGGCTGCGATCTGTGCTTCTTCAATCGTGCGCTTACGGGTGATCTCGGAGGCTTCGATTTCCCGAGTTTTCGTGATCCGGGCCACTTCGATGGATTTTTCCTGCGCGATGCGGGCGCGCTCCACAGACTCCTTGGCGGCAATATCTGCCGCATCGGTTTCCTGTTGTGTGCGGATGCGTTCCGCGCTCAGAACTTTCTCCTGCTCGATACGCGCCTTTTCGGTTGCCTCGCGTGTGGAAATTTCGGCGGCATCGATGAGGCGTTGCCGGTCGATCTCGCGCTCGCGGATTTCGCGTTCGCTCTCGATACGCGCCGAACTGATCTGGCGTTCGTTCTCGATCTTTGCGGTTTCGATAGCTTCGAGGCTTAGGAGGGTGGCCTGCTCAGCTTCCTTCTCGCGTTCCGCGCGCTCACGGGCGAGTTCTGTGCGTTGGTGCGCCCGGCGGAATTCGACTTCGCGTTCCTGATCAAGCCGGGCTTCCTCACTCGCTTTCTCGATGTCGAGGGCTTCTTTCTCGGCCTGAAGGTTGCGCTCGCGGATGCGAATCATCGAATCCTGTTCGATGTCGTTGCGCAGCTTGCGTCGCCCCTCGATCTCCTTGATGACATTCGTAAGACCCTCGGCGTCGAAGCGATTTGAGGGGTTGAAATACTGAATATCGGTCTGGTCGATGTCGGTGACAGCCAGACTCTCCAGCTCCAACCCGTTCTTGCCGAGGCCCAGTTGCGCCATCTCTTGCACCCGCCCCACATAGGCGGATCGGTTTTCGTGGATTTCCTCCAGCGTCATCTCGGAGGCGACTGTCCGCAGCGCGGAGATAAACTTGCCCGACAGCAGCGACGTCAGACCGTCCGATTCCAGAGATCGCCGCCCCAGTGTCGATGCAGCAAGGCTGACCGCTCCCTGTTCTTGACGGACGCGCACGTAGAACTCTGCGTCCACATCAATGCGCATCCGGTCCTTCGTGATGAGCGCCTCTTCCTTCTCGCGCGTCACCGCGAGTTGCTGCGTGTTCATGTTGACCGGCGTGATCGTGTGGACGATGGGCCAGACGAAGGCACCCCCGTCGATCACCACTTTCTCGCCGCGCAGGCCCGTCCGCACGAAGGAAACTTCCTTCGTGGAGCGGCGGTAGAGCCAATGCATGATCCAATAGGCGATGAAAACGACGACAGCCGCGAAGATCAACCACAGGATCAGCGTTCCAATGAAGGCTCCGGTCATCGGTCAGGCCCTCCCGATATTTTTGAATTTTCTGGTCTGTTCTGTGAGGGCAACTTCGGTGGGCAATCGCTCCATTGAGGAGGCCCCATAGAAGCCGTGACAGTTTTTCGTGTTTTTCAGGACGAATTCGGCATCATCAGGCATAGCGACCGGACCGCCATGGACCAGCACGATGGCGTCGGGGTTGACGGCCAGCGCCGCCGCTGCCCAGGCATCCGTCAACGCGGGCGCTTCTTCTAGGCTCACCCCCGTCTCCGCCCCGATACTGCCGCCCGTGGTCAGACCAAGGTGGCAGACGATGATGTCGGCTCCTGCCCCGGCCATGGCCGTCGCGTCCTCTTCCGAGAAGACGTAGGGCGTGGTGAGCATGTCGCGTTCGGCGGCGAGGCGGACAAGCTCAACCTCATGGGTATACCCCATGCCCGTCTCTTCGAGATTGGCCCGGAAGCTGCCGTCGATCAGGCCTACAGTCGGGAAATTCTGGATGCCGGAGAACCCGGCGGCCTTGATCTCGTCGAGGAATTTCGGCATCAGCCGGAAGGGGTCGGTCGCGCAGACCCCGGCGAGCACCGGCGTGTGCTTCACGACCGGCAAGACCTCGCCCGCCATCTCCATCACCACGGCATTCGCATCGCCATAAGGCATCAATCCGGCGAGCGAGCCTCGCCCCGCCATGCGATAGCGCCCGGAATTGTAGATCACGATCAGGTCGATACCACCCGCTTCCTCGCATTTCGCGGACAGCCCGGTCCCGGCCCCGCCGCCGATGATCGGCTCTCCCCGATCTCGCATGGCGCGGAATTTTGTCATCAGTTCGGATCGATCAAACATCCGTTTCAGGCTCCTACAGCTTTGCGTGCCGGAGACCCGTGCAGCGACCGGAAGGTCTGCACGACGGTCTGCGCGAATTCAGGGTCATTGATGTTGTGCGGGGTGCGGATCAGTTGCCGGTTCGACGTCTGGCGCACAGTTTCCTCCAGCGCTCGAAACAAGGCCGCATTGGCCGCCGGATCCCAGAACGGCATATCCGGGGCGTCGAGCAGCGACACGCCGCCTTCGGGCAGGAAGAAGCGCACGGGTCCGGTCATCTCGTTCAGGCGGTTGCCGATCCAGCGACCCATCTGCGCGTTTTCTTCGGGGGTGGTCCGCATCAGCGTGATATGCGGATTATGCTCGTAGAGCAGCCGTCCGCGATATTTCTCGGGCACCGTTTCGGGCGCGAAGAAATTCACCATGTCGAGCGCCCCGCACGATCCGATATAGGGCTTGCCACTGCGGATCGACGCGCCGAAGCGGTCTTCATTGGCCGCGAAGAAGCCGCCCGCGATCATGTCGCAGATCTCGGTCGTGGTCAGGTCGATCACGCCGATGATGAAGTCGTCATCGAGCAGCTTTTCCATCGCCCGACCGCCTGTGCCGGTGGCGTGGAAGACGAGGCAGTCGTAATCCGCTTCGAGTGGGGCGACGACCTGCTGAATGCAAGGGGTCGTAACTCCGAACATCGTGAGGCCGATGGCGGGCTTGTCATCAGGCGTTGCGCGCTCCGCACGCCGAACCTTCACCATGCCCGCCAGTGCGCCCGCCCCGTTTCGCAATACTTCGCGCGTGATCGAGTTGATCCCCTGCACGTCGGCAACGGAGTGCAGCATCAGGATATCGGCAGGCCCGACATATTGCTCGGTATTCCCGCTCGCGACCGTCGAGATGATCACCTTGGGCACGCCGACGGGCAAGGCGCGGAAGGCAGGGGCGACCAACGCGGTCCCGCCGGACCCGCCCGCCGCGATCACACCCGCCACATCGCCCTGCTGACGCATCCAGCGCTCGAACGCCTCCGTCATCCCTGCAACCGCCGTCCCGCGATCTCCGGTGAAGACGCCCGTGGTACCGCGTGGATGGTAGGCGGCAATTTCATGGGGCGGGATTTCGGCACTGGAAGGTTTTCCCGACGTCGAGAGATCGATCATCGCCGTTCGAAGTCCCTCGCCCTTGAGGATGTCGCGCAAGAACCGCAATTCGGGGCCTTTGGTATCGAGCGTGCCGGCGATGTAGACGGTGTCGGCACGGCCAATCCGCATCGCTTGCATCGGCGCAAGCGGTTGGTTTTTATGGGTCGATTCGACCGCCGTGAGTGTGCGGGCCGCCCCTTCGACCTGCCGGATGGGGGTGGGCTTGCTCCAGCGGGTCGGAGTTTTCGGGTTCGAGACATAGATGCGAACCAGAGCGTCGCGACCCGTTTCTGTCTCGACAGGGGCGGCCTGTATATCGCGTATATCAGGCGATTCGTCATGGGCATGGCGGCCCACGCCAAGCAGGGCTTGCTGAAGATCGCGATCACTCGACAAGGCATCCGCGTCCATAATCCGGTCGATCTGCCCGTTGACCATGATCGCGACCTGCTCGGAGATCGCGCAGGCAACGCCGATATTCTGTTCGATCACGAGGACGTGGACATCCCCTTCCTGACCGAGCTGGATCAGCATGTCCTCGACCTGCTGGACGATCACCGGGGCGAGGCCCTCGGTCGGTTCATCCATCACGAGGAGTCTGGGGTTCAGGAGCAGGGCGCGCCCGATGGCAAGCATCTGCTGTTCGCCGCCCGAAAGCTGCCCCCCGCCATTACCTCGCCGCTCCGCGAGGCGGGGGAAAGTCGAGTAGATGCGTTCCGGTGTCCACGCTCCGCCACGCACGGCCACCAGCTTCAGATGCTCATCGACGGTGAGAGACGGCCAGAGTCGCCGCCCCTGTGGAACATAGCCGATGCCGAGCCGCGCAATCTCGGATGAGGCCATGCCGACCAGCGATTGCCCTGCAAAGCTGATCGAGCCACCCGATACGGGTTGCAAGCCCATGATCGCCTTGCAAAGCGTCGTCTTGCCCATGCCGTTGCGCCCGACGACCGAGAGCACGCCATGGTCGAGGGTCAGGTCTACCCCCTGAAGGGCATGGGACTGCCCGTAATAGACATTGAGACCGTTGATGGAGAGGAAAGGATCAGCCATGTTCCGCCCCCCCCAGATAGAGCGCCTGAACCTCTTCGTCGTTTTCGATTTCGGCGGGTTTGCCTTCCTTGAAGATGCGCCCGTTATGCATCATCGTCACGCTTTCGGCCACGCGCAGGGCCACGTCCATATCGTGCTCGATAATGATGTAGCCCATATGGGATGGCAGCCCGGTCAGGATTTCGACCAGTTCCCCGCGTTCAGTGGGGGACAGGCCCGCAGCGGGCTCATCGAAGAGGATGAAGCGAGGCGCGCCGGACAGCGCCATCGCGATCTCAAGCTGGCGCTGCTGCCCATAGGCAAGTACTGCGACCTTCGTGTCCTTCACTTCATCCAGACGCACGAGATGGACGAGGTTTTCGGCACTCGCGACCAGCGCATCATCCCTGCGCGGACGCAGGAAGGAAAAGCGACGGCGCGAGACCCCGGCGCAGGCGAGATAGATGTTATCGATGACGCTCAACTCGGGAAAGAGCAGCGAAATCTGGTAGGTGCGCCGCAAACCCCGGCGAATACGCTCATAAGGTGGGAAATTCGTGATGTCCTCGCCGAAAAACCGGATGGTGCCTCCCGTGGGCGGGAAGTCCCCGGTGACGCAGTTGAACAGCGTCGTCTTTCCGGCCCCGTTCGACCCCAGCACTGCCCGCCGTTCGCCGGGGCGCACGGTTATGCTGATATCCTGCATTGCGGCGAGCGCTCCAAAGAATTTGGAGACCCCGCGCATCTCCAGTGCGTTCGCCGTGCCCGTCGCGGTCAGCCGTTCGGAAATGGCAGAAGGGGCGTTCATGGCGCATCCCTCCGTTCACCTGTCAGCGGGTCACGGCCCCGGTTCTCGCGCCACCGATCCCACAGACCCAAGATACCGTCGGGCGACCAGAACACGATCGCGAGAAAACTGAGGCCGATGAGTAACTGGAATCGCTCTCCGCCGAGCCCGAGCGAGATCAGCACATCAACCGCGAAGGTTTTCAGCAGCACATAGATGAACGCACCGATGAACGGGCCGATGGGGCGGCGCATCCCGCCGATCACCGCAATGATGAGGATGTCGATCACCGGCCCGACCCCTGCCGTTCCCGGTGAAATCTGTCCCGATTGCCAGGTCAGCAGGATGCCGCCGATGGCGGCGATCACGCTCGCAAAGGCATAGGCAGCGATCCGGTGGCCCGTGACGTTGAAGCCCAGCGCGGCCATGCGCCGGGGGTTGTCACGGATGCCCTGAAGCGCCAATCCGAAGGGTGCCCGCGACAGATATTGGATCAGCAGAAAACTGAGCGTCGCCCAGAACAGCGTAAGGTAGTAGAAAGCCGTTGGCTGCTTCCAGTCCACGCCGAACAATTGCGGGGGCGATACGCCGTTGAACCCGGAGAATCCGTTGAAGATCACGTAGTTCTGGCGCGCGAAGTAGAAGAAGGCCGACGCGATCGCGAGGGTGATCATGATCGTGTAGATGCCTTCGGTTCGCACGGCGAGCCACCCGCACAGCGTCGCGAAAACCGAGGCGATGAAGATCGCGGCGGGGATCGATACATACCAAGGCCAGCCCAGCGAAATCGTCGTGATCGCGCTGTCCCCGAGAATCGCCACCATGTACCCGGCCAGCCCGGCAACGGTCATCTGCAACAGGCTGACCATGCCGCCATAGCCCGCAAGGAACATGAGGCTCAGCGCGATCATGCCCAGAATGAAGGCCCAGCCGAAAATCTGGAACAGGACGAAGCTGTTCGCGAAAGCCGGCATGGCAAGCAGCAGCACCGCCAGTATCCACCAGACCGCCGGAACACGTTCCCACCAGTTGAGGCCGAATTTTTCGCTCTCCTGATACTCCACACTTGCCATGGCCTATGCCCTGCCCATCAGGCCCTGCGGGCGGAACGCAAGGACGATCACCATGATCAGGAAGGTCAGGACGACCGCGTAGGTCGGCATGTAGACGGACCCGAACTGCTCCGCCAGACCGATCAGAAGCGCCCCGAGGGCCGCGCCCGGAATCGATCCCATCCCGCCGACGATCACCACTACCAGCGAGGCAAGCAAAAAGCGGATGTCCTCTCCGGGAGCAACGGACTGGAACGTGCCGCCGACGACCCCCGCCATGCCCGCCAGCCCTGCGCCAAAGGCGAAGACACCGACGAAGACAAGCTGGATGCGGGCCCCGGTAGCCGACAGCATTTCCTGATCGTCCACGCCCGCCCGGACCATCATGCCGATGCGCGTGCGGTTGAGCAGAAGCCACATGCCGACACCGATGGCCACGGCAGCGGCGAAGATGACGATGCGGACGACGGGGTATTTCATGTAGATCAACTCGCCCGTCTTGCGCTTCGTACCCGTGACGAAAAAAGTCTCCATGGGACCGCTGAGCCAGCTGGGCGGCGAGATATTGTAGAAATCCCCGCCGAACCCCCAGAGCATGAGGTCGGCCATGACGATGGAAATGCCTATGGTAACGAGCGTCTGGCGCAGATCCTGCCCCTGCATCCGGCGGAACACCAGCAGTTGCAATGCCACCCCGAGAACGGCGACGACGATGAAGGCCGCCGGGAAAGCCAGCAGCCAGTACCCCGTGCTGTCGGCCACGAAATACCCGACATACCCGCCGAGCAGATAGAGCGAGCCGTGGGCGAGGTTTACGTTCCGCATCAATCCGAAGATCAGGGTGAACCCGCTCGCGACGAGGAAATACAGCCCGCCGAGCGTGATCCCGTTGAAAAGGGCGTTGAGAAAGACCTTCTTGCGCCCGATCGCATCCTTGAGCCACTCGGGCCAGACCGCGAAGATCATCCAGAGCAGGATGGCCGCCACGAGCACGATGAGGATGCTCCAGACAGGATGACGATCCGCGAAGCGCCTCATCGGCCCACGCGCGCAGTGCCATCGACCCGATGCCAGAAAAGTGGCATGACGTCTTTGCCCTCCCGTTCTTTGGATGCGGGTTCTTCGAGACCCGCCATCGAAAAGCCTAGGCACTCGGGCAATCGGGACAATACCTGACAGTCTTTTCCGTTAAAGCTAATTGCAATAGGGGCACATGGTTCGATCAGGCCAGTAAAGCGACTTTGCGATATTCGCTCGGGGCAACCCCTACATTCGCCGCAAAAAAGCGCGTGAAACTCGCCTGTGATGAAAAGCCCAGATCATAACCGATTTCCGTCACGGATTTCGGCGTTTCCAGCAGATCGTTGATCGCATGTTCCGAGCGCAGGGTGTTCAGGTAGATGTTGGGAGTAACGCCCATCTGTTGCTTGAACAACTTGAAGAAATGGGGGCGAGAGAGACAGGATTCCCGCGCCAGCCAGTCCATCTCCAGATCGCTCTGATAGAGTTCATCCATAATGCCGAGCGAACGCTGGATACGCCGGTCGAGTGGCTTTTTGTCACCGCGTTCCCACCGGCGATGACGCCATGAGAGATCGTAACAGCGGCTTGTCGTTTCGTAGAGGCACAGATCGACGTCATGGCCGTCGTCATTGGCGATGAGAAGATCACCCATCCTCTGCACCCAATGCGCCGTGCCGGGTGTCAGCGTGATCATATTTTCGCCGAAGCGGAAATCCTCGTCGATGCCCTCATGAGATGCAAACCATTCGGGCCGGATGTAGAGGACCAGATAAAGAGCGGCATTGCCGGAGGGAACAGGCTCGAAGCTGTGCGGTTCCCACGGCGAGATGGCCACGGCCCGCGTCGGGTCCACTGTGAGGGCCTTTCCCGACACCCGCATGATGCCGGTCGTCCCCGACACATAGAAGAAAAGGTGCGCCTCGCGATGGGCATGGGTAACGAAAGGCCGGTTCAGCCGATACAGACCCACCCTGCCGAACGGGCCGTGCCGCAAAGAGATCGCGTCACTCATCTCTTCCTCCCACCGCAATCATGGCCACTGGCCAAACATCCTGAACGGCCCAACACCGATCCGGAAATGGAGAGGAAGAAACTGACGGCAACAACAGTACGGATTTACCGATTTGAACGGTGCCGCACATATCCTCCCCAAAGACAAGCCGTTGCTCGACCCTATCCTTGGGATGAAATGAAGCACAGAAAGTCGCGTTTGGCGAATCTGTTGTCATTCATTGCTATGCGAGCAGAGCCCTGCACCGTCGCCGGGGCAGGGCTGCCGTCCACGTCAGTAGGACGACTTGCACTCGGGGTTCTCGCGGCTCGGCAAACCGAGCTTCGCGAATTCGGCTGGGTCCATGCCGAGGGTCTGGTTGATCCCTTCCTTCATCGAGATGAACTTGTTCACGAGGTTCCCGTCCTCGCCCTCAATCACCTCGGAGATAAAGGTTGCGCCGATGGCCTGACGGTTATCATCCAGCGTGACCTTGCCCACCGGGCTGTCCATCTCGAGATTGGCGAGACAACTTCGGAAGGCCGCATGGTCATCCGACAGGTCGCCTTCGACCTCATTCAGACACGTCAGCGTTGCCGCCGTCGCGTTATAATAGAGGGTCGAGAGCAGTGATGGAGCCGGGAAGCGATCTTTCTCGTCGAACGTGTCCTGATAGAGCTTCACGTATTCCTGCCAGCCCTCGTTATCCCATGTATCGGCCTGCGGGCCGGAGGAGGGGGTGCCGATCAGCGCATTCTTGGCATTGCCCTTCGAGTTGAGAACCGTCCCGTCGACCATGATCGTGCCGCCGATCAGGTTAGCATCGCCGCCCGCCTGTTGGTACTGGTTCAGGAAGTTGACGGCATCACCGCCGCCAAGGCCGAGATAGATTGCGTCCACATCATCAGGCAACGATGCGATGATCGAACCGAAATCCTTCGTACCCAGCGGCACCCAGAAACGATCAGTGATCTCACCGCCCGCCTGACAGTAATCGAGCGCGAAGCCGAAGACCTGCGTGTAGATGAAGGAATAGTCTTCGCCGATAGTGGCGACGGTCTCGTAACCCTTCTCATTGAAAACGTATTCGCCGAGGCCCACGGACCATTGTGCCCCGTCGGTGTTGTAGCGGAAAAAGTTTTCCGACGGTGTGACATAGGTGGTTTCCATCGCGCCGGAGGAGCCGTTGATGAAGGTCGCTTGCGGTTGGGTTTTGGAATAATCACGGATCGCGATGCCTTCCGACCCCGAAAGCGGACCAATGATGACATCGAGTTCATCCTGTTCCACCAGTTTACGGGCGGCGCGCACGGCGCTGTCCGGCGAAGCATCGGTCGACTGGATGACCAGTTCGATATCGCGTCCGGCGGCCTTGCCACCGAAGGCCGCAAGGGCCGTCTTGATACCGCGCACGCCGTCTTCGCCGAGGACGGTATAAGTGCCTTCAAGCGTGGCCATGACACCGATCTTGAGCGGATCTTCAGCCCATGCATTCCCGCAGGTCAACATGGCAGTGACGGATACCGCAGCCGCAGTTTTCAGAAAACTCATCGCAATTCCTCCCTTTGAACGTCGTCCCCTTATGTCGGGATCTGTCCTAGACGGTATCGTCAAGCCGCGCTTGCAGGATGAGAATCGCTTAACCGAGAGTATTTTTTTATCGAGAGAGTTCGTAGTGATGGGGCTGCCTCAAGCCTTAGGGAGAGCGCTGCCTTTACGGAAGGCGCATGCAGTTCACGCCGCCTTTGCCCTCGTAACACGCCTCCGGATTGGCAGGCCCTGGACCTTGGCCTTCTGTAGACTTGCCCCGGTATGGTTCAGGGTTCTTGAGAACACATTGAGGAATCAAGGAGGGGTAACATGGCGAAACGGTGCAGCGAAGAGTTCAGAAGGGATGCGGTGCGGATCGTGCTGACGAGCGGTTTGTCACGCCAGCAGTTGGATCTGGAAGTTGACAGCACGCCTACCGATCAGGTGAGTTGAGGCGTGGCTATCATCCTCTACGAGAACCTGCGCACGGTCGCCTACACGCCCTTTTATCTGGCGATTGCGCGGGGTGATTGGGCGCGCGAGGGGATCAACGTCGAGGTGCGACTCTCTCCCGTGCCGACGGAAACTGCAGAGGGCCTCCTCGCCGGGCGCGCCGACGTATCGTGGGGCGGGCCGATGCGCGTCATGATGCACCATGATCGCGATCCCGATTGCCCGCTGGTTTGCTTCGGGCAGGTCGTCGCGTGCGATCCGTTCATCCTTGTCGGGCGGATTCCAAACGAGCGGTTCCGATTTCAGGATTTGATCGGCAAGCGCATCGCCATCGCGCATGAAGTGCCAACGCCGTGGATGACCTTTCAGGATGACCTGCGCCGCGCGGGCATCGATCCGGCCTCTCTGACCCGCGCCGAAGATGCCTCGATGACCGAGAACCTCGCGCGGCTTGCCGATGGGGACGTCGATGTCGTGCAAGTCTTCGAGCCGTATGCCGCGATGGCGATTGAGAGCGGCGCTCATATCTGGCACCGTTTTGCCGAACGCGGGGATATTGGCTATACGTCCTTCTATACGACCCACCGTTTTCTTGATGAACGGAGCGACATCTGCGCGGGTTTGTTGAAGGGCATCAGTCATGCGCTGACGGCACTTTATGCTCAGCCAGTCGAAGAAACGGTCGCAGCGGTCGCGACGTTCTTCCCTGATCTTGCACCAGCAACCCTGACCCAAGCGATTGAGGGGTATCGGGAGTCTAACCTCTGGGCGCGTTCCACCGCACTGCCTCCAACGGCGGTGGTCCGGCTGAAATCTGCGCTCTTGTCAGGAGGGTTGATTCAGCGCGACATTCCCTATGACGACTTCGTCAATAACACGGTGGAGGCATCATGAGCACGGTTCCGGCAATCGATATCGCGCCCTTTCTCAATGGGACCGACAAGAACACCGTGGCGGAAGCCGTTGCGCGTGCCTGCGAGGATATCGGCTTCATCGTGGTTTCCGGCCATGGCGTGCCGCAAGCCACGATGGATACGCTGTTCGAGCGAGGCTTTGCCTTTTTCGATGAGCCGTTCGAGGTCAAGAACAGGTGGCATCCGACCGGCGAGGCCAAGCAGCGTGGTTATCACGGCATGGCCACGCGCGGTTTGGCCGCGACCCTTGGCAAGAATGCGCCGAAAGATTTGCGAGAGAGCGTGTTCCTCGGCCCCTTGGATAACCATCGTGACACCTATGCTCATTTGCCGGAAGCGCGCACGGCCTATGCGGAGAACACGATCCCGACCGAGCCCGAAGGCGTGAAGGATGCCCTGATGACTATGTACCGGGCGATGGAGCGGCTCTCCGCTGATCTGCTCAGGATCTTCGCCGTGGCGCTCGGGATGCCCGAGGACCATTTCACGGCGCTGATGGACAAGCACTTCTCGATCCTTGCCGCGCATCATTACCCCGCATTGACCGAGCCGCCTCTGCCGGGTCAGTTGCGGACGGGCGCGCATACGGATTACGGTGCCTTGACGATCCTTGCCATGACCGAGGCGCGCGGAGGGCTGGAGGCGCAGACGGCGGATGGCGGATGGGTGCCCGTCCAGCCCGGACCGGGAGAACTGGTCGTCAATCTCGGGGACATGATGCAGCGGTGGACCAATGATCGCTGGGTCTCGAACATGCACCGCGTCGCCACACCCGACAACCTCAATGACGCGATGAGCCGCCGCATGTCCGTCGGGTTTTTCATCAACCCGAATTACGATGCCGAAATCGCCTGTATCCCGACATGCCTCGTGCCGGGGGAAACCGCCCGCCACGAGACGATCACCGCAGGCAGCCATATCCGCGCGAAGATCGAGGCAAGCCACAAGGGTTGAGTGAGAAAGGTATCGCGCGGGTCGAACCTTCTTCTATAGCGGATGTCATACCATGAAGGCATCGTCGAGATCGACGGGGTACCCTATTGGGATGGCGGATATAGGGGGAATGCAACCCTCCTTCCATTCTATTCAATTGCGACAGCGCGGACATCGTCATCTTGCAGATCAAACCCATCGAGCGGCGCGGCACCCCGAAGACAGCGCGACAGATCCTCGACAGGATGAACGAGATGACTTTCAACTCTTCGCTGCTGAAAGAGTTGCGCGCGTTGGACTTCGTGCGACGCCTGATCGATGAAGGAACATTGACCGATCCTCGATATCGAAAGATGCATGTGCATGTGATCGGGAATCAAGAAGAGTTGAAACCGCTGGATGCGTCATCGAAGCTGCATGCCGAATGGGTTTTCTGACGCATTGCGGGATATCGGGCGCGAGACGGCAGATCGATGGATCGTGCCGCATGAAAAGAGTCTAGGCTCAAAATTGACCGTCGATCTGGAAGAAATGCTCGCCGGGATCGGCGCTGAAGCTCAGGGATGAACAGGCGGTGCCCGTTACAACCCGAACAGAAGAGATTGGGATCGAGATATGATGTTTTTTGTGGACCTACTGACAAATCTGTTTCTGCTAGCCATCGGCGCAATTATTCTGGCGATCATCGTCATGTTCGTGATCGACGTGTCGCAGACGACGGATGCAGTTCGGCGCAATTATCCGGTGGTCGGTCGCTTTCGAAAGTTGTTTTCGACTCTCGGTGAGTTTTTCCGTCAGTATTTCTTTGCGATGGACCGCGAAGAGATGCCCTTCAACCGGGCAGAGCGTGAGTGGGTCGATCATTCGTCGAGCGGTGGGGACAATACCATCGCCTTCGGGTCGACCCGCAACCTCAACCCCGTGGGCACCGCGATCTTCGTCAACTGTCCCTATCCGGTGCTGGATGAACATGCGGACAAGACGCCCGCCGTCACGATGGGGCCGCAGACGCCCAACCCCTACACGGCCAAATCCATCATCAATATCTCCGGCATGAGTTTCGGCGCAATCTCCAAGCCTGCCGTGCTCGCCCTGTCGCGCGGGGCCAAGGAGGCCGGATGCTGGTACAATACCGGAGAAGGGGGGCTGTCACCCTATCATTTGGAAGGCGGCTGCGACATCGTCTTTCAGATCGGCACCGCCAAATACGGCGTGCGCAACGATGATGGCAGCCTGAACGAGGACAAGCTGCGCGATGTCGCCGCCCATGACACCGTGCGGATGTTCGAGATCAAGATGAGCCAAGGCGCAAAACCCGGCAAGGGTGGCATCCTGCCTGCTGCGAAGGTGACACCTGAAATCGCGGAAATTCGCGGCATTCCCGCCGGAGAGGATTCGATCTCGCCGAACCGCCATCCGGAGGTCGATAATAACGGCGAATTGCTCGACATGATCGCGCGGGTGCGCGGCATCACCGGCAAGCCGACGGGTTTCAAGACCGTGATCGGGGCTTATGGCTGGCTGGACAGGCTGTGCGAGGAAATCCACGCGCGAGGCATCGACAGCGCGCCTGACTTCATCACGGTGGACAGCGGCGATGGCGGCACCGGGGCCGCGCCGATGCCCCTGATGGACAATGTGGGCCTGCCGATCCGCGAAGCCCTGCCCATGGTCGTCGATGTCCTGATGCGGCATGGCCTGCGCGAGCGGATCAAGGTCATCGCGTCGGGCAAGCTGATCACCCCGGCGGAGGTAGCTTGGGCCTATTGCGCGGGCACGGATTTCGTGGTCTCGGCGCGGGGCTTCATGTTCTCGCTTGGCTGTATTCAGGCGCTGAAATGCAACAAGAACACCTGCCCCACCGGCATCACCACCCATGACAAGCGCCTGCAAAAGGGTCTGGACCCGGCGGTGAAATCCGAGCGGGTGAAGAATTTCGCCCACAAGATCGAATACGGCGTCAACCTGATCGCCCATTCCTGCGGGGCGAAACACCCCCGCGCGCTGAAGCGGTATCATGTGCGGCTGGTTCAGAGCGACGGCAAATCCGTCCCGATGGATGAGCTCTATCCGACCGTCGAGCCAACAAACGCCGTGGCCGCCGAATAATTTCCTCGAGGAAGCTCCCCATGCAAGTCATCAAGAAAATCAAGGCGTCCGATCTGTTGGTCAAGGCGCTTGAGAATGAAGGCGTCGAGTATATCTTCGGCGTGCCGGGCGAGGAAAATCTCGATTTCGTCGAGTCCCTGCGGACCTCCTCGATCCGGCTGATCCTGACCCGGCATGAGCAGGGGGCGGGCTTCATGGCGGCGACCTACGGGCGGCTGACGGGCAAGCCTGGCGTGTGTCTTGCCACGCTCGGTCCCGGCGCGACCAATCTTGTTACCGCCGCCGCCTACGCACAGCTTGGCGCGATGCCGATGCTGATGATCACGGGGCAAAAGCCGATCACGAAATCCAAGCAGGGTCAGTTCCAGATCATCGACGTCGTCGCGATGATGAAGCCGATCACCAAATTCGCCAAGCAGATCGTCTATCCCGATACCATCCCGTCACTGGTGCGCG
>CALHLW010000203.1 GCA_938034615.1 uncultured Neomegalonema sp. | reverse complement strand
CGCGCTGCTGACGCCTCGGGGGGAGTTGCTTCTGGCGGTCAAGGGCGAGGCGGATTTGCTGGAGGAGATGCTCGCTGCCTCGTCGGGGATGGAACGGCTGACGCCGGAGGAAGCCGTGGGAATCGTGCCGGTGGTGCGCCGCGAGGGGCTGATCGGGGCAGTGTATGAGCGCGATGCGAGCGATATCGATGTGGATTTGCTGCTGGGTGGATTCATCCGGTTGCTGCGCGCGGCGGGTGGGCAGATCGTGACGAATGCGGAGGCCAAGGCGATTACGCGGGCCGGAGGGGTCTGGCGGGTCGAGACTCCGGCGGGGGTCTACGAGGCGCCGGTGGTAATCAATGCCGCCGGGGCATGGGCGGATGCGGTGGCGGGACGCGCGGGGGTGCGCGGGGTCGGGCTACAGCCGATGCGGCGGTCGGCGGCGTTGATCCCGCAACCAGAGGGGGCGGCGGGTTGGCCGCTGTTCGGATCGCTGCGCGAGGACTGGTACGCCAAACCGCAATCGGGAAAGCTGATGGTCTCTCCCGCCGATGAAGACCCGGTCGAGCCGCAGGATGCCTGGCCGGATGATATGGTGCTCGCCGAAGGCATCGACCGCTTCGAGCGAATGACCACCTTACAGGTCACGCGGGTCGAGCGGACATGGGCGGGGCTACGCAGCTTTACGCCCGACCGGACGCCCGTGACCGGCTTCGCGACCGATGCGGAGGGGTTCTTCTGGCTGGCGGGACAGGGAGGATACGGGATTCAGACGTCGCCTGCCCTGTCGGCGTTGACCGCCGATCTGATCACGGGGCGCGCGCCTGCGCTGGACGCCGATATCGTCGCGGCGCTGTCACCGGAGAGGTTTGCATGACCGATATCCCGGCCATCCTCGAAGACATCGCCGCCGCCATGGCGCAGGAGACGGAGCGCGGACGGGTGGCGGATTACATCCCGGAACTCTCGAAGGTAGACCCGAGCCGATTCGGGATTGCAGTTGCCACCGGGGATGGGCGTGTCGTCTCGGCAGGAGATGCCGCCCTGCCCTTCTCGATCCAGAGCGTCTCGAAGGTTTTTACATTGTCGCTGGCGCTGGGGCGGCTGGGGGATGCGTGCTGGGCGCGGGTGGGGCGGGAGCCGTCGGGCGATCCGTTCAACTCCATTGTTCAGCTTGAGGCCGATGACGGTATCCCGCGCAATCCGCTCATCAATGCGGGGGCCATCGTCGTCTCTGATATCCTGCTGGCGGAGCGGACTCCGGAGGAAGCGGTCAGTGCGATCCTCGGCTTCGTGCGGCAAGCGGCGGAGGATGACGGAATCGATTTCGATGGAGCGGTGGCAACATCCGAGAGCGATACGGGGTATCGGAACCGGGCACTCGCCCATTTCATGCGGGCGGCGGGCAATCTGCATCACGACCCGGAGGAGACGCTGGCCGTCTATTTCCGGCAATGCGCGATTGCGATGAGTTGCGAGCAACTGGCGAAGGCGGGGCGGATGTTCGCGTTCGCGGGGCATACAGGGCCGGGGAGCGCGGAACTCATCACCCCCGCGCGGGCGCGGCGGGTCAACTCGCTGATGATGACTTGCGGGCATTACGATGGCTCGGGGGAGTTCGCCTTCGAGGTCGGGTTGCCGGGAAAAAGCGGTGTGGGAGGCGGTATTCTAGCGATTGCACCGGGGAAGGCGTCGATTGCCGTCTGGTCGCCGGGGCTGAACGCGGTAGGCAACTCGCGCCTCGGGACGATGGCGCTGGAATTGCTGGCACGAAAGACCGGGTGGTCAGTTTTTGGTGGCATGTAGCCGGTCGTAGCCTCGGCACGGGCGGGCAGATAGTCGTTGGCTCTATTCCGCAGCGGCGGGATAATCGAGATCCGGCAGCATGATGGTGGTCAGCGGGGTGATTGTGAACTCGGTGGACAAATCCTGGTAGGACAGCACCGCCGTATCGCGCATCCCGTTATTGCTCATGAGGCTCCGCACGAAACGGCGCACATCCAGCGACGCCAGAACGATGGGCGCTGTGCCCCCTTCGGTGGGCTCACGCAGGTTGTCCCGGATCGTTTCCACTAGGCCGGCGGAGACATTGTCATCCAATGCCAGATATTCGCCCACCGTCGTCTGACGCACGGCATTGCGAAGCGCATCTTCTACCGCAGAATCAAGCAGGTAGACCGGGATCACGCGATCTTCGCCTGCCAACGCATTGCATATCTGGCGTTTGAGAGCGGTCCTAACGTATTCGGTGAGGACGACGGGGTCTTGTTCCTTGGCGCTCCATTCCGTGAGCGCTTCGAGCAAAAGTCGCTGGTTGCGAATCGGGACACCCTCTTCCACCAGACGGCGGAAGACCTCGGCGATCTTGTTCAGCGGCAGAAGATCACGAACCTCGGAAGCGAGGTCAGGATAGTGTTGCGCCATGCCCACGAGGGCCGCGCGCGCTTCCTGAACACCAATACATTGCGAAGCGAACCGATGCTGCGCCGTTCGGGTGCCGATCAGCAAAGCTTCCAGAGGCGTAAGAACATCGAACCCGCGTTCGTTCAGCACACGAGCGCCGTCGGGATCGATCCAATGAAGATTGCGGAACCCGGAGGGCGGATTGCCCGCTGCCTCGAAGACCACGTCGGCGAGGGTTAACGTATCCGCATCGGCATCGATGGCCAGACGCTCCGGGTCGATGACGAATCCGGCGACAACCACATCATCCAAGTCGATACGCACCGTATCCAGCGACAGCGACGGATCATCCGACAGTCGCGGGGGCAGGATCGGGAGGCCGATTTCAGCACCGATGCCCAGAGCAGCCTCGCGGGCTTCATCAGCGAAAGTCTTGCGCGCTTCGTCATCCAGAAGTGAGGGATGGATACGGACGACGAAAGGGCTTTTTTCCAATCCCACGGTATCGAGCAGATCGGGTTCCCCATCGTTCTCGTCTTCTTCCTCCTTGCCGAACATGAGCGTGCTGAGACGTTCGGAAAAGCTGATGCCTAACAGGCCCAGGGAGAGGAAGAGAAAGACATACCAGGGGAAACCGGGGATGAACATCATCACGAAAAGGATCACGGCGGCCACACGCAGCGCTATGGTGCTGGAGATCATTTCGCGGGTGATGTCGGCCCCGAGGTTCTCGTTCTCGTCCGTTGCGACGCGGGTGATGACGGCCCCGGCGGCGAGAGAGACGAAGAGCGCTGGAAGCTGGGCGGCGAGGCCGTCGCCGACAGTCAGCAGCGAATAGGTCTCGACGGCTTCACCCGCCGCCATGTTGTGACTGACCATACCGATGGCAATGCCACCGACCAGATTGACCGCAACGATCACGAGACCAGCGATGGCATCGCCCTTCACGAACTTCATCGCGCCGTCCATTGCACCGAAGAATTGGCTTTCCTGCTCGATGGTGCGGCGGCGCAGGCGGGCTTCGGTTTGATCGATATCGCCGTTGCGCAGATCACTGTCGATGGACATCTGCTTGCCGGGCAGCGCGTCGAGAGTGAAGCGGGCGGACACCTCGGCGACACGCTCTGAGCCCTTGGTGATGACCACGAACTGCACGATGGTGATGATGAGGAAGACAACGAGGCCAACGATGATCTCGCCTGCGATCACGAACTGACCAAAGGTCTCGATAATCGACCCGGCATCGGCATTGAGCAGGATCAGGCGGGTCGTGGTGATCGACAGGGCCAGCCTGAAGATCGTGATGATCAGGATCACTGAGGGCAAAGTCGAGAATTCGAGCGGGCTTTTGAGATAGAGGCCCATCATCAGCAGGAGGACGGCCCCTGCGATATTCACGGCGATGAGGATATCCACCAACCAGGTCGGCAGGGGAAGGATCATCATCAGAATGGCCGTTACCAAAAGGATGACGACGACAAGATCCTGACGTTTACCGACGGCGTTAAGGCCACGATGCAGAGAGCTGATCATATCTGACCTCCGCGCGCGAAAATGGCACGTGCTTCCTCGATCCGGCCCAATGCAAGAAGGGCGCGGCTGCGGATGAGATCGGCGCTGTCATGGAACCGCTCGTTTCCGGGTAAATCTTCGAGGGTATCGAGGATTTTCAGGGTCTGTTTCGGCGCACCGCTGAGCAGATATGCCTGAGCGATGGCTCGGTCGAGGGTGCCATCGCGGATACCGTAATCACGGGCGGAGAGAAGCAGTGAAAGCCCCTGTCTCGGGAATCCCTGTCGCAGATAGAAAGCTCCGAGTGCGTGCAGGGAACGGGCCTTCGCTTCTTCATCAACGGCGCGAAGGGGAATGACGCGGGCGAGGGAATCCCTCATGCGCGCAACAGGGCGTTGAGGTGACGGGCCAGTTGCCGACGGGCCGAGAGATGGGTCTCGACGACACTCGCGACATATTGATTGCGTTTGGACGTGGCAACGCCACCAGGCGCAAGTTCACCCGAGACGGCAGCGAGAGCGGCGGGCATGGAAGGATTTCCAAGCCATTCAGCGGTTTCACGCGGCGGCGCGATGAACTCGGAAACGAGGACTTCCGCCGCTGGCGGTCGATTAGTCTGCGGATCGACATCTCGCTCAACGCGAGCAGGTAGGCGGGATGTGAGGCGGTCGAGCGCAGGTCTTCCCGGTAGGGTGCCAGCCGGTGCAGTTCTTCCGACGTGAACGCGGGAGACCGGTGACTTGATGTCGCTCATGGTCTGGATCCTTCCGAACGCGCCCCGGTAGTTTCCGTCGTTGACAAATTCAACGAAACTGACGAAGCGCACCAACGCTCGCCGTTTGGACCGGTTTCTCTGCAAGCAACTCTCGCGCCAGACAGGAGGTCCGTAAGATCAAAAAGTGATGGCAAGTTCCCTGCCCTCACGCACGAGAACGACCGTCGTATTGGCGATGCGACGCAACTCCCACCCTCCGGGCAGAAAAGAGCCGACGGGAAACGAATCCCCGTTTTGGATGACCACACGCGGATTGGATGACGCGACGATCGAAACGATCTCGAAAGGCAGAACCACTCCGCTGGCCCCTAACGAAACCCTTGATTCAAGCACTGCCCGATCTCCGAAACGACCATCGAACCATCTGACGGTACTGTTCCAGCGATCCAATTCCGCAGCGGAAACTACACCCGTTGCCAACATCTGCCCGGAAACCGTCTGTTCGACCGAAACAAGACCGGAGAGGTCATTGAGCGCGATTTCCCGCTCAAGTTCCGGCATCGGGTCTTCAGCACGGCGCAACAGCTCGGCCATCGGAGCGGTTCGACCTGGCACCTGCGCACCAAGGTTGAAAGCATCCGCAGGCCCGCCGACAGCGCCAAAAAATCCGAACAGCGCGAGAGAAGCCGCACACGCGCCACCCCAGCTCAAAAGCGTACGCCGCTTGGAGCGACGATCAACAGAGCGTTGGGCACCGATCATATCATGCCCCCCAACGATTTTTACATCGCCGAGGCTGATCGTCGTACCATTATCGAATGAGGATGTGCTGTCAGGACGCAGGATGCGACCATTTCGGCGCACATCACCGCGAACTGTCGAGGCCATGAGGCGACCTCTTTGATCCACCGCAATCTTGACCGCCGCATCCTTTACCGAAACATCGGAAAGCAACGCATCACAATCATCGCCACTGCCAACGAGGATCGGACGACTACCCACAGTAATGACGGCACCCATATGGATGCCGCTCAGGATACAGATGCGCTCGACGCTATCGGATTCCACCGCACAGCTCCCTTACCACATCTTGAAAAAACGAGCTTCGCCAAACGCGAAAGCGCATGACGAAGCTCGCCGCGATCAGATTGCCGACAGAGCCGGTATCAGTTAGACAGACGTGTCCGTGCCGCATCGAGAGCAGAACCACCCTCCATACGCTTTTCCGTGACCTGCGCCGCCTTGGCGATCGCGCGATCGAATGCTGCTTCCATCGACTCGATGGCTCCATCGGAACCGGCGTCGCCGGAGGTACCCGTCGTACCGGTCTGCTGACCGATGCTGCTAAGATTCTGTGACATCTAGTTTATCTCCTGTTGAGGTCTCTCCACAGAGTAGGGAGGAGAGCCATGCCGGCCTGCAAGGCCTTGATCGACGTATCTTCTCGCGCCCCCCGGGAAACGCCTTCAACCTTCTCTCGCGCAGCAGCCAATTGACGTTGGTAACGTCGCATGGCCTCTCCGTTAGGATCGGTCTTCAGAGTCGAAGAAAGCTCATCGTTCACTGTGCCACCGCTGAACATATCTTCAATCATCTCCCGTAAGTGCATCATTACGGTACGCATCAGCCTTGGTCAAGAATGATGCTGTTACAAAACTGGAATGAATCCCGCGTTTTTTGTACTAAGCTCCTAGATCGCGTTCATAACACGCGCGATCTCACGGAATAGTGATTCAGGTACAAATGCATCGATCCGGCCTTGCTGCACCAATGCCGTTGCAAGTTCGGCGTCATTTGCTACATGAATTCCGGCATTTACGGCGTCCGCGATAAGTTGGGTTGCCCGAGCGCCGGTTGCTTTCGCAATGATCACAGGGGCCGGTGTCTCTCCAGCAACATATCGTACACCGACGGCCACCTGATTCCCGGAACAGACCACCATCGTCGGAACTCGAGAGGTGAGATAGCCGGTTGCCTTGCCCGATTCGGTATCGGTGGCGATGTTGCGGCGAATCTCATTGCGGGCACGGCGAACCATGGGATCGCCATAGATTTCCTTCATCTCGCGCTTCATTTCCGAATGGGTCATCCGCATCTCTCGTGTGAACAGCCATTTCTGAAGGGTGATATCGATCAGCGCAGAAACGATGAAGAGCGCAAGGGCGGCAAGAACGAGCGGCACTGCAACGATGAGCAGCACGTCATCAGTGCAATCACTGGAGCAAAGCGGAGCCTGCATGATCGCCTGAAGCCCAAACCAACCGATCAGGCCCAGGACACAGAGCAGGAACATACTCTTGAAGAGCGCCTTCACGAACTCGATGAAGTTCTTCATGCTGAAGATCTTCTTGAAGCCTTCAACCGGGTGGATCTTCTTGAGATCCGGTTTGATCGGGTGGAACGAGATCACGATACCCTTGTTCGATATCACCGATCCAAGGAAGATCGCGAAGATCGAGACGGCATAGAGCGGCAGCATGATCGTGCCCATCGCCCCCCAGGTATCACGGATCGCAAGACCCCAGGAGTCAGTCCCGCCCTGCGCCGCAGCTTGCCCCGCTGTATCGAACATCCGCTGGAATGCTCCCTCGATCACCGGCCAGCCAAGAACCAGATAGATGATGAGAAAGACCATCACGACCGCAGAGACCATGTCGGTACTCTTGGAAATCTGCCCTTTCTTGCGTCCTTCCCGAAGCTTCTTATCGGATGGCGGTAAGGATTTTTCCTCTGAGGAATCGCCGCTCATGGGGCGTCCACCAGTTTGCGAACGATGTTGATCAAGCCCTCAAGATCAAGGACTTCCGCACCATAGTGGCGGGCAAGAAAGTAGAGATAGGGAGGCAATATTACGAGGAAGATGATGTTCTTGATCGACAGCATCGCGTCGAAGATGTTGATTTGAGGCGCAAATCTGCTGGTGAAGGCCAGTGCCAGCTCACCCACGAACATTGCGATCAGAAGCGGTGCACCAAGGGCGAGAGCGATTTTAGCGACCGCGCCGAGCAACTCGATGAAGACGGGATAAAGATCGCCCGTGATCTCCGGCACCATCTGGAAGAACGGCCAAAGCTCATAGCTTTCGTAGAGGATGCCGAGAACGAGTCGAAATCCGCCCATCGCGAGAAAGATCGCCACCAGCGCAAGGGAGAAGACCGCGCCCGACACCAGCGGCTCCGCCATCTGGTCCGGGCTGACGACCGTCGCCGCCGAGCTGCCCCGATAGACATCGACATAGGCCCCGGCCATCTCCGCGCCCCAGAATGGCGCCCCAAGAAGAACACCGAGGGTCAGACCAACGAAGAATTCCTTGCCTGCCAGCATGACGATGTATTCGGCGGGAAAGGTCTCCGGCGAACCGACGATCTGCATGTAGATCATCACAAGGAAGGGCGAGCCGAAGGCGATGGCGGTGACGTTACGAATCATCCCCTGCAACCCCAGCCATGTGAAGAGCGGAAAGGCGATGATGAATCCGAGCGGGCGCGCGAAGACGAGGGCACCGGCTTCGACCAGAGGCAGGATGAACTGGACGACCTGAAGCATGATCTTCCCTCCCCCTGCCCGTCAGCGTGAAGCGGTGGGAAAGATACGAAAGGCTTCGTCGGCAAGGGTCACGACAGGGGCCGCGAGAGACGCACCGAAGAACAGGAATGTCGCGCCGACGATGAGAATCTTCAAGGTAATCGGCAGGCTCTGGTCCTGAATCTGCGTGACGCCCTGAAACAGCGCGACCATGAACCCGAC
>CALHLW010000202.1 GCA_938034615.1 uncultured Neomegalonema sp. | reverse complement strand
GAGCGTATCGCCGCCCGTGGCCTTCATGTAAGCCCTGAAATCCGACGCCGTGTTGCCGACGAATTCACCGCTCTGGGCAAAACCTTGCACCACATCCTCGCGCGAGCCGCCGCCATTGATCACATTCAGCCAGCCCTGACGCCCGCCCGCATCCGCTTCGCGGTCGAGGACGTTACGATAGAGCTGATCGACGAAATCGCTGTCGCTGAGATTACCGTAGATGTTGCGGAATTCGCCCGAATTGGTGAACCCGCCGGCAACCTCGGTATAGGCCCGCCCGTCCGCCAGTTGCTCGCCCCAGCCCGCAAGCCCGACAGCATCCGGCGCGCGGTCCAGCGTTGCCTGATAGAGCCGGTACACATCATCGTAGAATTCGGTTGCGGAACGGCCATCAAGCGCTTCGGCATAGGCAACGGCCTCGGCGCTCGTCCTGTTCTGGAACTCGCCGCTTTCGGAAAAACCGGTAACGACCTGCGCGCGACTGGCGCCGTTCGCTATCGCATCCAACCAGCCGTTCAGGCCACCCTGATCCGGTGCGCGCTCGAGCACATTGTTATAGAGCAACGTCACGAAGCCCGTGTTGTTCAGAGCACCATAGGTGTTCTGGAACTCGCCCGAATTGGTGAAGCCCGTGACCACGCTCTGAAGACTGCTGCTGCCGCTCTCAATGGCATTGACCCATCCTTCAAAGCCCACGGTATCCGGCACACGGTCCAGCGTCGCCTGATAGATGCGGTAGACTTGAGCACCTGCCGCTTGGTTTTCGCCGGATGCTTCTCCGCCCAACAGAAAATCGTCACCTGCGCCACCAAGGAGGGTGTCGCTGCCACCACCGCCGACGATGATATCGTCTCCGCCCAGGCCATTGTAGGAATCGTTTCCGGAGGTGCCGGGATAGGTGTTTGCATTCTCCGTGCCCGTTTCGAAGCCCTGCTCGATCACGGCCGATGCGGCCGATGTAACGGCCTCTGCCGTGCCGCCCCCATCGGTATAGGATGCCCGGACACTCATCTGGGCGCCGATATCGGCCTGAGTCAATGTGTAGGTGGCCGCCGTTGCCCCTCCAACCGCGCTACCGTCGCGCAGCCATTGGTAACTCAGCGTACCAAGGCCATCCTCATCCGCAAGGGTGGACGATGCCGTCAGAGCGGCCCCCGCTTCGGCGGTGCCGCTGATGGCAATGCCGCCTGTGGGTGCATCATTCACGTTGGCGACCGCCGCCGTCGGCGCGCTGCTGGCGGTTTCATCCGTGCCGCCACCATCGGTGTAGGATGCCCGGACACTCATCTGGGCGCCGACATCGGCCTGGACCAATGTGTAGGTGGCCGCTGTCGCACCACCTACCGCAGTACCGTCACGCAGCCATTGGTAATTCAGCGCACCAAGGCCGTCCGCATCCGCAAGGGTAGACGATGCCGTCAGAATCGCCCCCTCGGTGGCAGTACCATTGATGGTAATGCTGCCTGTGGGTGCATCATTCACATTTCCTACCGTGGATACGGCCGCCGGATCTGAATTCAGCGTCTCAACCGTGCCGAAGTCGTCAGTGTAACTGACCTGAGCGGTGACTCTCTGGCCCACATCCGCCTGGGCCAGCGTATAGGTGCTGCCCGTGGCTCCACCGATGGCCGTTCCCCCCCGCAACCACTGGATCGAGAAAGCGCCCAGCCCGTCAGCATCCGCGATGGCATCCGTTGCGACGGTCAGGGTCTCGTTCTGCTGGAACGTGCCGCTCACCGTGGGCAAGCCCGTCGGTGCCGAATTTCCGGTCACGCCGGTCAGGGTCATCGAGGATCCATCGGCAAGGTTGACCACACGGTCGCCCGCGCCGTTCGTCGAGAACGTGACCGCTTGCCGCTCGGCCGTGGTCAGCGCCGAGTAGTCCAGCATATCCGTGCCCAGCGTGAAATCGGTGACGACATCGTCGCCCATGCCCGCGCTGACGATGAACATGTCCGCCCCGTCGCCGCCGGTGAGCGTGTCGTTGCCCACACCACCGTCCAGTATATCATCGCCGTCACGCCCGTTCAGGGTGTCGATATTGCCACCCCCCACGAGCATATTGTCCTGGACGTTGCCCAGCAGGTCGTCTGCCGCCGTCGTGCCGATCAGGTTTTCGATATCGACAAAATTGGATCCCGCCGCCGAACCCCGGTTGTCGGCACTTGTTTCCAGGTCGATCGTCACGAAGGTCGAGACGTTTTCGAAGGTGACGGTATCGATCCCATCGCCGCCTGAATATGTGTCCGAGCCGCCCTGCGCGATGAACATATCGTCGCCGCCAAAGCCAAACAGGCCATGTCCGCCACCCGTGTTATCGCCCAGCGTATCGCCGAATTCGGTTCCGAACAGCTGTTCGATGCTGGAATAGGTATCGCCCCGCGCATCGCCGGTATTGCTGTTCGGGTCGAACAGGCTGGCACTGACGGCGGAGGTTGCATCCGAGTAATCGGCCGTGTCGACCCCCGATCCACCGAAGAGCCGGTCGGAATCAGCCCCGCCCTTGAGCGTATCGTTGCCGTTGTTGCCGGTCAGGGTATCCGCCCCATCACCACCGACCAGCGTATTGCTATTGCCGTCGCCGGTCAGGATATCGCTGAAGGCCGACCCGATCAGGCCCTCGATACTGTTGTATGTATCGCCCGTTGCCTCGCCGGTATTGTTGCCAGAATTGCTGAGATCCGCGGTCAACCCCGTGGTCGCGTCGGCATAGGAGGCAGAATCGGTGCCATTGTCGCCCCTCAGAGTATCAGTGCCCAGACCCCCATTGAGAATGTCGTCGCCCTCGCCGCCTTCCAATCTGTCGGTACCATCGCGACCGATCAGCATGTCGTTGCCGTCAAGCCCCTCCAGATCATTGTTGCTGGCCGTCCCGAAGAGCATGTCATCGGCCATGCCGCCGGTGAGATCTTCGATGCTGATATAGGTGTCACCCGCCGCTTCACCCGTATTGACAGAGCTGTCAACGAGGTCAGCCGTTATGGATACCGTCGATTCCTGATAGCTTGCCGTGTCGTCGGACGACCCGCCATTGAGAATATCGGCCCCGACACCCCCGATCAGCGTATCGGTTCCGCCCCCGCCGGTCAGGTTATCGTCGCCCTCGTCCCCGAACAGGACATCGCTGCCGTTCAGGCCATCGATCGCGTCGCTGCCGCCTCCGCCACGCAATGTGTTCGCATCATTATTGGTGCCGCTGATCTGATCATCGAAGCTCGACCCGATCACGTCTGTAATGTTTGAATAGGTATCACCGAGCGCATCGCCGGTGTTCGAACCAGTCGAAGACAGGTTGACGATGACGCCCGAACTGGAACTGCCATAGGACGCGAACGACTGGCCTCCTGTGCCGACCAGCGTATCTGCCCCTGCGCCACCATCCAGCTCGTTAATGCCCGATCCGCCCTCCAGCCGGTCATCGCCCGCATCGCCAAAGAGCATGTCGTCGCCGGCATCGCCGCGAAGCGTATCGTTATCATCGTTGCCGTGCAGGATGTCGTCATCCTCGCCGCCATTGATGGTGTCTTGGCCCGCATCGCCGTTCAGCCGGTCGATCCCTTTCAGGCCATTGATCGTGTCATCGCCACCGCCACCGCTGATTTTGTCGTAGAGGTCAGTGCCGTTGATGGTGTTGCCGTTGCCATTGCCGGTCACATCGTCGCCGAGGAAATCATCAATCTGAAGCTGACCATCGATCACGCGCATCTGCCAGACGCCCGCGACGCCGGTATTGCCAACCAGGGTGTCCATGTCCGAGGCATCGCCGAGCACTTCGGTTGCGTCTCTGCCGCGCAGGAACATGTTCGGCGAGCCATCGGCCACGGCACCGATCTGGAATTCGCCGTTGGAGTTGCCCATGTCGCTGTAGCGGAAAATGATCTCGGCATCGCCACCGCCCAGATCCATGAGTTCCATCTGGAAAGTATTGGGCTCGCTTATGTTATTGCTGAAAATTCCAACACCGACCCAGGTGGCCACAACGGAATCGCGACCCGTGTTGATATCGAAATAGATACCGGGATCGGCGCCGGGAGGCAGGGTGCGATTGTCGAGGTCATCGGCAAAGGGCGCGATGGCATACGTGAAATTCTCGATGCCGTTGCGAATGTTCGTACTGCCAGTCGGCAGGAAGGTCACACCGCCATTCGTTTGAAGAAAAAGCTCTGTGAAATTACGGGTTCCGAACGAGAAGCCGTTCTCGAATATCTCGCTAATATCAAATTGTTCAGAGTTGTCATCGCCTTGCGTCAAAAGATTCTGACCAAATGGCAACAGCGTATTGTCAGATACAGTCGTGAAAAGGTTGGGATCGACCATGATATTTCCTATACGAAAACTCGGTTAAGCAACACTAGACAACCCTAAAGGAAATCCGGCAGCAAGAATCACGCTATAGGATAGTTTACATTTTTCAAAGGATATCTTGAGCTTTCACGTACATTGTATATTTTACATTATATATTAATGTTGGGATGTTAGTTTTTAACAAAAACTCGTTAATACCCGTCACCCTCACGCAACCCGTGCTTAAATGTCGCAAATTCCTCACGTTGCAAGGGTCTGCTGACCGGCATAGCGGTCGGATATCCAGACCTGTAAAAAGTGCCCACGCTTGGGGCAATTTTCACTCATCTTGATTGCGTTTCACTCTAGTACGAGAACAGCTCTCTCGTACGGTTCACACAAAGAGATAATCGACCTCCTGCATGGTGGCGAGATTGGCCCCAGCGAAGGTGACGGTGACGCCTTCATCTGCGAAGCGGACATCGGACCCGACTGCCGACATCTTCGCGCGGGCCTCTGCCGCCGAAGCGTAGCCGAAGTCCTCGAATTGTAGCGTGTCCCAAGTGTCGAGTTGCAGCACGATATCGCTGCCATCCTCGCTGGCGTCGAAGACGAAGGTATCGGCGGTCGTTCCAGAGTAGAGCGTGTCGTTGCCTGCCCCGCCATCCAGCGTGTTGCCGCCTTGCTCCTTCATGTAAGCGTCGACATCCGGCGCCGCTTTAAATGTGAATTCGGGGCTTTGAGCAATCCCTCTTACCACGTCCTCACGTGTGCTGTCCCTGATCACGGCCTGCCATCCCAGTAGACTCGGACCGTCCACTTCTCTGCCCAAGACATTGCGGTAGATCTGTTTGATGAAATCGGTGTCATCGAGGTCGCCATAGGTGTTGCGGAACTCACCTGAATTGATGAACCCGGCTGCGACGGAGGTATAGGATTGCCCATCCGCCAGTTGCTCGCTCCAACTCGCTAGCCCGGCAGGATTCGGCGCGCGATCGAGCGTCGTCTGAAAGAGCCGATACACGTCGTCGTAGAAACCGGACTCGGCGCGGCTTTCCAAAGCGTCGGCATAGGCACTGGCCGGAACACTCGTATCGGCCCTGAACTCCGCGCTTTCGGAGAAGCCGGTCACGACCTGCGCGCGGCTGGTGCCCGTGTTCAGGGCGTCCAGCCAACCGTTCAGACCATCCTCATCCGGCGCGCGTTCCAGCACGTTGCCGTAGAGCAGCGTCACGAAATCGGTGTTGTCCAAACTTCCGTAGATGTCCTGGAACTCAACCGAGCCGACAAAACCTGCGACGACGCCTTGCAGGTCGTTGCTGCCACTTTCAAGGATATCGACCCATCCCTCGAAGCCCGTCGTGTCCGGTGCACGGTCCAGCGTCGCCTGATAGAGACGATAAACCTGCCCCCCTGCCGTGTTCGACAGATCGGCCAGCTCGCCGCCGACGAGGAGATCATTGCCGGGTTGACCGAACAGGCTGTCATTTCCAGCGCCGCCCACCAGCGTATCGTCAAGAATATTGCCGAACAAAGATTCGTCGTCCGTTGTTCCGCTGGCAACGATGGACGGCACGAATTCGATCGCTCCGGCATCGACCGTGCCGCCGTTATTCACCCCGGCAAAGTCAAAATTACGTGTCACGCCAGTCGCATCGGTCATCAGGTTCCCGGTCACCTGACCAATATCGAGCGCCGGATTGGAAGCATCACCGCGCAGCGCCACCGTCTGTACCGGTCCACGGTTGTCGGCCAACACGCCGGCAGAGACGCCGTCACCGACCGTCGAGGTCATTGCAAAAACATCGGCGGCAGAGACACCACCGATAATCGAAGAGGTGGACGACGCGACCGGGCCGGAGACATCGGCATCGACGGGCGCGCTATTACCCAGCACGATGCTGTTAATCAGCAAAGGCAATGCGGGCGGTAGAACACCGACCAATTGCTGCAGTCCTCCGCCCGCGACGGGCGAGGTGTTGCCGGTTACCGTCGAATTGATCAGGATCAGCGGACTTTGCGTATAGTTGAAGATCCCCCCACCGCCCCACCCGAAGCCATAGGCTTCACCGCCAGTATTGTTTGCAACGGTCGTGTTGATGAGCGATGCCGCGCCGAAATTGACGATGCCGCCCGCACCTAAATCAGCGGTATTGTCGGACACCGTACTATCCCTGAGCGCCAGTGTACCCCGGCTGGAAATGCCACCACCGTATCCAACAAACCCAAAATCATCGACGGCACGGTTATCGCGGATCGTACTACGCTCGATTGTCAGAGTCGTGCCGAACCCGGTCCAAACTCCTCCGCCTTCGCCGAATTCCGGCGTTCCCGGCCCACCAGTGACGAAGGCCTCGTTCGTTTCCGCACGGCCATCGGCAATCGTCAGACCGCCAAGGACAGACGTGCCGCCCGAGACATAGAACACGCGGCTCGCATCATCGCCTGAGATCGTGATGTCATTGGTGCCATCGAGACCGATATCACCTTCGATGATCACATCGTCTGTAATCTCGAGTTGACCCAGTGCCAACGTGATCGTCGCGCCGGACAGGGCGGCATCGAATTCAATCAGGCTTTGTCCTTCTTCGCTGTTCGAGAGCAGCAGCGCCTCGCGCAAGGAGGTCAGGCCATCATTGGGGTCGATACTATCGCTGGCGGTATCGACGATATGGTCAGACAGGGACGACAAAGTCAGCGTTTCATCATCGAAGCCGATACGTTCGACATTCGTCAGGGTATCGGTCAGACCGCCTTGGGTGACGGTGATCGACTCGGTATCCCGCGTTATCGTATAGTCGCGGCGGTTGCCCGAATAGATGACCGTATCCGTTCCATCGCCCCCGTCGACGACCTTCCTGCCGATGTCCAGATTGATAGTGCCGTCGCCGTCTCCAGCATCCACGAAAAACACACCGCTGCCCGTGATGTCCACCGATCCATCAAGTTGCGGAACGCGAATGCCTTCGATATTTTGGAAATAACCTTCGACATTTTGGCTTTGCATATTAGTAAGCCCCGTGCCCGTATCATGCTCGAGAACAGCATCTGCCAACGCGCCGAAAGTGGTAATACGCTGCCCCGCCTCCTCTTCAACCGGCAGGATGGCGAAGATGAGCGCTTTTGGCCCGCTGAGAGCCGTATGTTCTATCAGACCGTGCTCAACATCGCGCAGAGAAGCGTCAGTTGTCAGGCGGTTCTCAAGAAAATCTGCATCCAGCCCGAAATCCGCATCCGGATCAGAGGTGTGAACAATGAGGATAGAGTGGAAAAATTCATTCTCATGCACATTCAAAGCCGTGATGTTCACAGTAACCGTATCCGCGAAATCAAAGCTGCTGCCAGTGTGAAGCAATCCTGAATCGAGCCCCCTGGCACCATTAACAGTAATCAGCGTACCGTCACCGATCACGACATCGCCGGCAATCTGGCGACCCTGTCGTGACAGCCGCAGCTCACTGCCATCCAATGTCTCCAACAGCCCCGTGGGCCCATCCGCATCGCCCAGAACTATACTTGATAAGCGACCGATCTCCAGCGTGCCGCCATCCTCGACCGTAAGCGTGGAGGATACCGTACCGTCAAGCGTGACATTGGACCCGTTAGTCAGCACCGCCGACCCCGCGCCACCCACCGTGAATGTCGCCTCCGTCCCCGATATGCTGATAGATCCGGCATCCACAACAACGGAACCCGTCTCGACGTCCAGATCGGCTTGTCCCGTGGGGTTGTCGATGATGACCGCCCCGCCATTGCGGATATCGAGGGTGCCGCGCGCCCCCGATGTGCCAAGCGCAATCCCCGCAGGAAGCGTCGAACCCGTCTCTCTCAGGATTTCAAGCGTTGTGTCGACCCCCGCGACCCCGACGACGCCCTCGCCGCCAACGCCCTGACCGATATCGAACGAGGATGTGGTGTTCCGGGCGTCATCCAGATTGATCGACAGGGTTCCGTCGGTCAAAGACAGGCTTCCCGCACCGGAATTCCCGATGACCGTCGGGTGCGTCATCGCAGGGTCGATAAAGAAACTGCCGTCGAGAGTGAAAACCGGGTCCATGATGCTCGCCTGCGCTCTAACCATTAGAGAGAAATGCGACCAGACTGATCGCGCTATAGTTTCATATTTAAACTATACACGAAAACCGGCATCCGCATAGAGCTTGGTTGCGCCGGCCCTATCGGCTCCGCAAAACCGACCCTGTCGCCCGTTCAGTCGCCGCCCCTTGCCGACCAGAACGCGCCGGAAACCTCGCCCTCTGCGTATCACCCCATGACGCGCCCGCGACGATTGCCGCTCAATCCGTGGAGAGCAAAGAAGAAAAACCTCATCTAAATTTTGGTGAAAATTTTATTCCATGTTGAATTCATCCATTACTTGGGGAATTTTCGTAATATTTTCGATAATGAACCCGATAGATAAAAATGTATTGCTGACAAATTCAGCTATTAATAGTTCTTGCAAGTATTTATTGAGAGACTGTCTTCAACAGCAAAACACTTGGGGACACACAATGCAAACCATCGAATTCTCCGATCGCAATCTTTCCGACGCAAATCCGCTCTACACGTTCGAGGACAATACCGTCACCTTTCTGGGGGAGGTCTTTCTGGACACCGATACGGCGGGAGATCGCGTCCTGAAAGGATATACGGCACCCGATACCGGTGAATACACGCCCATCACTGCCGCGTTTGGACTTCCGGCACGCGATGTGAGTGTGTCGATGGATGCAGGCACCGGTGGAACGATCATCGTCGGTTATGACGCCTCGGGCAACATCATCATGGCCGAGCAGGTTGCAGAGCTGCAAACGGAAGCGACTGTTTCGTTCAATGCTGAAATGACGGGCCTTTCCCGCGTCGAGATCTATGAAGACCCGATGACTCTCGCCGAAAACATGGCTCCGGAAAATCTTCTGGATGGCGCGCTCGATCTGGTCACTGGACTGGTTTCCGGACTGGTAGGGGGTGTGCTCGGCGGCGGTGGTTCGCCGTTCGTCGAAGTCGAGCTGAATTCCGTGCTTTCAATCGTCGAGACAGATGCTCAGGTCACTGTAACCTATCCCGCCGTTCCCGGCGCCGGAACGGGTGTTCCGGCATTCGACAGCATCTCTATCGATCGCAGCTTCGCATCCTACGAAGAGGGCACGGCGTCCGCCGATACGGTCATCGGAACCGAAGGTGAGGATCTGATCGAAGCGCAGGGCGGCAATGATTTCGTTATCGCGGGCGACGGGGACGACATCATCTTTGGCGGCAGCGGCAAAGACATTCTGGTCGGTGGCGAAGGGGCCGATGTCCTGAACGGCGGCGCAGGCCATGACTGGGCGTTTTACACCTCATCGAACGCAGCGGTCACTGTCGATCTCGGTATCGACACCGCTTTCGGCGGTGACGCCGAAGGTGACACACTCACAAATATCGAGCGGATTCTTGGATCACGCCATGACGATACGATCACCGGAGACGACTCTGCCAACCATCTGAACGGGCATCTCGGCGATGACGTCCTGAACGGCGGTGCGGGAAATGACTTTCTGCGCGGAGGCGCTGGTGCCGACGTCTTGAATGGCGGTGCAGGGAATGACGTTCTGAACGGAGACGATGGTGCCGATGTCCTGAACGGCGGCGCAGGGGATGACATTCTCCGGGGCGGCGAAGGAGCCGATGCCCTGAACGGCGGCACCGGCAACGACTGGGCCTATTACAATTCATCGAACGCAGCGGTCACGGTCGATCTCGGCAATAACACGGCAACCGGCGGTGACGCGACAGGCGATACATTCACCGGTATCGAGCGGGTTCTCGGCTCGCACCATGATGATACGATCACCGGCGACGGCGCTGCCAACTATCTGAGCGGGCATTTCGGTGATGACGTCCTGAACGGCGGCACGGGCAACGACATTCTTTTCGGAGGCGAAGGGGCCGATGCCCTGAACGGCGGGACCGGCACCGACTGGGCGTATTACACGTCATCGAACGCAGCGATCAGTGTGGATCTCAGCAGCAATACCGGCACCGGCGGTGAAGCGGCAGGCGACACATTCACCAGTGTCGAGCGAGTTCTCGGCTCGCTCCATGACGATACGATCACCGGAGACGGCGTTGCCAACCATCTGAGCGGACATTTCGGCGATGACGCCCTGAATGGCCGAGCGGGGAATGACGTTCTGCGCGGTGGCGCGGGGACCGATGCCCTGAACGGCGACGGTGGCAACGACATTCTGGTCGGCGGCGAAGGGGCCGATGCCCTGAACGGGGGTGCTGGCCTTGATTGGGCTCATTACATCTCATCGGATGCAGCGGTCACTGTCGATCTCGGCAGCAACACGGCATCCGGCGGTGAAGCGACAGGCGACACATTCACCAGTGTCGAGCGGGTTCTCGGCTCGCGCCATGACGATACGATCACCGGAGACGACGCCGACAACTATCTGAACGGTCATCTCGGTGATGACGCCCTGAACGGCGGTGCGGGCAACGACATTATGATCGGTGGCCAGGGCGCCGATGCCTTCCACGGCGGTACGGGCGACGATTGGGCGTATTACTTCTCCTCGAAGGCAGCAATCACTGTCGATCTCAGTAACAACACGGCTTCCGGCGGTGACGCGGCAGGCGACACGTTCACCAGCGTCGAGCGGATTCTCGGCTCGCGCCATGACGACACGATCACCGGAGACGGTGCCGTCAACTATCTGAACGGGAATGTAGGTAATGACGCCCTGAATGGCGGCGCAGGGAATGACTTTCTGCGCGGAGGGTCCGGTGCCGATGCCCTGAACGGCGGGACGGGCAATGATTGGGCGTATTACACCTCATCGCACACGGCGGTCACGATCGATCTGGGCAACAACACCGCTTCGGGTGGCGAAGCCGCAGGCGACACCTTCACCAGTGTCGAGCGGATTCTGGGCTCGCTGCATGACGATACGATCACGGGGGACGGTGCCGACAACCATTTGAACGGGCATTTCGGTGACGACACTCTGAGCGGCGGTGCGGGCAATGACGTTCTGCGCGGCGGCCATGGTGCCGATACGTTTGTCTTCAACGACAATGATGGGGCAGACCGAATTGCCGACTTCGAAGACGGTGTCGACCTGCTCGCGATCGCCGGGAGTACCTTCGATGCGCTCTCGATCACGGACACCATCGGCGGCACTTCGATCGACTATGGCACCGGCACCATCGAGCTTTCCGGGGTCGACACCACCATGCTCTCCGCAGATGACTTCATCTTTGTCTGATCAGGGGTGACAAAAGATCAGGGTGACCAATGCGGGCACCGCGCGGTGTTGACTTTTACTGTTGCGTCAGGACAGATGTTGCCATCTTGTTCACACGGAGCGACGCAGGTTTGAGGCATTGGGATTGGACCGGCATGGTGGAGGCGAACCGGCGGCGGCTTTTGGGGCTGTTGTCGGTTTTGCTGTTGCTGATGCCGGAGGGTTCCGGACCGATCCGGCGGGCGGTGTGGCGGAAGATCGTCAACCGGCTGATGCCGATGGAAGCGGCTTTACGGCGGTTGATCGTCGTGGCGGCCATTGATCTGAGCGTGAGTTTGCGGCCTGCCCTGCCCTATCCGAGGAACATTCCGAACGCGTCCGGATCGGGCGAGCGACCTCCTCTCTTCGGGTTGATCGATGCGCTGCGCCGCATTGGCGTGCCAACGAGGAAGCGCGGGCCGAAGCGGGAGCCGAATATCTGTTTCCTCGATGAATGGAAGCCCCCTCCGAAACGGGCCGTGCCGTCGGACGACGATTTGCTGGATGCCACGGCGTTGCGACGTCGGTTGGCGGCCTTCCGGGCGGCGCTGGATGATCTGCCGAAACAGGCGATGCGACTCGCGCGCTGGATGGCGCGGGGCGAGCGGGCGCGAAATTCCGGAACATGGCGGCGGATGTATCCGATGCGCTCGGGCAGGCCACCCGGACACCGCGAGCGTGGCAGGCGGGACGAGGATATCGTGCTGGCGGATTGCCATGATCTCGCGCTGCGGGCGCGGGCAATGGTCGAAAACGAGCGGTACGGGTGAGGGCGTTATTGCGCCCATATTATCCGCATACAGATCTATAGATGCAGAAAACTTTCCACATGCGCGCGCTGTGCGTCGAAATCTGCGGAATCGCCGCTCCAGACGATTTCGCCCTTTTCGATGACGGCATAGCGATCCGATATGCGCGACAATTCCTGGAGATTCTTGTCGACCAGGAGGATCGACAGGCCGTCCTGTTTCAGGCGGAACAGCATCGTCCAGATTTCCTCGCGGAGCAGCGGGGCCAAGCCCTCGGTGGCTTCATCGAGGATCAAGAGATCGGGATTGGTCATCAGGGCGCGGGCGATGGCGAGCATCTGCTGTTCGCCGCCCGATAGCTGAAAACCGAGGTTGCGCCTGCGTTGGGCGAGGCGGGGGAAAGCGTCGAAGACCCGCGCTTCGGTCCAGCCACCCGGCACCGCCCGCGCCGTCGCCCGCAGGTTTTCGCTGACGCTGAGAGAGGGGAAAACATGCCGTCCCTCGGGCACGAGACCCAGCCCCGCCTGCGCGATGGTATAGGGGGGCGCGCCGGTCATATCGGTGCCGCCGATCCTGACTTCTCCGGCGGTCGGGGGCAGTAGGCCCATGAGGCAGCGGATGGTGGTCGTCTTGCCCATGCCGTTGCGGCCCATCAGCGTGCTGACCTGCCCGCGCGGCAAGGCCAGATCGACGCCGAACAGCACTTGGGCATTGCCGTATCCAGCATGGAGGCCGCTGATCGTGACGAGATTATCCATCGCCGCCGCCCCCGAGATAGGCGACCCGCGCCGCCGCATCGTTGCGCACCTCGTCGGGCGATCCGCGCGCCACGATCTCGCCATCGACCAGCACGGAAACCGTATCGGCAAGTTGGAAGACCGCGTGCATGTCATGCTCGACCAGCAGCATCGGAATCGTGCGGCGTAGCTCGGCCAGAATGTCGGTCAGCATGGCGCTTTCGGAGCGGCCCAGCCCGGCCATCGGCTCATCGAGCAACAGGAAACGGGGCGATCCGGCGAGGGCGATGGCCAGCTCCAGCAATCGCCGCTCGCCATGGGAGAGGTCTGCGGCGATGGTCTCGGCCCGGTCGGCAAGGTTGATCCGGTCGAGCGTGGCCATGGCCTGCTCGTTCAGCGATGGCTCGGATGCGGCGCGGCGGAAGAAGCGCATACTGGACCCGGCCTTTGCCTGCACCGCGAGGGCGACATTCTCCAGCACCGAAAAGGAGGGGAGGATCGAGGTGATCTGGAAGGTGCGGCCCAGACCGGCCTGAACCCGTTGCGAGACCGGCATGGGGGTGATGTCTTGCCCTGCGAAGAAGATTTCGCCGCTGTCGGGGCTGAGGCTGCCGGTGATCTGGTGCATCAGAGTCGTCTTGCCCGCGCCATTGGGGCCGATCAGGGCGTGGCACTGGGCGTCATCGACGGCGAGCGAAATATCGTTGCTGACATGGATCGACCCGAAACTCTTGTGCAGGTTTCGGATGTCGAGAACGCTCACGATACTACCCTCGCCTGCGCTTTGGGGGCGAACAGTTGAGAGAGGCCGCCCTTCGCGAAGAGGACCATCAACACCAGAAGCGGGCCGTAGATCAGCCGCCATTCATGCAAGATGGAGCCCAGAACCTCCTCCATGATGACGATGAAAAACGCGCCGAGGATCGCGCCGTTGCGGGTGCCGATACCACCCAGTACGACGACGACGATCAGGTCGCCGGAGCGCTGCCATGTGGCGAGCGCGGGGCTGACGAATTCGGCATGTTGGACCAGCAGCAGACCGGAGAGACTCGCGAGCATTCCGGCGATGACATAGGCGGTCAGGCGGTAGCGTTTGACGGAATAGCCCATGACTTCGGTGCGTTCGGGGTTGTCGCGGGCGGCGCGCAGCACCCGGCCAAAGCGGGATTGACTGATGCGATAGACCAGCCACCAGACGGCGATCATCGTGCCGAGAATCACGAAATAGAGGCCGTTGCCGGACTGGACCAGATCGCTGCCGAACAGCGTGGCCAGCGACCAGAGCGTCAAGCCGTCATCCCCGCCATAGGCGGCGAGTGAGGTGAGGGTGAAATAGGTCATCTGGCCAAACGCCAGCGTGATCATCAGGAAATATACGCCCGATGTGCGCAGCGCCAATGCACCTGTGATGAGTGCGAAGGCTCCTGCTACCGCGAGCGAGAGGGCTAGCAGGACGAGGATATTCTCGATGCCGGATTCGAGGCCGATGGCCGTGGCATAGGCTCCGAGGCCGACGAAAGCGGAATGGCCAAGGCTGACCATGCCACCATGCCCGATAAGCAAATCGAGCGAGAGGGCCGCAATGGCCAGCAGCATCGCCTTGATGAGCAGATTGGTCAGATATCCCTGCCCGATCATCGGCAAGATTGTCGGCGCGGCGAGCAGCAAGGCGAAGATGAACGCGGCTAACCAGAGCGAGCGATCCCGCAGCATTACGTCGCGCCCTTCGGGGGGAACAGGCCTTGAGGGCGTATCACCAGAATGGCGGCCATGAGGATGTAGATCAGCATGGACGCGATGGCGGGGCCGATCTGGTTGGCCATGGACGGGCCGAAAATCAGGCCCATAGTGCTGGTGGCGAGGGTTCGCCCCATCGTGTCGATCAAACCGACCAGAAGCGCCGCAAAGAAGGCTCCGCGAATGGACCCGATGCCGCCGATGATGATGACGACAAAAGCGACGATGAGGATGTTGTCGCCCATGCCTGGCTCTATAGAGAAAAGCGGCGCAGCGATGACTCCGGCGAACCCGGCCAGCATCGCTCCGACGCCGAAGACGATCATGAACAGGCGCTGGATATTGACGCCCAGCGCCGAGACCATATCGGGCGTGGTCGCTCCGGCGCGGATCAACATTCCGACCCGCGTGAAGGAGACCGTGACGTAGAGCAGTGCGGCGACGACCAAGCCCATCAGGATCGTCGCGAAACGATAGACCGGATAGCGCAGGGTCTCGGTCAACTGGATCGAGCCGGACAGGAAATCCGGCGGGGCGACGGTCAGCGTTGCGGGACCGAAGATGACTTTCATCGCCTCATTGAGAAAGATGATTATGCCGAAGGTCGCGAGCACCTGATCCAGATGGTCGCGGGCGTAGAGATGCCGGAAGACGAAATATTCCAGCAACAGGCCAAAGGCGAGCGCGGTAGCCATCGAGAGGATAACCGCGACCATGAAATTGCCCGTGAGGCTGACATAGGCAAAGGCCAGATAGGCCCCGACCATGTATTGAACGCCGTGGGCGAGATTGATGAAGCCCATGACCCCGAAAACGAGCGTCAATCCCGCCGAAATCAGGAACAGCAAAGCCCCGTATTGAAGCCCGTTCAGACATTGGATGAGAAGAAGGGTCAGCGACACGAGGGCGGCTCTTTCGAAGGATTTTCGCACCTGCCCCCAATCGGGGGCAGCAAAAAAATGAACGACAATGTGGCGTCATACCGCGACTTCGCCTGCGGCGCGCGATGCGCGGTATCCATAATGCAGAGAGTGCTGAACAATGGGCCCCGCGATCAAGTCGCGGGGTGACAATATTGTTAGTATGGCAGGTTTAGAGCCAAAGCCGACTATCCTTACATCTTGCAGTCTTGATGGAAGCTGTCGGCATAATCCTCGACGATATTTCGCACGAACGATGTGTGGAACTTGCCATCGTCGCGCTTGACCACCTTGAGCATATGGAAGTCCTGCACCGGGTAGTGGTTGTTGCTGAAGGAGAAATCGCCGCGTACAGAGGTGAAATCAGCCGCCTTGATCGCGGCGCGCACGGCATCGCGGTCGCTCATGTCGCCGCCCGTGCTGGCGATGGCGCTGTCGAGCAGCATCGCCGTGTCATACGCCTGCATCGCGTAGGACCCGGGGATGTAGCCGTATTTCTTCTCGAAGGCCGATACGAAAGCCTCGTTCGCGTCGTTCTTCATGTCCGGCGCCCAAGTTCCGGCGGAGAGGAACCCGACCGCCGCATCCTTCTGGCCTGGCAGGGTCGTCTCATCGGTGGTGAAGACGGACATGAACTTCATGCTGTCGCCGAGGCCGGAGGTCTCGAACTGCTTAACCAGACGCACGCCCATGCCACCCGGCATGAAGGTGAACAGCGCATCGGCCCCGGAGGTCGAAATCTGCGCCAGTTCAGCCGAGAAATCCTGATGCCCGAGGGGGGTGAAGACCTCGTTTGTGACCTTGCCGTCGAAGGTCTTGGCAAAGCCCGCGACGTTGTCGCGACCAGCCTGATAGTTGGGCACCATGGTGAAGACGCTTTTGAAGCCCTCTTCATTGGCGATCATGCCCGCCGTTTCGGCGTTCTGGTTGTTCTGGTAGGAGGTGACGAAGAAGTCGGGATGGCAATTCTTGCCCGCGAAGGTCGAGGGTCCGGCATTCGGGCTGATCAGGAAGGTGCCGGATTTGACCACGGGCTTGAAGATGGCCTGAAGCATGTTGGAAAATACGGTACCGACGACGAAATCGACCTCGTCCCGCTCGACCAGCGACGTGGCCTTGAGCAAGGCAACGTCTGGTTTCAACTCGTCATCCTCGACGATCAACTCGATCTTCTGACCGCCCAACTCGCCGTCTTTCTGGTCCAGCGCCAGTTGAAAGCCGTCCACGATCTGCTGCCCCAAAGCCGCCGGGGGACCGGACAGGGTGACGACCATTCCGATCTTGAGGTCGTCGGCGAAGGCGGCAGCCCCCAACCCGGCGCTGAGCGCGACGCCGGATATCAGACGGGCGATCCCGTTACCTATTCTCGTTTTCATGTGTCTGTCTCCCTTCGTTCTGGCCCGTTGTCGGGCGCTTGGTCTCTCGTTCGGGTCGGTGCAGCCGGAAGGTCATGCCTCTTTCCCAGTGCCGAATCCGGCTACCTTGGCATACCCTTTCACAATCGCCTCGCGCTTTTCGTAACTGAGCACGGCGTCGATGTCATCGAACCGGCGCGGACTGATCTTTTCGACCTCGTCGATGACCCGTTCGGGGCCGCCCAAGCGGTTGGTTCGGACGATTTCGGCAGTTTTGGGCAGGCGATCCTGCTCGTAGCGATAGAGTGCCTCGCGCGGGTGCCCGGCTTGCGCCATCCAGTCGGCAAGGCACCGGGCATCGAGAATCGCCTGCGCCGCGCCGTTCGAGCCGACAGGATACATCGGATGCGCAGCATCGCCGAGCAGCGTGACTCGTCCATGGGTCCAGCGCGGCAGGGGATCGCGGTCGGCCATCGGATACTCGAAGATCGTCCCGCTGGCTCGCACCAGTGCCTCGATATCGATCCCCGGAACGTGAAATCGCCGCGCATAGGGCAGTACTTTGGCCAGCGATGCCTGCGCAGACCAGCTATTGGGAGGGGGTGGCGAAACGGCCCCGTCGACCATCCTTATATTGACCACCCAGTTCATCAGTTGCTTGCCGTCTTTTGCCGGTGCGATGGGATAGAGGACAAGTTTCCCGCCCAACCCTCCAGCGATAACCATCGTCTCGCCGTCTTCCCAGACCGGCCATTCCGCCGCCCCGCGCCACATGACCACTCCGGCCCAGCTTGGCGGTCCCTCGTCCGGATAGAACCGGCGGCGTCCGACGCTGTGAATACCGTCGGCGCAGATAAGCACTTCGCCGCGCGCCGTGTGCGATGCGCCGCCATCGACCGTGTCGGAGAAATGCGCAGTGACGCCCGCTTCGTCTTGCACAAATCCGCGCAAGCGCAGCCCGGTGCGGATCGCCCCGGTGCCCATCCGGTCGAGCACGGCATCGTAGAGAACCTTCTGCAATCTGCCGCGATGGATGGAGAACTGGGGGTGTTCGTGACCGGCATGGAGTCCGCGCAGCTCGCGCCACACTTCCTGTCCGCTGCGCGTCAGATAGCGCAGCTCGCGCGTTCTGAGGCCGACCGCGTCCAGCCGCTCCAGCAGGCCCAACTCGGCCAGTTCAGCAATGGAGTGGGGCAGCGTATTGATACCCACGCCCGCCTCACGCACCGAGGCGGATTGTTCGAAGACCTGCGCCTCGACACCGCGCTTGTGCAGCATGAGCGCCGTCGCCAGCCCGCCGATCCCCGCCCCGGCGATCAGCACCGTCATTATGTGTCTCCGTCCGCTTCGGGTGGGGGCAGAAAGTCGATGGCGTGGGCCGCCGAGATCGCCACGACTTCAGCCGGGTCCGCACCGGGGCCGAGATTATGCAGCGCCCAGAACAGATCATAGAGCTTGCCGGACGGCGTGACCCAGAACAGCGTCTTGATGGTGCTGTCCGTCTTGTTGAAGATCCCATGCGGGATGCCGCGCGGCAGCGTGACCAGGTCGCCGGGCTCGCCGACCACCTCGTTCCCGTCGAGCACAAAGTCGAACCGCCCTTCGAGAATGTAGAGAAATTCATCCTGATCGGGATGGATATGCGGCGGCACGAACGTCCCCGGTGGTAGGGTAGCGTGCCATGAGAAGGAGTCGGCGGTATGCTGCTTGGGTACATAGGTCTGGCCAAGAATGTTCCAGCTTATATCATCCATGCCGCGTTGTGATCCGACAATTCCGGCTTCCATTTCGCTCATCCGTCTTCCTCCCCAAAAGTGCAATCATTGGCGCGTGAATCGGTCATCCCCGATGTCGAGAATTCAGCATTACCGTACGGTGGCCCCTGTATCGAAAATGGCGTATCGTCAAAAGCGGCTGTCGACTCTATATTAGGAGGCGACTGGCAGGTGGTACTTTGAACCATCGACGGCTGGACTTTGGAAGAGGTTTTGAAATGAACTCGCAACCACCCACCGCCCGCAGCGGCTATAATCTCGAAATCGGTGATCGCGTCCTCTTCTTCATTATCGTCGCGATCATTGCTCTGGTCTTCCTCGGTTTCGGTGTCGGCGCCACGGCAATTCTCACATCGGCGGCTTGCTCTGCCATGGGCTACGAGTGGTTTCGAATGGCAACCGGTCAGCGAGACTTCGATGAACCGATTGCCGGGGTCGCGCTTGCGGCGGCTGCCCTTCCTGCTTTCACGACTTTCGCAGTCGGACTAGCGGGCGGACTTTCGGTCGCGGCCCTCGCAGTCGCGTTCTTCCTGATGCTCTCGCCGAAGAAAACCGATGGCATTAGCTCAACTGCAGCAGGCCTTTTACTGGTCGGCGTCGCCGGGGCATGTTTCGTCTCTTTGCGAGACACGCCGGAGCATGGTCTTGCACTATCCGCATGGGTCATCTTCGTCGTGGTGGCGACGGAACTCGGAAGCGGTTTCATCAGAGACTATGTCGCCAGAGCCGATGCCTATGACGCCGATGCCGATAACTCAGTGATCGAGGTATGCTTCAGCCTCGTTTGTGGCGCTGTAGCCGGCGTCGTGGTCGGGGCCTTCTACCGCGATGGCAACATATTCTGGATCGCACTGGCCAGCATCGCCCTTGCAACCGCCGTTCTTTTTGCGGCGGTCGTGACGAACTATGTCAGAGAACGGATCGGTGGTGGCCCGTCCGGATCGCTGTTTCTGGGGCGCGGTGCCGTGATCGATAATTTCGACGGGCTGATCTTCGCAAGCATTGCCGCCGCGTTCATGACGGCGGTTGGTGGTGCATTGTTCAACTGGTAGCGCTCACACTCAAACACGATCCGGTTTTGCCGTAAAAAAAGTCCTGAAACACACATTCTTCGATGCGTTTCAGGACTCTATTCAGTCGCATTGGGACATTCTCAGATCAGGACGAGTTGCTCCAGCCCTTCAATTTTCGATCACCGAGAAGAGAGGCCGCAGTATCGATGGCGTCGAGAGCATCGATGGCGATGAAGTCCGCGCCAAGCCCTTTCACGGCATCAGGGTCCGAAATAACGCAATATCCGCCGACACCGATGACCAAGTTCGGATTGCGTGACAGACGCTTCGCTTTTTCAATGGCTTCTGCCACAGGGGCGACCTGCATCGCCGATCCGACAGTAAATCCCAGAACGTCGATATGCTTCTCGCTCACGAGCGACCACAGATCGTCACCAACTTCCAGATCGACACCGCCCATGACGTCCCAGCCGTCGATACGAAAACACTCCGTCACGACGGTCAGCCCGAGCGTATGGCTTTCACCGGCAGGGCGGGCGAACGCGATGCTGCCATGCACTTCACCGGAGCGATCCCGTTTCGCCGTCGCACCGAGCTTTTCGCACACGAATGTCTGGACACGGCAAGTCGCAAGAGTGACTTCCATAAAGCTGGCCCGGTCGTCACGCCACATCTGGCCGAGATCATCGAGCGTCGGTGTAATCAGCTCCCTGAGCGTTTCCGTAAATGGCTTCTGTTTAAGATCCATCCGGTCTACGGCGGCATCGAAAGCGTTGCGATCATCCGACAACATGGCATCGAGAAATTCCTCGCGATGCTCCTGCCCGAAAATTGCCACCGGGTCATTCCCGAGCCGGGCTGCGCGCTCGGCTTTCAAGCGAGTAACGACTTCTGAGCGCACGGCACGCGCAAGGATGAATTTCGGATCGAAAGAGTCCGCACACTCCTCTGGAAGCGCAGCATCGCTCCATCCAGCGGCGCTCTGGTCAGACCCAATCTCGACTTTATCGAAATTCGACATGCAGACTCTCTTGAAATCGCGCGAAGTAGCCCCCTAAGACAAGAGAGATTACTCCGAGAGCGCAAAGTGTGCGAGGGGCAAGAGCCAGAAAAGTATTTCTGCATTATTACGCTACAATCTATTGTTTTCACAAATATTCTCAGACTCTACCGGCTATGCTGTTAGCAGGTGCAGCGAAAGATATTTTTTGACTTTCGAGCGCCGTATGAACTGTTTCGACGATATCCTTGGAGGTGAGTCGGGCCTGGCGATACATCTCATCGACGCTTCCATGGGGGATGAAATCATCCGGAAGCGTCATCGATCTGACCTTACACTGTCCGTCCAGCAAACCCTCTTCGGACAGCAGGTTCATGACACTCGATCCGAAGCCTCCAGCCGCGCCTTCCTCGATTGTGATGAGAAGATCGTGCTCGCTGGCGAGGGATGTTACGAGCGATTTGTCGAGTGGCTTGGCGAAGCGGGCATCGGCAACCGTCGTGGACAATCCCATCGCATCCAGCCGTTCCGCCGCGATCAAGCATTCCTCCAGCCGCGTGCCGAGGGAGAGCAGCGCGACGGTGCGGCCCGATTTGACGATCCGGCCCTTGCCGATCTCAAGCGGCGCTCCCGTTTCTGGCAGGGCAACCCCAGTGCCCGACCCGCGCGGGTACCGGATTGCGCTCGGGCCATCATCATAGCCAACCGCTGTCGCAACCATGTGGCGAAGCTCCGCCTCATCGGCGGGCGCCATCACGACGAACCCCGGCAGGCTGGTCAGATAAACGAGGTCGAAAGACCCGGCATGGGTCGGGCCATCCGCCCCCACGAGACCGGCGCGGTCGATGGCGAAGCGGACGGGCAAGCCCTGCAAGGCGACGTCATGGACGATCTGGTCGTATCCCCGTTGCAGGAACGTCGAGTAGATCGCGCAAAAGGGTCGTTTCCCGGCAGCAGCCAATCCCGCCGCGAAGGTCACGGCATGTTGCTCGGCAATGCCGACATCGAAGGCGCGGTCGGGAAAATGATTGGCGAAGATATCGACACCCGTACCCGAGGGCATCGCGGCGGTGATCGCGATAATCCGTTCGTCCCGTTCGGCCTCATCCACGAGGGTCGTACCGAAGACTTTCGTGTAGCTCGGCGCGCCGGGAGCCGATTTCTTCTGCTCGCCCGTCAACGCATCGAATTTCGAGACACCGTGGTATTTGTCGGCAGCATTTTCGGCGGGAGCATATCCCGCGCCCTTCCGGGTGATCGCGTGGATCAGCACCGGTCCGGTCGCCGTTTTCTTCAAGTCGCGCAGCAGCGTCACAAGACCATGCAAATCATGTCCATCAACCGGCCCGACATATTCGAATCCGAGGTTCTCGAACAACGTGCCCGCATCGCCGCCTTCGCGATACGGCTGCCCACGCAAATCAGTGAGGTGGTCGGACAAGGCACCGACCGGCCCCGCAATCGACATGTCGTTATCGTTCAGGATCACGAACATCCGCCGACCCGAAACGCCCGCATTGTTCAACGCCTCGAACGCGAGTCCCGCAGACATTGCGCCGTCGCCGACTACACAGACGACTTCGCCATCCTCGCCGCTCAGATCGCGCGCAGTAGCAAAGCCAAGGCCAGCCGAAATCGCCGTCGAAGAATGGGCAGCGCCGAAGGGGTCGTGAGCGCTTTCAGTTCTGTTAGTGAACCCGGATATGCCACCGTCCTGCCGGATCGACGCCATTTCCTCGCGCCGTCCGGTGAGAATTTTATGGGGGTAGCATTGGTGACTGACATCCCACAGCAGACGATCCTTCGGCGACTCAAAGACCGTGTGCAACGCGACGGTCAGTTCGACGACACCGAGACCGGCACCGAGATGGCCACCCGTCTGCGACACGGTTTCGATCAATTCGGTACGGAGTTCAGATGTGAGAGCCAAGAGTTCTTCAGGCATCAATCTTTTGAGATCGCAGGGTAGATCGAGCTTATCGAGCAGGGTAGTCGTCGCTTGAAAGTCGTAGGCCTGATCCAGCATATCGATACTCCCCGGCTGAGCCGTTCCTGAGATCGGAACTTCGTATCCTCAGCGTTTTTCCATGGATGTATCATTCATGTGACAATCAAATTTGTAAACTAAATTTTACACTTTTCGATCCGGGTGTGCATAAGGAAGGGGTCATTGGCCTTCGCCCGTCAAACAGCAACCGCACTTTCCGTCCACCAGGCGATTGCATTATTGCAGAGCATCGCACACCCTTACGGGCACGAACCTCATGCTAGGAAATCATGTCTTTGCCCTTCCCATTTTCCGCCATCGTCGGACAAATCGAAATGCGCGAGGCCCTGCTGATGGCGGCGGTCGAGCCGAGCCTCGGTGGCGTTCTCGTCTTCGGGCATCGCGGCACGGGCAAATCGACCGCCGTACGCGCTCTCGCTGGCCTGTTGCCCAAGATCGACGTGCTGCCCGGTTGCCGATTCAACTGCGACCCGGATGCCCCCGACGGGCAGTGCGAACCATGCCAAGCCCAACTGGCCAAAGGCACTCCCAAGCGGAAAAAGGTTCAAACGCCGGTCATCGATCTGCCTCTCGGTGCCAGCGAGGATCGGGTCGTCGGGTCGCTCGATCTTGAGAAGGCCTTGGTATCGGGCGAGAAGTCCTTTGAGCCGGGTTTGCTCGCGGCGGCCAATCGCGGGTTTCTCTATATCGATGAGGCCAATCTGCTTGAGGATCACCTCGTTGATTTACTGCTCGATGTTGCCGCGTCAGGTGTGAACGTGGTCGAGCGGGAGGGTCTGAGCATCCGCCACGCTGCCCGATTCGTTCTGGTCGGCAGTGGCAACCCTGAAGAGGGCGAATTGCGTCCGCAATTACTGGATAGGTTTGGCCTGTCGGTCGAGGTCGCATCCCCAACGGAGATCGCCGACAGGGTCGAGGTAGTCAAACGCCGCGACGCCTTCGACCGCGACCCGGAAGGATTCGCGAAGACTTACCACTCGAAAGAAACCAAGGTGCGCAGCCGCATTGCCAAAGGAAAGAAGGCCATCGGCAGTCTCACGGTTCCTGACGAGACTCTGGGCGATGCGGCGCGCCTTTGCCTGGCGCTCGGGGTGGACGGATTGCGGGGCGAGCTGACCCTGATCCGCGCCGCACGGGCACGGGCTGCACTCGATGGTGACAAGGCGGTGACGCGCGCGCATCTTCTCAGCGTCGCCCCGTCCGCATTGAGGCACCGCCTGCGCCGTGACCCGCTCGATGAAGCCGGATCGACAGCCCGCATCGAACGCGCCATCGCCAATATTGACGGCTGATATGTCGGAGAGCGAGGCAGCATGGGAAGACGCCCTCCTCGCCATTCGGGTCGCGGAAATCGCCCGGCACCGCATCGGCGGAATCCATCTGCGCGCCCGCGCAGGGCCAGTGCGCGACGCATGGCTCGTTCGATTTCAGGAGACGTTGTCTGATACGCCCCTGATCCGGTTTTCACCTGGAGTCGACGAAGGGCGCTTGCTGGGCGATCTCGATCTTTCGCGCACACTTGCCGAAGGCAGGCCCATCTTGTCGGAGGGATTGCTGGTTCGCGCGGATGAAGGCGTCATTGTGCTGGCGATGGCGGAGCGCGCCGAGCCGTCTCTATGCGGAATCATTGCAGGCGCGATGGATACCGGCTCGATCCAATCTGAGCGCTCGGGCATTTCGGGCAGCTCATCCGCCCGCTTCACCCTTGTCGCTCTCGACGAAGGGGTGGACGAAACCGAGGGACTGCCTGTGGCTTTGGGCGACAGGCTGGCGCTGCGTGTCGACCTTACGTCTGTGTCGTGGCGAATCGCAGAGGGTGATCTGGCCTTACCGAGTGACGCCCGGATCGACCCCGATTCGGTGACGATTTCCGACGATCTGCTCACGGCCCTGGCCATGGCGGCAGCACAAGCCGGGTGGCAATCCATGCGCTCACCCATCTGGCTGTCGATGATCAGCCGCATCGTCGCCGCCATCGACGGATCGCCGCAGGTAGAACCCTGCCATGCCGCCGCCGCTATCCGATTGGTGTTCGGCCCGTCGATGATTTCGCAAGAGGCCCCAGAACCGCAGGAAGAGACCCCGGACGACACACCCCCTCCTCCCCCGCCAGAGCCGCCTGATGATGGGGACGAGGAGAACAGCGACCCGGCTGAACTCGATCTGGAGTTGCTGAAGGACATGCTCATCGCGGCGGAGGCGGCAAAGAATATGCAGCTTCCGATCCTACTTCCTGCACAGACTGCGGGCGCGAACGGGCGTTCATCGGGCAAATCGGGTGCGCATAAGAACAAGGCACGGCGAGGACGGCCCATCGGCTTCACGCCCCATGCGCCCTATCCCGGCGCAAAACCGAACATCTTGGCGACCCTGCGCGCCGCTGCCCCATGGCAGGTAATCCGCAAACGCGAGCGCGGCACAGTTGCCTCCGCGCGCCGTCTCGATATCCGCAAATCGGATTTCCGTTATCGGCGGCTCAGGGATCGCTCGGAGACGACCGTGATCTTCGCGGTCGATGCATCAGGGTCCACCGCGATGGCGCGGCTAGGCGAGGCGAAGGGTGCCGTCGAACTGCTCTTGAGCGAATGCTATATCCGGCGTGACAGCGTGGCCGTGATCGCCTTTCGGGGCGCCGAGGCCGATATCCTGCTGGAGCCGACCCGCTCGCTGGTCCGAGCCAAACGGGCGCTCGGCAGACTGCCGGGCGGGGGGCCGACGCCACTGGCGAGCGCAATTGCAAAGTCGCTGGAGTTGACCGCGCGCGTCGCACGCGAGGGACAGTCCCCGATGCTGGTGATGATGACCGACGGCAATGGCAATGTCGCCCTCGACGGTACGGTGAACCGCGAACAATCCCGCGAAGAGGTCGCCGGATTGGCCCGACAACTGGCGATGCAGGAGATGCAAGTCGTGATGATCGACATTTCCGCCCGCCCCCGAGAAACCGCCCGCGCCTTCGCCGCGACTCTCCATGCCGATTACGTCGCCCTGCCCCGTGCGGACGCCGCTTCGGTTTCGCGGCTGGTTTCCGCTTATATGCAGGACAGTTGAGGATGTTCGGGGTCAATCGCACCCGGCCCGATTGGGCAAGCGCTAAGCGCGACTGGCCGAATGCTGAAAAGAGCCGGTTTGTGAGATCAGGCGCAATCAACTGGCATGTGCAGATCGATGGCCCCGAAGACGCTCCTGCCCTGCTGCTGATCCACGGGACCGGCTCCGCTTCCCATTCTTTTCGCGAGATGCTGCCACTCCTCGCCAAGTCATTCCGGGTCATCGTTCCGGACTTGCCGGGACATGGCTTCACGGATGCGCGCTCGGACGAGGCATTGTCGCTGCCCGGAATGGCAAAGGCGTTGGGTGATCTCTGCACCGCGCTCGAGATCGAGCCGTGCTTCGGCGTTGGCCATTCAGCGGGAACAGCGGTGCTCATCCAGATGGCGTTGGAGGAGCAAGCCTCCTTCGATCTGATCATCGGCATCAACAGCGCGCTGACCCCCATCGAGGGCAACGCCGTCCTGTCGCCACTCGCCAAGCTCTTCTTTGCTAATCCTATGATCCCCAAGCTCGTAGCATGGCGCGCCGCATCGAGCGATATGGTGCAGTCGTTGATTGCGCGTACCGGCTCGACGCTCGATCAAATTGGTGGGCGATGTTATCAGACGCTCGTGCGCAATCCAGCCCATGTCGCAGGTGCGCTGGGGATGATGGCGAGTTGGGATCTTATACCGATGCGGCGGCGGTTTTCTGAACTTGCCGTGCCCATGACCTTCATCGTCGCCGACGATGACCCGATGGTCCCGCCGAAAGACTCGCACGATGCGGTAGCGCGGATCGACGCAGCCGAGTTGGTGATCATCAAGACGGGCGGCCATCTGCTCCATGAGGTCGAACCGGATCGGATCGCGCGGCTCATTCTGGAAATCTGTTCGCGTAAAACGTGAACAGGGCTTGAACTAACAAAATTTACAGTTCAAAGTGTCAACTAGACATGACATATCAGCGCCCGATCCAGTTTCCGTATTCGACAACAGACCCGCGCCCACACGCGGTGGTCATCGGCTCGGGCTTTGGTGGCCTTGCGGCAGCGGTGCGACTTGGCGCGCGCGGATATCGTGTCACGGTACTCGAGCGACTCGACCAGCCGGGTGGCAGAGCGCGGGTGTTCGAGCAAGATGGCTTCCGCTTCGATGCCGGTCCGACCATCATTACGATGCCACAATTGTTCGAAGACCTCTGGAGGCTCTGCGGCAAGAAGCTGTCGGACCACGTCACCCTCAAATCGCTCGATCCGTTCTACACTCTGAAATTCGAAGACGGGTCAGTCTTCAAGGGAACCGCCGATCCCGATCTGATGCGTGCCGAGATCGAGCGCTTCTCTCCAGCCGACGTGGCGGGTCACGAAAGGTTGGTGAAGGAATCGAAACGCTGCTTCGAAGTGGCCTTCGACGGGCTGGCCGAACAACCTTTCTCGACCTTGGCGACGATGGCACGGTCGGTGCCAGACCTACTCGCCCTGCGCGCCTATCGCTCGGTCTATGATCTCGTCGCGAAGCATATCAAGGACGAGCGCCTCCGGATGGCGCTCAGCTTTCACCCCCTGTTTCTGGGGGGCAGCCCGCTGCGGTCGAGCACCGCGTTCTTCATGATCGGCCATCTCGAACGGGAATACGGGGTTCACTACGCCATGGGCGGCACCGGCGCACTCGTGCGCGGGTTGGTTGATCTGATCGAAGATCAAGGAAACCAAGTCTTGCTGGATTCCGGCGTTCGCGAAATTCTGATCGAAGACGGCAAGGCCGTCGGCGTTCAACTGGAATCGGGCCTGAAGATCCATGCCGATATCGTCGTGTCGAATGCCGATGTCGGGACGACCTACAAGTCGCTGGTCCCCGCCAAGAATCGACGCCGCTGGACGGATGCGAAGATCGAGCGAACCGATTTCTCGATGAGTCTGCTCGTCTGGTATTTTGGCACAAATCGCCGGTATAAAGACGTCGATCATCACACGGTCTTGATGGCTCCGCGTTATTGCGGTCTGCTGAAAGACATCTTCAAGAACAAGGTTTTGGCCGAAGATTTCAGCCTCTACCTTCATCGTCCGACGGCAACCGATCCGTCGATGGCCCCAGAAGGCTGCGATGCGTTCTATGTGCTGTCTCCGGTTCCCAATCTCGATGGTGAGACGGACTGGAAGACCATGGCCGAGCCATACCGTCAGAAGATCGCCGACCATCTGGAGAGCACGCTGCTGCCGGGTCTGCAATCCTCCATCGTCACCTCGCGAATGTTGACGCCAATCGATTTCCGCAACGACCTGCAATCGTTCAAGGGTAACGCCTTCGGTGTCGAACCTCGGCTGACCCAGCTCGCGTGGTTCCGGCCTCATAACAAGAGCGAAGAGGTCGACAACCTGTTCATCGTCGGTGCGGGCACCCATCCGGGCGCCGGTGTTCCCGGTGTCCTTTCCGCAGCACGCATTCTCGATAAGGTGGTTCCAGATGCCGTTACATTCGCGCGCTAATCTGCTCTCCGATGAAGACCGCGCCCTCTGCGATGCGGCGATCTTCTCCGGCTCGAAATCCTTCGATGCGGCGTCACGCTTGCTGCCACGCGATGTGCGCACGGCATCTCGCGCGCTCTATGCCTTCTGCCGCGCATCGGATGATCTGGTCGATGAAGGCCAAATGGGACGCGCAAGCATCGTGCAACTCCGGAATCGACTGAACGCAATCTATGACGGCGCGCCGCTCTCTCTGCCTTGCGATCGGGCGTTTGCATCGGTCGTCCAAGCATATGGCATCCCGAAGGCCATTCCCGATGCCCTGATCGAAGGGTTCGAATGGGATGAGGACGGGCGCGACTACCATACCCTCGACGACTTGCTCGGCTATGCGTCCCGCGTTGCCAGCACTGTTGGAATCATGATGGCGATCATCATGGGATGCTCCGACGAGCACGGCTTCGCGCGCGCAGCCGACCTTGGGCTGGCGATGCAACTGACCAATATTGCGAGGGATGTGGGCGAAGATGCCGAACGCGGACGCATTTATCTGCCGCTCGACTGGCTACGGGAGAGTGGTGTATCGTCGGGCGATCTGGTCGCCGGGCGCGCTGAACAGGATGCAGTTGCCGGAGTGACGGCAAGGCTGCTGACCGCTGCCGACGTCTATTACCGCAAGGCCCTCACGGGGCTGGGGGCACTCCCGATGAATTGCCGCCCCGCGATCAAGAGCGCCGCGTTCATCTATCGAGATATCGGGCGCGAGATCACTGCCAATGGCTTCAGCCTAACCCATCGCGCGCATACCTCCACGGTCCGCAAACTGGCTCTGATCGCGAGGGCGGCATCGACGCCGATCCAGCTTCGGGTCGATTCCTCGGCCCCCGACCGCTCTACCGCGTTCCTTGTAGAGGCGGCGCGCGTGACGCTGGTTCGGCACGACGCAGCAACCGAGACCGGGCTGGCGCGTTTGCTCGAACTGATGGTGACCGCAGAAGAGCGACGCTATGAAGCCGGGGCGGCAAACGAACAGGTCTGAGCGCCGTGTCATCCTACTACTTCGGCGTGATCGAAGGCGTCATGATCATCGCCCTGATCATTGCCTTCTATATCTGGCAAATGCGCACTCTCAATCGAGACGTCAAAGCACGCGAGGACCGCGAAGCGGCAGCGCGATCAGCCGCACCACCGGCGGCGGCGGGGCATTCTGAACGGCAGCATGAGCTTGACGAGACGTGACCCGAAGCGGTCGCCGGAAAAACTCTCATGCATCATCCGTGCGTTCTGCCCCGCCAGATGCGTCGTGATGATCGAGCGATTGTAGAACGGCCCATCCTCCAAGGTTTTCTCGACGAAGGGCATATGTCCCGAATCGCACGCGATGGACCGCGCAACTCCCCATAATCCACGTTTCACCGACACCGAAGGCGGTGCTTCGAAGGGCGTCGCTCGCCCCTGCGCGTCGAAGCGAATCGCGATCAACCCGTGTGAGCCGTTCCGGCGATGGGTGTCGTAGAGAATGACCGCGCTGCCATCAGCCAACGTCCCGCGCGACCAGTCCCAGTAACGGAAGTCTTCCTCAAGCCCGACCGTACCCCAGTTGCAGTCCATGTACCCATGACCCTGCCAGCGCAGGCCATCGGTCTCGACCTCGATCCGGGCATCAGGCGCGATGGGCCACCATTTGTGCCGCCCCTCTCCATCGATCTCGTAGACCCGATCCGTGATGATCGACGGACGCACCGTCACGGATCCCGTCACCCGGCGTGGAATGAGGTTCGTTGTGTACCATGGCAGGCTGATCTCATCGAAATCGAGCGTCAGCACGCCATCGTCCCATTGCAACGCACTCGGCCCTACGGTGAAGGTCATACCATCGCGAGACAGCGCCGCTTGTCCCCGCTCCGTCATCGTCCAACGTTGAGCGCCGGGGGCGTAGAGGCCGATATTGATGCTGACATGATCCTCCGGGTTCTTGCGCCCCGCCCATGCATAATAGGGCGAGAAGACTGACCCGACGAAGGCAATCACCGCGATCCCGTACGTCCCGCAATCGCTCAGCCCGTCGAAATACCACCAGAGGTAGCCACCGGGCGGAACCTCGGCGTCAAAACGCGGTCCGCGACCAGGCTCTCCGCCGCCAGACGCCCGGAAAGTGCCGCCATCGGCACGCCCGGCCCCGGATGCACGCTGCCCCCAGCCAGATAGAGGCCCGGAACCTTCGTCCGCGATCCCTGTCGTTGAAACGACGCCATCCATCCGTGAGACGCCCGACCATAGAGCGCCCCGCCCGAGCCGGGAAAGAGCTGCTCGAACTGGGCCGGTCCCGTCGGCACCGCCGAAATCGGGTCCAGCAAGAGGCCACATTGGTCGAGATGATCGCATGTCTTGCCCAGCCATTCCTCGACCTCGCTTTCCTCGAACGTTCGGGTATCGCCATCGGCGGGCGCATTGATGAGGCACAGCAGCCGCTCAACTTCGCTACCGTTTTCTGACAGGTTGCCGATGTCGTCTCGGTCCTGCGCGCAAATATAGACCGTGGGTTGCTCGGGCAAACCGCGTTTATCGAAGATTGTATCGAACTCGGCGCGGTAATCATCCGAGAAGAACACGGTATGCCGCGAAAGCGGAAACCCACCGGTCTTCGCCCGCATCGACCATGTTTGTGCTGAGAGCGACCGCTTTGCGGCGGGCACAGGCTTCGGTGCGCGGGCGGAATCGGGCAGCATCCGCGCCAGCGCCGACGCATCGCCATTGAAGATCACGGCACCGGCTTCGAGTCGCTCGCCGGAGGTCAGCGTCACCCCGCTGACACCGCCATCGACCGCAATCCCCGCACCGCGCTCACCATACCGAAACGTCGCGCCCAGACTTTGCGCTGCCTCGCCGAGCGCCTGCGCAAGCGCGTGCATCCCCCCTGCGACGAACCAGACTCCATCCTGCTCCACATGCGCGACCAGCATCAGCGTCGCTGGCGAGCGGTACGGCGACGACCCACAATAGGTCGCGTATCGCCCGAAAAGTTGCTGCAAACGCGAGTCGCTGAAATAGCCGCCCAAGGCTTTCCAAAGCGAGTCGAACGGTTTCAGCGCCAGCATGTCCCCGATATTCAACGGTCCGATCCGCCCCACCAGGTCGACCGGACTGGGGCGTGGCGCGGCAATATAACTGCGCTTCAGAGTTTCGAAGACCCGTTCACTGTCCTTCGCGAACCGGCGATACCCTTCCGCGTTCTCGCGCCCCGCAAACTCACCAATCGCCGCCACGCTCTCTTCCGTGTTCGAGAAAAGATCGAGCGACGACCCATCCCGCCACCCATGGCGCGCGAGGATATGGGCAGGGGCCAGTGCTACGCGATCATCAAAGGAAAGCCCCGCCTTCTCGAACAACTCGTCGAATACCCATTTCATCGTGAAAACCGTCGGCCCGGAATCGACACCGAGACCTCCAACCGGCACTTCGCGCATCTTGCCACCCGGATAATCACGGCTCTCGATGACCGTGACGTCGAACCCGGCCGCAGACAATGCGATAGCGCTGCAAAGGCCCCCGATACCTGCCCCGACAACGATGACGCGGTCGCTTGTCTGTCCGTTTTCGTTCATGCCCGATTCATTTCGTTGACAATGCTCTCGAATGTGTCACTCTGAATTGACACATTTAGCTGTCTACAACAAGCGACAAGAGGCTAGCCATGGACGCGACGTCACGGATCGAGCGGAGTTTGGAGCGCGCACTCTCGTTTGCAACGGTCGGCGACAGGCCCCCTCTGCTGTGCAAAGCGGTCCATCATGCGGTCTTTTCGGATGGTGCCCGTGTGCGTCCGCGTCTCTGCCTTGCCGTTGCCGAAGCCTGCGGCGACCCCTACCGCGAAGCCTCCACCGCCGCCGCAACGGCTATCGAGCTTCTGCATTGCGCGTCACTGGTCCATGACGACTTGCCCTGTTTCGACAATGCCGACCTACGCCGGGGCAAGCCCTCGGTCCATGCGGCATTCGGCGAACCACTCGCCCTGCTGGCAGGCGACGCCCTCATCATCCTGTCCTTCGAGACGCTGGCCCGCGAATGCGCCGTCACACCCCACCGGCTCGCACCATTGATCGCAACCGTGGCCCGCTCCGTCGGGATGCCCAATGGCATCGTCGCCGGACAGGCGTGGGAGAGTGAAGACGATATCAATGTCGAGGAATATCACCGCACCAAGACCGCCTCCCTGTTTATGGGCGCAACGGCGGCAGGGGCCATCGCGGCAGATTCCGATCCACAGCTCTGGATCGAAGTCGGCAAGCAACTCGGCGCAGCCTATCAGGTCGCCGACGACCTGCGCGACATGGTCGGCTCGGCTCAGGAGATCGGAAAACCCTGCCGTCAGGATGCGGACAACGACCAACCAAATATCGCTGCCGAACTCGGCATCCCCGGTTCCGTCATCCGCTTGCAGGAATTCGTGACCAACGCCATCGACGCCGTGCCGGACGTTCCCGGATCGGACAGCCTGCGCAACCTAATCCACGGCGAGGTCAAACGACTCATGCCCCGCAAACTGTTGAGCAAGTCGGCGGCATAAGCATCAATGGCTCTGCTGGATTCCCTTGATATGGACAAGCCTCGCGCCCCTGCTCGACCCGGCTTTCGACAGCGGCTGCGAAATCTGCGTAACCGGCTGGTAGCTGATGCAGGGTTTCAGCAAAAAGTGGCCCGGTTCCCCCTGACACGCGGCTTTGCGCGCAAGCAATCGGAAGCCCTGTTTCGTGCCACGACAGGGTTCGTCCAATCTCAGATCCTCTTCGCGTGCGTCGAAATCGACCTGTTTGCCATACTCGCGAGCGGTCCATTATCGGAACAGGAAATCGCATCCCGCACGTCCCTGCCCCTCGCCTCGGTGAAACGATTGATGCCAGCGGCACGGGCGCTTGGGCTGATCCGGTCTGCAGGCAATGAGAAATGGACGCTCGACGATACGGGGGCCGTGATTCACGGTAACGAGGGGATCAGAGCGATGATCCGACATCACGCGATGTTATACCGCGATCTCGCCGATCCTGTCGCCCTCCTCCGCGATCCGACTCGCGTCACAGAAACCGCCGATTACTGGGCCTATGCAGGGGAGCGCCGCGGTCGCGATGTCTCGGATACCGATGCACAGACCTATTCGGCGCTGATGCGATCAAGTCAGGACTTGGTCGCCGCCGAAGTGCTCGATGCCTACCCGCTGGGCAGCCATAAAACCGTCCTCGATATCGGCGGCGGCGAAGGCGCATTTCTTGCCGCTTCCGGTCAACGTCATCCTGATCTGTCATTGAGCCTCTTCGACCTGCCACCCGTTGCAGAGCGCGCAAAGCTCATCATGCAAGGGGCAGGATTCGGCTCGCGTTTCACGGCCCAGGGCGGAAACTTCTTCACCGACAATATCGCCAACGATGCCGATTGCGTCACCCTTGTGCGGGTGCTCTGCGATCACGACGACGCCGCCGTCTTGGCCCTGTTGAGAAACATCCGGCGCAGCATGGCACCAACCGCGACGCTGCTGATCGCGGAACCGATGGATGGCCCCGGATCGGGTGAGTCGGCAGCGGCGGCGTATTTCTCGTTCTACTTCCTCGCGATGCATTCCGGGGCGTGCCGAAGCGCTGAGGCGATTACCGCACTCCTAGAAGATGCGGGTTTCGGATCAATTGCACGCGTCCATACGAGAAATCCGCTCTTCGCCAGCGTGATAACGGCAAAACCGGCTGCGGAGACTGTAAATATAGATTGACACTAACGTGTGTCATTTTAAAGTGACTAACAAGGAGGTGGCTGCCGCCGAACCGGCGCAATGGCCACGGGACAGACAATGAAAACAAACGCCATCGTCTTTCGGGAACCAGGGAAACTGAGGGTTGAGGACATCGACCTGACAGTTCCGACTGGCGATGAAGTGGTGGTTGAAACGCTCTGGAGCGGGATCAGCTCCGGCACAGAGCGGATGCTGCTTGAGGGCACGATGCCGCCCTTCCCCGGCATGGGATATCCGCTGGTTCCCGGTTACGAATCAGTGGGCCGTGTGACCCAATCCCTTCCACAGAACGATATCGAAGTCGGTACGCTCGTCTTCGTTCCCGGCGCGCGCGGCTATATCGATGCGCGGGGCCTGTTCGGTGCAACAGCGTCACTCCTCATTGCCGATGCCTCAAAAGTAGTGCCACTGCCCGAGTCGCTGGGTGAGCAGGGAACGCTTCTCGCACTGGCGGCAACGGCGCATCATGCGCTGGCTCTTGCTGGAACCAAGTTGCCTGATCTGATCATCGGGCATGGCGTTCTCGGCCAGTTGATCGCCCGGACAACCATCGCCCTCGGCGGCGCGGCACCGACGGTCTGGGAGCCTTCGGCCAAGCGCCGCGATATCGAAACGGGCTATCCCGTCATCGATGGTGCCGGAGATACGAAGGCCGACTACGCAAGCATCATCGACGCCAGCGGCGATCCCAAAATTCTCGACACGGCCATCGCACATCTGGCGCGCGGCGGAGAGATCGTGCTGGCGGGCTTCTATCGCGATCCGCTCTCCTTCGCCTTCCCGGCGGCCTTCATGCGTGAAGCGCGGTTTCGGGTGGCGGCAGAATTCGACCGCTTCGATACCGACACCGTTCTCGCACTGGTGGCTGATGGCCGCCTCAGCCTTGACGGCCTCATCAGTCACCGCGCCAATCCGCAAGATGCCAAGGACGCTTACGACACAGCGTTCAACGACCCGGATTGCCTGAAAATGATACTGGATTGGAGAACTTGCTCATGACCGAAGGTTTGAGTGAAATGACCCTGGAGTCCTTCACCGAGCAACTGCGCGATGAAGCGATGGTCGAACCCGATCCCGTGGTTCACACCGAAGTCACCAAGGAAACACAGATCATCGCGATCTACGGCAAGGGCGGTATCGGCAAGAGCTTTACGCTCGCCAATCTCTCCTACATGCTCGCGCAGCAGGGCAAGAAAGTCCTGCTCATCGGCTGCGATCCCAAATCCGATACCACCTCGCTCCTGTTCGGCGGCAAGGCCTGCCCGACCATTTTGGAAACCTCCTCGGCCAAGAAAGCGGCGGGCGAGGAAGTCTCGATCGGCGATGTCTGCTTCAAGCGGGATGGCGTGTTCGCGATGGAACTCGGCGGGCCGGAGGTCGGTCGCGGCTGTGGCGGACGCGGCATTATCCATGGCTTCGAGCTGCTCGAAAAGCTGGGCTTTCACGAGTGGGATTTCGATTATGTGCTGCTCGATTTCCTCGGCGACGTGGTCTGCGGTGGCTTCGGCCTGCCGATTGCGCGGGATATGTGTCAGAAGGTCGTCGTCGTCGGCTCGAACGACATGCAGTCGCTCTATGTGGCGAACAACGTCTGCTCGGCGGTCCAGTATTTCCGCAAACTCGGCGGCAATGTCGGCGTGGCCGGAATGATCATCAACAAGGATGATGGCTCGGGCGAGGCTGCCGCTTTCGCCGATGCGGTCGGCATTCCCGTCATCGGCTCGATACCGCAGGACGACGATATCCGCAAGAAGAGCGCGAATTATCAGATCGTCGGCATCCCCGGTGAACGCTGGGGCGACCTTTTCGAAGGATTGGCGCATGAACTTGGTGAAGCACCGCCCACCCTGCCGCACCCGCTCGATCAGGATGGCCTGATCGCCCTGTTCGACACCGAAGATACGGGCGGCGACTTCACGCTCGAACCCGCATCGGTCGAAGACATGTGTGCCGCTGGCGGCGCGCAGAAGACCTCCCTCGAAATCATCTACGACGCGGTCTGACCCATGGATGGTGCGCCGATCATAGATGCGACAAGCGATAGCGAAGAGGCCCAGGGTCTCGGCTGTCATGCGGGCGCAGAGCAGATGAAGGCCGCTGCGATTGCGTCGGGCAAGAAGGAATTGCTCGAAGGCTTCGAGAAAGATTATCCGCTCGGCCCGCACGATCAGCCGCAGTCGATGTGCCCCGCTTTCGGAAGTCTGCGCGTGGGTCTGCGGATGCGCCGGGTCGGAACGATCCTGTCAGGATCGGCCTGCTGCGTCTATGGACTGACCTTCACGTCGCATTTCTACGGGGCAAAGCGGACGGTCGGCTATGTGCCGTTTGACTCCGAATCCCTCGTCACCGGCAAGCTCTACGAAGATATCCGCGAGGCTGTCGAGTTGATGGCCGACCCCGAGAAATACGACGCCGTCATCATGACCAGCCTCTGTGTGCCGACCGCCTCCGGCGTACCGCTCCAGATGTTGCCGCGCGAGATCAACGGCGTGCGTATCATCGGCATCGACGTACCCGGTTTCGGTATTCCGACCCACGCCGAGGCCAAAGACGTCCTGTCCGGTGCGATGCTACGCCGCGCCAGAGAAGAAGCGGGCGAAGGCCCTGTTCAGGCTCCCCGAGACGGCATCGAAGAGCGTCCGACAGTTTCCTTGGTCGGCGAGATGTTCCCGGTCGATCCCATGAGCATCGCCGCGATGCTGGAACCGATGGGGCTGGCTGCCGGGCCCGTGACGCCCGTGCGCGAGTGGCGGGAACTGTATTCGGCGCTCGATTGCGCGGCTGTGGCTGCGATCCACCCCTTCTATACTGCTTCGTTCCGCGAATTCACGACGGCAGGACGTCCCATCGTCGGCTCGGCTCCGGTCGGGCATGACGGCACCGATGCGTGGCTTCAGGCCATCGGCAAGACGTGCAACGTCGCGCAGGACAAGATCGACGCCACCCGCAACGCCATGCTCCCGGCCATCAAGGCGGCATTGGCCGACAACCCGATCAAGGGCCGGATCACGCTGTCAGGCTATGAAGGCTCGGAACTGCTGGTCGGACGCCTGCTGGTCGAGAGCGGCGCGGACCTGCGCTATGTCGGCACGGCTTGCCCAAAAACGCCCTATTCCAGCGACGATGCCGAATGGCTGCGCGCCAAGGGCGTTCATGTCCAATACCGAGCCTCGTTGGAGCAAGACCTCGCAGCCTTCCACGAATTCCAACCCGACCTCGCCATCGGCACAACGCCTGTCGTGCAGAAAGCGAAGGAAGCTTCCGTTCCCGGCCTCTATTTCACGAACCTGATCTCCGCGCGCCCCCTGATGGGACCAGCCGGGGCCGGATCGCTGGCGCAGGTCGTGAACGGAGCCATCGGGAACAAACATCGCTTCGACAAGATGTCAGCCTTCTTCGAGGGCGTCGGCACGGGCGATACCGCCGGGGTCTGGGAAGACGTGCCGGAAGATCGCTCGACGGCCTTCCGCAAGAAATTCGCAGCCAAGAGCAAGATCAACAACGCCGTCGATGCGGGCGAGGCGGTGGGAACATGACCCTCGTTCTCGATCACGACCGCGCTGGCGGTTACTGGGGTTCGGTCTACGCCTTCACGGCGATCAAGGGCCTTCAAGTCATCATCGACGGCCCTGTGGGCTGCGAAAACCTGCCCGTTACCTCTGTGCTGCACTACACCGATGGACTTCCGCCACACGAGTTGCCCGTCGTCGTCACTGGTCTGGGCGAGGATGAGCTCGGCCAACACGGAACGGAAGGAGCCATGCGCCGCTCGCGCAAGGTGCTCGACCCTGACCTGCCCGCCGTCGTCGTCACCGGCTCTATCGCCGAGATGATCGGCGGAGGCGTGACGCCGGAAGGGTCGAACATCCAGCGCTTCCTGCCCCGCACCATCGACGAAGACCAGTGGCAAAGCGCCGACCGCGCACTGAAATGGCTCTGGACCGAATACGGCACCAAGAAAATCCGGCCTCCAAAGGCCCGCAAGGAAGGCGCAAAGCCGAAGGTCAACATTATCGGCCCGATGTACGGCACTTTCAACATGCCGTCTGACCTCGCCGAAATCCGCCGCCTGATCGAAGGCGTGGGTGCAGAGGTCAACATGGTCTTTCCGCTCGGCAGCCATCTGGCCGATGTGAAGAAACTCGCCGATGCGGAAGTGAACATCTGCATGTATCGCGAATTCGGGCGTCTGCTCTGCGAGACGATGGAACGGCCCTATCTGCAAGCGCCAATCGGCATCCATTCCACCACCGCTTTCCTTGAAAAACTGGGCGAATTGCTCGATCTCGACCCGCAGCCCTTCATCGAGCGCGAGAAGCACACGACGCTCAAACCGATGTGGGATCTGTGGCGCTCGGTGACACAGGATTTCTTCGGCACGGCCAGTTTCGCGATCGTCGCGACCGAGACCTACGAGCGCGGTATCCGCAATTTCCTCGAAGAGGAAATGGGCTTGCCCTGCACGTTCAGCTTCCAGCGCCGTCCCGGCGTGAAGCCCGATAACGACGCTATCCGCGAGGCGGTGCAGAACACGCCGCCCCTCATCCTGTTCGGTTCCTACAATGAACGCATGTATCTGGCGGAGACGGGATCGAAGGCGATCTACATTCCCGCGTCCTTCCCCGGCGCGATCATCCGACGGCATACGGGCACGCCGATGATGGGTTATTCGGGCGCGACCTACGCCATTCAGGAAGTCTGCAACGGGCTGTTTGATGCCCTGTTCAACATCCTGCCCCTCGGCACTGAACTCGACAAGATCGACTCCACTCCGGCGCGCACTGCCCGCGAATTGCCATGGAGTGCCGAAGCAAAGCAACAGCTCGACGATCTCGTCGCGCTTGAGCCGGTTCTGGTGAGAATTTCGGCGGCCAAGAAGCTCCGCGACACGGCGGAAACCAACGCGCGGCGGGCAGGGTCCGAGACCGTCGGGACTGAACACCTGGATACTAAACATAAGGCTGTCGAAAGAGCGGCCTGACGAAACCGGCGGGTCGCAAGACCGGCCATGATGAGGAGATGACGACATGGCGATTGCTCATTCAGGGTCACGCAGAACGAGCCGGATTTCGATCTGGGACCGGCTCGAATACCGACTCATCGTCGGCATCCTCTTCACGTTCTGCCTCGCGACCGCCGTAACGAAACGGGCGGTTGCCGTCGTTGCCCAACCGGGCGCGCAGCAGGAAGAACGGCAGTCGATCATCGCGGAGGCGAAATCGGTTGCTCACACGGCTGCGGGCTACGCTTTCAAACGATAGCCCTCTTCAGTTTACCGGGCGCCAAACCCGGTGAAGCCGTCGGAACGACCCGTTCGCGGGCGGTTCGACACCCTGCCGCAGGGGTTCTGCGGTGACTAGACTAGGAGGTGACGTTCATGGCTGACGTCTCACTTTCGGGTCTGACCGAGAGCGAAGCTCAGGAGTACCACAAGTACTTCATCCAGGGGTTCATGATCTTCACGGCGATCGCCGTGTTTGCTCATATCCTGGTCTGGATGTGGCGCCCGTGGATTCCTGGCGATGACGGTTACGCGGCGCTGAACAGCGCGACGGAAACCGCCTCGGCACTCCTGACAATGATCGCATAGGGAACAGCACAATGTGGAGAGTATGGCTACTATTCGACCCACGCCGTGTGCTCGTTGCCATGGCGGTCTTCTTGTTCGCCCTGGCGATCCTGATCCATTTCATCCTGTTGAGCACCGACCGCTTCAACTGGCTCGAGGGCGCGCCCCTCGCTTCGGTTGAACAGTCGATCTCGACGCTGGAACGGACCACGCTTCTCGGCTGATACCAAGGAGGCGGGCGATTCATTCGCCCGCCACCAACCACAACAGAAAATTCGCGCGACGGCGCTTTGGAGGGTCGGCAATGGCTTTGCTCAGTTTTGAACGGAAGTACCGCGTGCGAGGGGGGACGCTTCTCGGCGGTGATCTCTTCGATTTCTGGGTCGGCCCGTTCTATGTCGGCTTTTTCGGTATCCTGACCGCATTCTTCGGCACGCTCGGAACCGCATTGATCATCTATGGTGCAGCTCTTGGGCCGACGTGGAATATCTGGCGCATCTCCATCGCGCCCCCCGATCTCAGCTATGGCCTAGCCCTCGCCCCGATGGCGGAAGGCGGTCTATGGCAGATCATCACGATATGCGCGATCATCACCTTCTCTTCGTGGGCATTACGTGAGGTAGAGATTTGCCGGAAGCTGGGCATGGGACTGCACGTCCCCTTCGCCTTCAGCGTCGCGATCTTCGCCTATGTCACGCTGGTCGTCATCCGACCCTTGCTGCTCGGCGCCTGGGGCCATGGCTTTCCTTACGGGATATTCAGCCACCTCGATTGGGTGTCGAATGTCGGATATCAATATCTGCACTTCCACTACAATCCGGCTCATATGCTGGCCGTCACTTTCTTCTTCACGACGACGCTGGCGCTGTCGCTGCATGGCGGGTTGATCCTGTCTGCGGCAAATCCCGGTCGCAAGAGCGGCTGGACGAACGAGCTGAAGGAAGTCAAGAGCCCGGAATACGAAGATACCTTCTTCCGGGATACTATCGGCTACTCGGTCGGAACGCTCGGCATTCACCGCGTCGGCCTGCTCCTCGCGCTCAATGCCGGGTTCTGGAGCGCCGTCTGCATCGTTATCAGTGGGCCGTTCTGGAACGAGGGCTGGCCGCAATGGTGGGCCTGGTGGCTCAACCTGCCAATCTGGAGCTGAGATCATGCCCGAATATCAAAACATCTTCACGGCGATCCAGGTTCGCGGTCATCTGGAAGAGGGTATGCCCCTTCCAGCCGGAGAATCCGTTCGCACCGGACAGCCACAACACAATTACTGGATCGGCAAGATCGGCAATGCCCAATTGGGGCCGATCTATCTGGGCTTCCTCGGATCGCTGTCGTTGTTCTGCGGAACAGTCGCGTTCCTGATCGTCGGGTTGAATATGCTCGCCTCGGTGGGCTGGGATCCGATCCAGTTCGTGAGACAGCTTTTCTGGCTGGGCCTCGAACCGCCCGGACCGGAATGGGGTTTCAAGATCATCCCGCCGCTGAACGAAGGCGGTTGGTTCATCATTACTGGGTTTTTCCTGACAGCGTCGGTGCTGCTCTGGTGGGTTCGGACGTATCGACGGGCCGTCGTGCTGGGTCTGGGTACGCATGTTCCCTGGGCCTTCGCTTCCGCGATCTTCCTGTTCCTCGTGCTGGGCTTCATTCGCCCGCTGCTGATGGGAAGTTGGGCCGAGGCCGTCCCCTACGGCATCTTCCCACATCTGGACTGGACCGCGTCGTTCTCGATCCGCTACGGCAATCTCTACTACAACCCGTTCCACTGCCTCTCCATCGTCTTCCTCTATGGCTCGGTTCTGCTGTTTGCGATGCATGGCGCGACGATCCTCGCGGTCAGCCGGTATGGCGGCGAGCGCGAGTTGGAACAGATCACCGACCGGGGTACGGCCTCGGAACGCGCCGCCCTCTTCTGGCGCTGGACCATGGGCTTCAATGCCACGATGGAATCGGTTCACCGCTGGGCCTGGTGGTTTGCCGTTCTCGCGCCGCTGACCGGAGCCATCGGCATCCTGCTGACCGGCACGGTGGTCGATAACTGGTATCTCTGGGGCATCAAGCACGGCATCGTCGCGCCCGTTCCCGATATCTATCCGTCCGTCGTCGATCCCGCGCTGGCGGCAGGAGGTGCACAATGAACTTCGCCTTGCCAATGGCCGCCGGAGCCGCCGCCCTGCTCGGTATTGCCAGCTTCATCGGCGTGGACTGGGACATGCCTCCCGTTGAAAGCGAACAGGTCGGCTATCGCGGAACGGGGATGTTCGTGACCAAGGATGCCGGCGAAGCCGCCGCCGCACGGGCCGCCAATGTCGTACCGGAATCGCCCTGGGAACCCGATCCCGAAGGCGAGCGGGCCAGCGAAGTATACGAGAACGTCCAGGTTCTCGGCCATCTCTCGGATGACCAGTTCACGCAATTTATGGCGTCGATCACGGAATGGGTGTCACCGGAAGCGGGTTGTGAATACTGTCACAACGTCGAGAACATGGCGTCGGACGAGGTCTATACCAAGATCGTCTCGCGGCGCATGATCCAGATGAATCAGGCGATCAACGTCGATTGGCAGGCCCATGTCGGCAATACGGGCGTGACCTGCTACACCTGTCACAGGGGCAATCCGGTGCCGAAGGAAGTCTGGTATCGCGACCTCGAACCGAAACCGGCAAGTCGCGGCTATCGTGACGGCCAGAACGTCGCCGGCGTCTTCTCGGGCAACAGTTCACTGCCACAGAATGCGCTGGAGGATTATCTGCTCGGAAACGAGGAAATCCGCATCCACGCAGATACGGCCCTCCCAACCGGCGCACAGACTGCCACGACGAAGGAAACCGAGAAGACTTGGGCATTGATGATGCACATGTCGGAATCGCTGAACGCGAACTGCGTGACCTGCCACAACAGCCGCGCCTTCAACGACTGGGATCAAAGCCCTCCTCAGCGCGTGACAGCGTGGTACGGTATCCGTATGGCCCGACAGTTGAACAACGACTACATGGTCGGCCTCACCCCGGTATTTCCCATGGACGCACAGCATCGTGGACCCGAGGGCGACGTTCTAAAGGTCGGCTGTAACACCTGCCATAACGGCGTGCAGAAGCCACTCTACGGCGAGTCCATGCTGGGCGATTACGAGGACTCGCTGCGCAAGAAGGTCAATACGGATGTGCCCGACTTCAGCGACTACGAGACACCAGAAGCGGTTGTTGTCGAATAGGGGCGCTGTGCAGCACTGACGATCCAAGGGCCATCGTGCAAGCGATGGCCTTTTTTCTTACCAACGACGGGTGGCGATTACCGCCGCCCCACGATCCGAAGATAGGTCATCTTCGCAAACACCACAGCGAGCAGGATGCGTGCGACGTGGTGGGCAGTGACGTAGAGGACGCTGACCTCCAGCGAGATCGCGATCAGCGACATCTCGACCACCCCGCCGGGAGCAAAAGCGAGAACGAGGGCCTCCACACTTTCGCCCACCACTCCCGCAAGGATCACACCGAACAACGTCGCGATGCCCAGCGCCATGCCGACGCTGATGACTGTGAGAAGGATACCGAGACGGATTTCCCGGCGGCTGAGACCGGCAAATCGGATGCCTAATGTCAGGCCCACGACGAGCTGCGTCATGGAGATCATCCATGGAGGCGGCACGGCATCGGTAACGCCTGCGAGGTGCGCCGCACCGCTTACGAGGATTGGTCCCGTGATGAGCGCGGCAGGCAAGCCGATGCGCCGTCCAACCAACAGGCCGATGATTCCGCACGCCGCGAGCACGAGCGCATTTGGAACATCGAACACGCCCCGCGCCTCGATCTGCGCGCCCGATGCACTGCCGACCGCCACGCCCTCCAGCAGCATGAAGACCGTTGGCACCGTGAGAATGCAGATGATGAGACGCAAGAACTGGAGCAGGTTCAGCATCCGCGTATCCGCACCGTTCGCCTCACCCATCGCGATGGCCTCGATCAGGCCACCGGGCATGGCCGCGAACCATGCGGTCGGTTTATCCAGCTTTCCCAGGCGGCGAAACAGGGCATATCCGGCGAAATGAGCGAGCGGAACAAACAGCACAAGTGCAGCAAGGCTGGGCCACCACCGGGGGATGTCGCGGATCAGGTCAGGTGTGACCGCGCCGCCGATGGTCACGCCGATGATCGGGACGAAGAAGAAACGGGCTTTGATCGGAAACTGCACCGGCTCGCCCGCGATCTCGACCTTGGCCAGCGCAGCCAGTCCAACCGCGACGACCGCACCGAACAGCCATGGCAACGGCGTGCCGATCCAACGCGCAAGCAACGCCCCGCCCGTACCAATCAGGACGGTCGCAACGAGAGCGATGGGATCATAATCCTTGCCGAGCAAGTGGATGGGCCGAGGGTGGTTCACGCAGCGATGGCCTTCGCATACCCGATGATCGCCTGATTCAGACGCAGCAAAACGGCTTCGATGTGTAGAAAGCCGGCGGTCTTCGACAACGTTAATTCATCCATGAACAGCTTGCGATTGATCTCCAGTTGCACCGAATGACGCCCCGCTGCCGGGTCTGCATAGCGGCGCACAAGCTCGACGCCCTTGTAGGGATCGTTGATCGCGACGTCGAAGCCTTCGCTGCGCAGATGGTCCGCGATGAGAGCGGTCAGACCGGGTTCGCAGGTCGTGCCGTCGCGGTCGCCAACGATAAAATCGGGGCGGGGGACGGGACCATCCTCGCTATTCGCGTCGCCCATGGCGGGCATGGAATGGCAGTCGACATGGAAGCTGACACCGTGGCGCGCATGAGTCGCGTCTATCAGGGCGGTGAGAGCGTCGTGATACGGTTGCCAGCAGGTGTCGATGCGATGGCGAACCGCCGACACGGTGAGCAGACGGTCATACATCTCGCCCTCCCCGCGCATCCGCCGCCAGATCAGCCCTGCGCCCCGATTCAGCGTCTTGGAGGACGGCTCTACCGGCCCGGTCCAGTCGCCGTCGATCATCGTTACATCCAGATCAGTCTCGGCGCGGTTAGGGTCGATATAGCTGCGAGGGAACAGGGCGTGGAGCAGCGACGCACCGAGGGTCGCTACAGGAGCGAAAAGCTCCTCTATGTGAGCGTCCTCGGCCTGTCGCAGGACCATGGGATCGAGGATATGATCGAAATCATCAGGGTAGATCGAG
>CALHLW010000201.1 GCA_938034615.1 uncultured Neomegalonema sp. | reverse complement strand
CGCTCGCGGTTCCGGGCAGCGGCAGCAATATCGCGGGCTATGCAGGCCCGCTGGAATGGTCCTGTCCCGGCGCGTTTCCGGCGGGTGCCAACGGGTCGCTGTCGTTTCAGGTCTCCATCACGCCATAGTCGAGCGAAAGCGCGGGACGATCTTGCCAGCGGGAGCCACGCATGGTTGAAAGGCGCATAATTCTCGAAAGGCCAGCGTTATGGACTCGTTTACCAAGCTCGACGGCATCGCGGCTCCGCTGCCGCAGATCAATGTCGATACGGACATGATCATCCCCAAGCAGTATCTCAAGACGATTCAGCGCACCGGTCTCGGCGTCGCGCTGTTCTCCGAGATGCGCTATAATGACGACGGATCTGAAAAGCCGGATTTCGTGCTGAACAAGCCCGCCTATCGCGACGCGGAAGTCCTCGTGTCGGGCGACAATTTCGGCTGTGGATCGTCCCGCGAACATGCGCCATGGGCGCTGCTCGATTTCGGCATCCGCTGCGTCATCGCGCCGAGTTTTGCGGATATCTTCTACAATAACTGCTTCAAGAACGGTATCCTGCCCATCGCTCTTCCCCAAGAGCAAGTCGATAAGCTGATGGACGATGCCGAGCGCGGCGCAAACGCCCGGCTGACCGTCGATCTGGAAGCCCAGACGATAACGGGGCCGGACGGTGGCTCGATCTCGTTCGACATCGACCCCTTTAAGAAGCACTGCCTGCTCAATGGCTTGGACGATATTGGCCTGACGATGGAAAAAGAGCAATCGATCAGTGATTTTGAAGCAAGGCGCCGTGATGTCACGCCTTGGCTGGCGAAGGCTGGATAGAATCTGTTCCAGGGCTTAAAAGCCCCGCATTAATGCGGGGCCAGGTAAAAGCTTCAATCGTCGAAGCGGCGAGCGACGAGGACGGCGTTCAGGCCACCAAAAGCAAAAGAGTTGGAGAGCGCGAAGGGCACGTCAGCTTCGCGGGCCTCGTTCGGCACGACATCAAGGTCGCAATCCGGGTCCGGCTCTTCAAAATTCGCGGTCGGCGGAACGATGCCGGAACCAAGGGCAGAGAGAGTCGCGGCCATCTCGAGCGCGCCCGCTGCGCCGATGCAATGGCCGTGCATGGATTTGGTCGACGAGACGAGCAGCCGGTCGGCATGATCACCGAAGACGTTTCGGATCGCGGCACATTCGGTCTTGTCATTCGCCGCCGTGGCCGTGCCATGGGCGTTGATATAGGCGATCTCGCTGCCATCCAGTCCGGCATCGGCGAGCGCAGCGCGCATTGCCCGTGTTGCACCATCGAGAGAAGGTTGCACGATATCGTTCGCGTCCGCCGTCATGCCGAAACCAACGATCTCACCAAGGATATTCGCTCCGCGCGCCTTTGCGGCATCCAAATCCTCCAGCACGAGGATCGCTGCACCCTCGCCCTGCACCATACCATTGCGGGTTTTCGAGAACGGGCGACAGGTATCCTTCGACATGACGCGCAGACCCTCCCACGCCTTGAGTACACCGTAGGTCAAACCCGATTCGCATCCCCCCGTGACGGCAACATCGGCCATGCCGCCGCGGATCATGTGGAACGCCTGCCCGATGGCATGGTTCGAGGAGGCGCAGGCGGTGGAGATGGACCATGCCGGACCCTTCAGCCCATGCTCCATGCTGATCCAGCTTGCGGGCGCATTGGACATAAGCTTGGGGACGGTGAAGGGATGCACGCGCTGTTTGCCGTCGCGATAGATGAGGCGGTAATTGTCGTCCTGCGTGTGCTGGCCGCCCATCGACGTGCCGATGATCGTAGCGGTCCGCATTCCGAGATCGTCGGTGAAATCGATGCCGGAACGCGCCACCGCTTCCTCGGTCGCCGTCAACGCCATCTGGGTGACGCGGTCGCGCAGGGTCAGCTCATTCTTTGTAAAATGGTCGGTTGCGACATAGCCCTTGGCCTCGGCGGCAATGCCAATCGTCAGCCCCTCGGTCTCGATCAATTCGATGGGGCCGATCCCAGAGCGACCCGCCCGCAAGGCGTCGACATGTGCGTCGTACCCGATGCCGAGCGCGGACACGACGCCCGTTCCGGTGACGACCACACGCCGCATCAACCGATCAAACCTTCTCCGCCGTGAGCTTTATCACCCCGTCTTCGACGGCCTTCACGGTGGAGATGTCGAATTCCTCGGAATTCGGCTCGTTGGCATTATAGGGGACCGAGACGCCAAACTCCTCCTCGATGGCAAAGACGATCTCCACCAGCCCCAGAGAGTCGAGGCCGAGATCGTCCATCGTCGATTCGGGTGAGACCTGCTCGACGTCAATCATCGCCTGTTCGGCGACGATGACGCGGACCCGCTGGCGTATGTCATCGCTCATCGAAATACTTTCCCGGTGGCTATCCGCCGCTTTCCGCGCAGGGAATAGGTCAATTAACCGGTACTGTCCATTGATGAAAGCCGTTTTTTCAGGGCCTCTACGCTGTCCATCAATCGCGGCAGCCGTCGAATCGCCATGACAGAGCGCACGGCTTCGTCGCGTGGCATGGCCGGGACGCCCATCACGATGGACCGGCCCTTGACGTTGCTGGCCACGGCGGACGCAGCGGCAACGAGGACATCGGAACCGATTTTAAGATGATCGGCTACCCCGGCCTTGCCGCCTAGGACGACGCGATCCCCGATCTGTACACTGCCCGCAATGCCGACCTGCGCGCAGAGCATGCAGGTTTCGCCGATGCGGACATTGTGGCCGATCTGAACCTGATTATCGATCTTGGTGCCCGAGCCGATGCGTGTGTCCTGAAGGGTGCCCCGGTCGATGGTGGTTCCAGCTCCGATCTCAACATCGTCGCCAAGCGTTACGGCGGCGAGGGAATGGATGCGTTCCAGAGCAAGGTTCTGGGTAGCGGATTCACTGCCACCGCCGGATTTTGCTGCTTCGACCGCACCAAGATCAGGCGTGACGAAAGAGAAACCATCTGCACCAATGACGGCGTTCTGATGGATAATCGCTCTTGCGCCAATGCTTACCCGGCTGGCGACGCGCGCCCCGGCATGGATCAGAGCACCCTGCCCCAGCACGGCGTCTTCGCCAATGGAGACATGGGAGTGGATGGTACTGCCCGCCCCGATGCGAACCCGCGCGGCGATATGAACGAAGGGGCCGATGCGGACGCCCTCGCCGATTTCCGCGCTCGGTTCTACGATAGCGGAAGGATGAATGCCGGTCGCGAGTGTGTCAGGCGTGGCGAACGCGCGGGTAGCGTGAGCCATAGCGTAGCGGGGACGGGGGGCGAGGATGGCTGCTTCCAACCCCGCCGCACGCCAGTCTGCGCCTTGCGCCACGAGGGCCGCGCGGGCCGTTCCCGGCTCGATCAGCTTCAGGAAATCGGGGGAGCTGGCCATAACCAGAGCATCCGGTTCCGCCATCGAGGGATGGACAAGGCCTGCGACGCGGATCGTGCCATCGCCCTCGAATGTTGCGCCGAGGGCTGTGGCGAGATCAGCGACCGTGTGGGACTCGGCCATGGGCCTCTCCGCTCGTCAGGAATTAGCCCGCAGGGCGCGCGCAAGGATTTCATCGCGCTTGTAGACGTCTTCGCGGAAATTGAGAACACCTGCTTCATCGACCCACGAGGTCAGATAGATCAACGAAATCGGAATCGGGCGCTCCAAGGGGACGTTCGTCTCCTTGCCGGTCGCCAGCGTTTCCTCGATCATCGTGCCCGGATCGTCCGTTTGGTCGGAAAGAAGCAGCCATGCGAGAGCGAAGGGGCGCTCGACCCGGACGCAGCCATGGCTGTAGGCGCGGCTGTCCGAAGCGAAGAGATGCTTCGACGGCGTGTCATGCAGATAGACATTATAACCGTTCGGGAACATGAACTTGACGTTGCCGAGGGCGTTGCCTTTGCCGGGGCGCTGCACCACGCCCATGTCGGACACGCTCTCGCGGGTCTCGGCCTGCCAATCTACAGTCGTGGGATCGATCTTTTTCCCACCGCGCAGCAGGATCATGTTGTTGCGTTCGAGCCAGGTTGGGTCTTTTTGCATGTCAGGCAGGATTTCGCGGCGGATGATGCTGCGAGGGACCGTCCAGGTAGGGTTGAGGACAATATAACTCATGTGATCGTTGAATTCGGGAGTCTGGAGCCGCCGCTCGCTCTTGCCAATGACGACTCTCGCGTCGTGGACCGGAGCGCTGGCATCGTCGTAGACGGTCATGCGAAAATCGGGCTGGTTCACCTCGATGCGCCGACCTGTCAGCTTTTTCTGGCGCCAGCGAAGGCGTTCGAGATTAAGCATCGCCTGCGCGAGGCGCATCCCGAGCGGCGCGTTAAGAGCACGCAGGGTGGCGGGACCGGCGATTCCGTCTGCCGTGAGGCCATGCCGCTGCTGAAAGGCCGCGACTGCGCCCATCAGGCGCTCGTCATAGGCAGCGATATCGGGATCGCTGGTCACGCCGAATAGATCGGGTTCGGGGGCGAGATCGCCCATCGCCATCAGACGTCGACGCAGCTTCGCGACATTGGCGGAGACGGCTCCGGGGCCGAGGCCGCCCGGCTCAACGGTATCGCCCCAGCCGCCCCGATTGACCTGATCCATCATCCGCAGGACGGCAGCGCGCAGGTTCCGATAGCGGATATTCGACGGCGCGAGGCTATCAAGCAGGGCTTCCACATCCTCGGCTTGCGCCGCCCGGTTCAACAAGCGAACGGGGCTGATCCGAGCCGGATCAACATGGACTCGCACTTCGAGGCTTTCGGGATCGACCATCCCCGAGACGAGATCGGTGGCGTAGCGCATGTAGGCGATGGAGAGAGCGCGTTCGAGGTTCTGGGCGGCCTCGAACCCTGGTTCGGCTTCGAAGGTTTCCACCATACCGCGCAGTTTCTCGACATCGTAGCGGGACGGCGACAAGCCATGGCCCGGTGCCATCTGAAACCGGGCGAGTAGGGCTTTGGCCCGGTCGAGATCGTCGCTGCCTCGCACCCATAGCTTCGGTGCATTCTGGTCGGACGCGAAGAGATCGAAGGCTGCCGCAAGGGGATCGTAGACGCTCTGTTGCGCTTCGGCGGGGGCAGTCGCAGCGACCGTGCCGGGGGCCGCCTGAGCGACTGTTCCGCCCGCGACAAAGGCAACGATTAAAATTCGAGATATTGAAACGCGCCGAATCGTCCGCAGTAAACCAATGTGAAAACCGTCCCTGCGATACTGGTCCCCGAACCGAAAGGCGTCCTGGGGGGACGTCATAATCGTAGCGGCAAGGGTGCCGATGCGAGAACCGAAGACCGTCTTGGGGACCGTATTCATGTCAGACACGCCAACTCTCCGTTCCAATTGTACCCGGCGTGGCCTGCTCGTCGGTGCCACTGCCAGTCTGCTGCTCTGTCCGTTCCGCAGCGTTGCGGCCCGTGCGGGTGATCTTCGCAGGATCAACATTTACAATCCACGAACAGACGAGCGTCTTGATGCCATATATTATGCTTACGGTGAATACATTCCGGGTGTGATGGCAGAAGTTGATCGCGTTTTGCGCGACTTTCGCACCAATGAGATGCATCAGATTGATCCAAGAGCCGTCGATATCGTCTCGGCAACGCAGTACATGATCGGGCATGACCGGCCCTTCTCCGTGATCTCCGGCTTCCGCTCGAAGCGCACGAATGATGCCCTGCGCAGGCGCTCCAGCGGCGTCGCCAAGAACTCTTATCATATCAGAGGCATGGCGATGGACCTTCGCATGAAGGGCGTGTCTTCGGACACCATCGCCAATATCGGCGAACGGCTCGCTGCGGGTGGCGTGGGACGCTACAGTTCTTCAAACTTCGTGCATCTGGACAGCGGCCCGGTCCGCGAATGGGGGCGCTGACGCTTAAATTACGTCTCGCCCGACAGAGCGCGGGCAAGCGTGATCTGGGTGCGACATAACTTTTTCGTGCGCTCATCCGTCGAGAGGGAAATCGACGTGAATATGGTTGCCGTCGGGATCCCAGACATTGATCTGGGTCAGACCGGTTCGATCCGGATGCGGCATTCATGCAGGCGAACGATCCCGCAATCGAAATCCCTTGCGATCACTCCGCATGCACATGACATCCGAGCGCAAGGAGTATTTGTGCACCGAGATCACTACATCCCCGCGTTGATCGCCTCCCTTCAGGTGGGATAGAGATCATGTTGCCCCGGCTCAGCGACCGGGGCAACGTCAGTGTCATTCGCGCAGGCGCACGAGGTCGTTTATCAGACCGTTGGTCCCGTTATGGACCGTCAGCCGCTCGACCTTACCGGCGAGTTCCTGCAACGCCTCCAGCTCCTTGAGACGCAACACCATCGGGTTTTCTTCCATCACCTTCGCCGTATTGAGGAGCGAACGGGTTGCGTTCGTTTCCTCGCGGCGACGGATGACGTTGGCCTCCGCCTCCTTCTCAGCGGCGACCACCTGATTGAGGATCGCGCGCATCTCGCCCGGAAGGATCACGTCCTTCATGGCCAACTCGCTCACCTCAACGCCGAGCGCGGCCATCTCGTCCCGAACCGGAGTCGGATCGATATCCACCTTTTCCGCGAGAATGCGGTCGAGGGTCATCGTGCCGAGCGTCCGGCGCAGGGCGAACTGCGCCTCACGGTAGAGCGTCTCCGCGAAGTCGCGCGCGCCGGTCACTGCCGCGACCGGGTCGGTGACACGGTAGACGACCGACAGGTTCACGCGGATGGTCACGCGGTCCTTGGTCAGAAGCTCCTGCCCCGCGATCTCCAGCGCCATACGGCGCGTGTCGATCAGGCTTGCTTCGACCTTCGGGCCGACAGACCAGAAGACATGCGAACCGGGGCCGAGCGTGTCGGTCTGGACACCATCGACGAACAGGACGGCGACCTGGCTTTGGCCGACCTCGAAACGCTTCACCGGGTCGGTGATGCGCGACTTCGTCGTCCGTTTGGCCAGCGCATCCGGCACACGCAGTTCGTCTGCCACATTATAGACCTCGACCGCCCAAGGGCCCGCATCGATCCAGAGAATCGTGCGCGCATCGGGTTTCATCAGGCCGAACAACACGCCGTCGCGGAAAATCGCGGCGGCCTCGCCCTGCCCGGTGCGGACCTCCATCAACTCGCCTTGGGCAAGCTCGGGACGCTCGCGTACCAGCGTAGCGAGAGCAGCGTCGACAGCATTGCCTCCGGCGATTGCAAACCGTTGGACGGCAAGCTGTCGGTTGCGCGTGACGAAGGCGTGCTCGCCGGGGCCGACGATGCCCTTGTAGCGACCATCGAGCGAGACGAGCGCACGTTCGCCCTCGTTGATGACGATGCGGGTGACGCCCAGGAGAGCGTCGGCAAAATTACGGAATACGGTCATTGGCCTCTCCTGTGGTTGGAAAATCAAAAGGGGAAAAAGGGATGGAAAGCGATTCCCGGTGCCGGACTTTACCGGGCCACTTCGGGCGCGCCGCGAGGGGATGTCGGGGGCAAGAGGCGGCGCATAGGAACGGGAGCCGTGGCTCTGTCCGTCCGCGCGACCCCTTGCCGCCTCTACCGTCATCGTTGCGCCGGAGGTGGACTCGTGGTCCCCACGCCCACGCGCCATCCCGAAGGAAAACACGCAGAAGCAGGAGCCGGCCCGACACCGGAAACCGTCATGGGTGAACAGCGTTGAAGGCTGTGTTCAGGAGTCGAACCTGAAGGCTTGCGCCAGTACCAGCGGAGTGATGACGGGACTCGAACCCGCTACAGTCAGATCTTAAATCTGATGCTCTATCCGATGAGCTACATCACGATGGGTGTGAACCATCGTTACCGGAACGATTGCGCGACACTGGCCTCGCGACATGCAAACCCAAAGGGCGCATGGGGACGGAGACATATTTTCATACGGACCTCCTTTCCATGAGGCTCAGGCGGTCATTCGCCCGGAGCGGCACATGCCCCGAGTCGACGCGGATTCGCAACGGGTGTGTTATATTTGCGATGCGCAAAAGCATCGATTGTTGCCATATTGCACCATCAAGGTGCTCAACGGTCGTCGCCCACCGCCTTCGGCATGCCCATCGCTTCCTCCTCCGCCGTCGCCACGGCAGTCAGGGCGGCCCCCGAGACCGCTTCGCGCTGGTCTGGCGGCAAGGCTGCAAGCTCCTTTTCCGACAGACGCACAGTAACCTCGCGGTGAGCGAATTTGATGTCGTTCTCGCGGAAGAGTTCGCGGATCTTGGAGTAGACCAGCTTTCGGGTCGTCCACTGGTCGCCGGGTCGGGTCATGAATTTGACCCGCATGATCATCGCGGAGTCTTCCATCTTGTAAACGCCCTGCGATTTGAGGGGTTGGACGAATTTCGGGCCTTCGACCTCGTGTTCCAGCAACTCTTGCCCCAGTTTCTTGATGAGCTTGCGGACCTTCTCGATATCGGTGTCATAGGTGACGCGGATCGGGAGTTTCACCATCACCCAGTCGCGGGAGTAGTTGGTCAGATGCGTGATCTCGCCGAAGGGAATCGTATGCAGAGCACCGAGGTGATGGCGAAGCTGGAACGAGCGGATCGAAATCTTCTCCACCGTGCCTTTCACAAGTCCGATATCGATATACTCGCCTTTGCGGAAGGCATCGTCGAACAGATAAAACATACCCGACAGGATATCGCGGATCAGCGTTTGAGCGCCGAAACCGATGGCGATACCGACGACACCGGCACCGGCGAAGAGCGGGGCGACGTTGATGCCCATCTTCAACAGCACCATGACCAGAACGCTGATCGAGATAGTAAAAAGCAGGAAGTTACGGAAGAGCGGCAACAGTGTCGCCAGTCGCGAGGCCGCGCTTGCCCCGCCGCCTTCGTCCCCCAGTTCAGTTTCGGGTCCGTCGCCGACCTCCTCTTCGATCCGGGTATCGATCCAGATTCGGGTCGCGTGATAGATGAGATACCCGATCAGGCAAATATCAATGACGTCCTGGACCGGATCGAGCGCACCGCCCTCCTCCAGCAGATAGTCGAAATCCCAGATATGCAGCAGTGCATAGATGCCCGCGCCGAAGGCAAAGATCGAGGCGGTGCGTTTGGCCAGCGCCTCGAAATCCCGCATTCCGTGAAGCATTGCAGCGTTTCGGGACGCATATCCGCCGGGAATGCCCCCGGCGGCAGGGCCGCTTTCCTCGTCGCCGTCGCCGGAAAGCGGATCACCCTCGATGAAGGCATGATCGATGATCCGCGCTTCTTCTTCGGGTACCGCGCTGCGGGCTTCCTCACGCCGCTGCTCGGCGATAAAGATTTTGCGCCGCCGCCGGAAGATGCGGGCAATGACGAAGGCCACGACACCATAGGCAACGAGAATCGCGAGAAGGACAGTGTAGGCCCCGACCACCAGGGGTGCACCGCTCACGCTGCCTGAAAGCAATCGGTACGTCAGAATAAGCGACGCGCCGATGAAGTAGAGGATCGCCAAGGGTGCCCATATTGCAGATGAGAATCGCTGCAATCGCGTCGTATCATCGATATTGCACTTACCCAGGATCGCGCGGCTGATCGCTCTGCGGTTCACGGTGACCATGGCGATGTTCACGATGACCATGATGGCAGTCGCAACGAGCGTCACCGCGTTGTGGGTCAGAAGGTTCGCGCCGGTATCTTCGATCCAATAGCAGAACGCGAGCAGCGCAATCGAGACGGCAATCGTACTCCAGAGCCATCCGAAAAGTTTACGCGATTCCCGGTCGTCGAGGCAGGGGATCCGGTAGTTCGGAAGGTAGGGCGAGAGGACCATTCGCCAGATTATCGCCGAAGTCCGAGCCGCTGCCACAGAGAGCATGATAACGATAAGCGTCTTCTGGGCGATGTCGCTGGACGTATCGAGATACGCCGCGATCATCAGGGCAACCATCAGCAGCGAGAGCAGGATGCCGACCACACCGATTGCCGCTCGCAAGGCGAGAATTGGCAGTTTCTCTACCAAGCCCTCTGGGTTGGTTTTCTGAAGCGGGATGAACCATGGACCGCATAGCCTGACCCCGTAGATCTGCCATTCGATCAGATAGGCAATCGCGAAGAACAGCAGTGTCCAGCCCAGCAGAACAGGAAAGTACCGCGCTTCGCCGGTCGGGCTTTTTTCGCGCAGATGCGAGAGGATGTCCGGCACGATCTGTGGCAGATATTTCAGGATTTCACCGGTGCGCTTGCGAACCCGCTCGATGCTGAGTTGCGTCTCCGACAACATCGAGAGCTCCTGCGCGGCAGCGGCGTATTGATCCGGCCCAGCATCCTCACCAGGATTGGCGCTGGTGGCCTCGGCCAATTGTCCATAGGCGTCACCGGCAGTTTCCTGCGCCATAGACGGCTGCGCAGCAAAAATCAGCGCGACCGCAAGGAAGACCGCCCCGAGAAATGCACGAAGAGAGAGTGTGGTTATACGCATTGCCAGCCGAGTATAGCGCCTTCGATCCACGCCGTCTCCATTACATCGCTTAATGGTGTTGCGAGGTTACTGTACCTTGGCGCCCGGTCTCTGTTAGGGATTTCCAGATAGCGCCGGATATGGCGCAAACAGCGAGGATCGCGCCTGTGTTGAATGAAACCGAGACAGGGGCCGGATCTCGCGATGGGCAACGCAGCGACGATCCCGTCGCGCCACGCATCATGCTCTACAGCCACGACACCTATGGCCTCGGGCATATCCGTCGCGCCCGAACAATTGCCACCGCATTGGCCTTGCGGTTCGAAGGTGCGAGTATCCTGATCGCAACCGGCTCCCCTATCGTGGGGCGGTTCGATTTTCCGCAGGGGGTCGATTTCGTGCGAATCCCCGGCGTCGTGAAACTGGCCAGCGGGGATTATGTTTCCGACACCATGCATCTCGACATCGCGCAGACCGTGGCATTGCGCGAGCGCATCCTGCGTGTCACCGCCGAAGCCTTTGCCCCCGATCTGCTCATCGTAGACAAGGAGCCGACCGGCCTGCGCGGGGAAATGCTGCCGACGCTCGACTACCTCAGCGCAGAGGGAACGAAGATCGTCCTTGGCTTGCGGGATGTGCTGGACGAAGCCGGGGCGCTCAAAAGCGAATGGGTACGCAAGGGCGCGCCGGAAGCGATCGAAAAATATTACGATGAGCTCTGGATTTACGGTTTGAAACAAATCTTCGAACCGTTGGCCGGATTGCCCCTGACCAAGACAGTACGCGACCGAGTTCGATATACGGGATACTTGCGCCGGGAAGCTCCGGATGACTGGCCGGAGCCACACGCAGCCCAGCAGATACCGCGCGGCTCGGTGCTGGTGACGCCAGGCGGGGGCGGTGACGGAGAGGCTCTGATTGACTGGGTTTTGCGCGCTTATGAGGCGGATACGCGGCTCTCCGTGCCTGCGCTGATCGTGTTTGGCCCGTTCATGAATGCCGAGCGGCGGACGGAATTCGAGCGCCGCGCGCATCGCTTCCGGAACATCCGCACTCGAAATTTCGATTCGAGGCTGGAACGCCTGATGATCGAAGCACGGGGCGTGATCGCGATGGGCGGATACAACACATTCTGCGAAATCCTCAGCTTCGACAAACCCGCTGCGATTGCCCCCCGAATCACGCCGCGTATGGAGCAATATCTGCGCGTCGCCGCCGCCGAGCGGATCGGGCTAGTGCGGATGTTGCCGCCCGTTCAGGATAGCGACGGTTTGCCTGATCCCACCGAGATGGGCGACGCGATCAAGGCACTGGACAAGCAACCCCTGCCCTCTGCTGCGAAAGTTGACGGGCTGCTGGACGGCCTCGACCGGGTCAGTGAATTGGCGCGCGCTGCGTTGCTTGCGCGGTGACGAAGCGCGTGGGCATCGTCGTGAAGGGGTATCCGCGCCTGTCGGAGACCTTCATCGCGCAGGAGTTGCTGGGCTTGCAAGAGCGCGGGATCGTCTTCGATATCTGGTCGCTGCGGCATCCAACAGATAAGGTGGTTCATCCGGTCAACGAGGCAATCGAGGCTCCCGTGCGGTATCTGCCCGAATATGTACGGCAGGAGCCGGGGCGAGTAGTGCGGGCGTTGGGCAAGGCCGCAAGGACGCGCGGGTTCTGGCAAGCGGCGGGCGTATGGCTACGCGATCTGGTGCGAGCGCGCGATGCGAACCGCGTGCGGCGCTTCGCCCAAGCCGCCGTACTGGCGACGGAGGCACCGGAGGAGACGGGGTTCCTCTACGCGCATTTTCTGCACACGCCTTCTTCGGTTGCCCGCTATGCCGCGATCATGCGGGGAATGCCGTGGGGATTCTCGGCCCACGCAAAAGATATCTGGACGACCGCCGAATGGGAAAAGCGCGAGAAGATCGAGGATGCGGCGTTTGGTGTGACCTGCACCCGCTATGGCGCGGAACATCTGGCGGCATTGGGGCCTGAGGGGCGGGTGGCGCTCGTCTATCATGGTCTCGACCTCTCGCGCCTGCCCGATCCTCCTGTACGGGATGGGGCGGGACCGTTCACGATCTTGTCCGTGGGGCGTCTGGTGGAGAAAAAGGGGTACGATCTGGTACTCGACGCACTGGCTACGCTACCTGAGGACATGGAGTGGCGATTCATCCATATCGGCGGCGGTGGGTTAAGTCGTGAGTTGGAGAACCGAGCGGAAACCCTTGGAATTGCGGGGCGGATAGACTGGCGCGGAGCACAGGCGCGCGATGCGGTATTCGCGGCAATGGCCGAGGCCGATCTTTTCGTCCTGCCGAGCCGGATCACGGCATCGGGCGACCGCGATGGTTTGCCGAACGTACTGATGGAAGCGGCTAGCCAGAACCTGCCGGTGGTATCTACGGCGATCTCCGCGATCCCGGAATTCGTGGAGGACGGAGTGTCGGGACGCTTGGTGCCGGCGGAGGATAAGAATGCGCTTCGGGGCGCAATCGAGGAGATGGCTGCAAGCCCCGAACAACGCGCCATTTTTGCGGATCGGCTGCGGGAAAGGTTGGTGGCCGATTTTGGGGCGAAGGCGGGCATTGAGGCGGTTGCGGCGCGGATCGAGGCAGCGATGGGATGACCCAGCGCATCGCCTTCCATGCCCCGATGAAACCGCCGGACCACCCTACCCCATCCGGCGACCGGCGCATGGCGCGGTTGTTCTTGGATGCCCTGAGACACGCGGGATACGCTCCTGAAATCGCAAGTGATCTCCGGGTGCGGGATGGAGCAGGTGATCCGGCAGTGCAGGCTCGATATTTCGATGCGGCGAAGGATGAGATCGACGCGATCGCAGCGCGGTGGAGCGATGATCCACCTGCGCTTTGGTTCACATACCATTGTTATTACAAAGCTCCTGACCTGATCGGCCCTGCCTTGACGGAGCGGTTTGGCATTCCCTACGTGATCGCCGAAGCAAGCCGGGCGCGGAAACGGCTGGAGGGACCATGGGCCACCTTCGCCCAATGTGCCGAGGCCGCCATCGACAGGGCCGACCTGCTGCTCGCCATGACGGAGCATGACCGCTTTGCACTCGACCGAGATGCCAAGGCAGGGCAGGAAGTCGTGGATTTCCCGCCATTTATCGACCCCGGTGATACTCCGCCGCGAAAAGCATCCAGCGATGCTCTGCATCTACTGACAGTGGCGATGATGCGAGGGGAGGACAAGTTGGCTTCCTACCGCGCAATGGCCGAGGCGGTGCACGGCTTGGGCGACGATTGGCACCTGACGATCATCGGTGACGGCCCCCACAGGACTGAAGTGCAAGCAATGTTCGAGGGCTTCGGTAATAAGATAAGCTTTGCTGGAGAAATCTCCGACACCCCATTGTTACGGCAGCACTATGAGGCTGCCGACGTGTTCGTTTGGCCTGGGGTGAATGAGGCCTATGGAATGGTCTATCTGGAGGCTCAGGCGGCGGGAACGCCGGTAGTGGCGGAGGACTGGCCGGGACCGCAGGCCGTCATCGGCACCGGCTCTAAACTCACAGCGAAAGGCGATCCCAAGGGTTTGTGCAATGCGATCAAGGCAGTCGGTTCGGACCCTGATGCCAGCGCTTCCGCACGTCTCTACATACTTGACCGTCACAGTATGACAGCAGCGGCGGAAAATCTTGCTGCACTTTTGAGGGCTTTGTCATGAGGATCGCATTGTTGCGTCATGGGCGCACGGAATGGAACGAGGCGGGGCGGTTGCAGGGGCGTTCCGATATTCCTGTGTCGGATTCGGAGCGGGAGCGGCTCGCGACACTGGCCTTGCCACCTGAATGGACCGACGCCGACATCCTCTCAAGTCCGTTGAAACGGGCACGGGAGACCGCTGATATTCTTGCGAAAAACCCTATCCGCGAGGACGCATCGCTCATTGAGCTCAATCTTGGAGACTGGGAAGGGAAGCGGGGAGTCGATCTACTGGCTGACCCAGCCAGCGGCTATCGTCATGTGGAGGAATGGGGGTGGGATGGGCGACCCCCGAACGGCGAGACGCCTCGCGAGTTGCTGGCACGGATTAATCCGGTGCTGGCGGGGTTGGAGCGCGATACGGTAATCGTCAGCCATATCAACATCATGCGCGTGTTATTGGCCACAGCGTATGACTGGCATTTCGACGGGGAGATGCCTTTCAGGATCAAACGGAATCGTCTTTATGTGCTGCGTCGCGAGGGAAGCGGGTGGGCGCTTGATGGCGAGCCGGTGCGGCTGGTGGCGCGATGAGGATCGCCTTTCTCGTGACCCATCTGCTCGGTACCGGACATCTGGCGCGCACGGCGCAGATTGCGGATGCCTTTGCGACGGCGGGACATGAAGCGCTGGTCCTAAGCGGGGGGGTACCTGCGCCCTTGGCTGCTCCGAAAGCAGCGCGATTGCAGCAGCTTCCGGCGATCCGTTCGGACGCAAGTTTTACGACGTTGACCGATGCGGCGGGCGACGTAGCCGGGGAAGCGACTTTTGCCGCTCGTATCGAGGCGATCCGGGCGGCGATGCGGGATTTTGCGCCAGATGCGCTCGTCACCGAACTCTTTCCATTCGGACGTCGCAAGCTGACTGCCGAATTCCAAGCAGGGATCGAGGCGGCGCAGGGAGCGCTGATCCTCTGTTCGATCCGAGATATCCTGCAAATGCCGCGCAAACCGGGACGCAAGGAGGAGGCGGAGGATCGGTTGACGCGATCCTATGACGGTATCCTGTTCCATGGCGATCCGGCGCTGGCCGATCTCGATGCGAGCTGGCCGTTGCCCGAAGGCTTGCAACCTCTGGTGCGGGCGACCGGCTATATCGGAGATCGCACAATCGGCGATGGATCGGGCGAAGACGGGCAAGGCGAGATCGTGGTTGCGGCGGGGGGCGGTGCAGTGGGGCAGGCGGTGTTCAAGGCGGCAATCAAGGCGGCTAAACTGTCCGATGTTCCATGGCGTTTGCTGGTCGGGCGAGATCATGCAGTGAGGACTGACTTGCCGTCGAATGTGGTGATGGAGCCGGTGCGCCCGGATTTCCGTGCGGTGCTATCACGGTGTCAGGTCGGCGTGCTGCAATGTGGGTACAACACGGCGATGGATGTGATCGCTACTGGCGCGCGGGCGGTCTTTTGCCCTTTTGAAGGGGATGGCGAGACCGAACAATTGCAGCGCACCCGCGCCATGAGCGAGCGGTATGGCACCGGCATCGTGCGGGAGGATGAGTTGACGGGGGAGAGTCTTGCGGAGGCGGTTCGTTTGGCTCTCGCGGGGCCGAAGCCGGATTATTCTGCGCTCAGTCTTGATGGCGCAGCGCGCAGTGTCGGGATCGTCGAGGCCATGCTGGAGGCGCAGGGATGAAGGTCGATTGGGCGGCCCTTGATGCCGCGCTGGAGCGGCGCGCGCCGGTGTTGTGGTGGCGCGATGATGATGCCGTCGAAGCGACACCTGCGCTGGATCGGCTGTTGGCGCTGGCGGCGTCGGTGGAGGCTCCGCTGGTGCTTGCCTCAGTTCCGGCACGGGCGACGAAGGAGTTGGCTCAGCGGCTTGAGAAAGAACCATCCGTCAGCGTCGCTGTCCACGGATGGGCGCATGTGAGCCATGCGCCGAAGGAGGAGAAGAATACGGAGTTCGGGGCGCATCGCGCCTTGGCCTACCGGATTGAGGAAGCGGGGCGAGGGCTGGACGTGATGAGAAATCTGTTCGGGGACCGCGCCCTGCCCGTCTTCATCCCGCCATGGAACCGCATTGCGCCGGACATGCCAGAGGCGTTGGCGCAGGCCGGTTTTCGAGGGCTTTCGGTCTATGGTGAGCGGGAGCCTCAGAGCGAGTCCCTGCCCCGCTTCGACGCGCATCTTGATCCGATTGACTGGCGAGGTACTCGGTCGGCGGTCGATCCGAAGGGGTTCGTGGCGCGGATCGTCGAATTGATGGAAAGCGATGCACCTATCGGATTGATGACGCATCATCTGGTGCATGACGAGGCGATCTGGGATTTGGTCGAAGCGGTCGTTACGCGGATGAGCGAGCGGGGAGCGCGGTGGGTATCACTGGGCGACCTTATAGCGCCAGCCGCTCGATGACCTGACGGGCAACCTCTTCTCCCGGTGGCGAGACGTCGAAGGCATGGAGGGTTTCACCCTGCCCTGCGGGTTCGAGGGTCGCGAGTTGGCTGTCGAGGAGGCCGGGGGGCATGAAGTGATCGACCCGCGCGGCCATGCGGGCGCGGATGGTTTCGGGGTTGCCGGTCAAGTGGACGAAGACCGGGTCGGTGCCGCTGCCGCGGAGGCGATCCCGGTAGGCGACTTTCAGGGCCGAGCAGGCGACGATTGCCGATTGACCCGCTTCGTGTCGCAAGCGCATTTCGTGCGCCAGACTATCGAGCCATGGCCAGCGGTCGTCATCGGTCAACGGCGTTCCGGCGGTCATCTTCGCGCGGTTGGCGGGAGGGTGGAACGCATCGCCTTCGATCATCTCACATCCAACATGCTCCGCGAGTCGTCGCCCGACGCTGGACTTGCCGCAGCCGCAGACGCCCATGACAACGATCATCATGCGCCTGCCTCCGCGTCCGGAAAGATCCATGGGCCATGGTGCTGTCCTTCGCGGTCGGTGCGGGCGAAACCATGGGCGCCGAAGCGGTCGCGCTGGGCCTGAACCATCGTGGTGGGGAGCGCGCGGGTAGCCAGCGATTCGATGTAGGAAAGGGTGCTTCCTAGAACGCCCACAGGATATCCGGCGGCGGTGGCTGCACCGATTGCCCGTCGCCAAGCGGGCACGAGAGTCGCGATATCCTGCGCGATGGCCGGGTTTTCCAATGGCAGGCGCATCTCTCCCGAGACATGCGGCACGAGCGTATCGAGCAGCCCCATCCGCAGGATGCTGCCCGCTCGCCAGACGCGCAGCACGCGGGCCAGATCACCGTCCCATCCGTTCGCTTTTGCCGCGACAGCGTAGAGGTGGATGCCTTGCGAGAGGGCCGCGATCATCGTGCCGGTGAGGGCGGCCTCCAGATCGTCGGCCAGACCATCGCGATCCAACATGCCGCGCGGCAGCTCGAGGCCCGCCATGGTCGAACGCGCTGCGCCTTCGCCAGAAAGCTGACGCGCGGTGACGGCTTCGATGATCGAGGGGATGGCGATGCCGTGTTCGATGCCCGCATCCACGGTCCAACCGCCGGTTCCTTTTTGCCCCGCTTGGTCACCGATACTGTCGAGCAGGACGCCATCGGCCAGTGGATCGGGGGCATTGGCAATCTCGGCAGTGATTTCCAGCAGGAAACCGGCTCCGCGTCCCTGGTTCCAGCGGGCAATGGTTTCGGCGGTCTCATCGGCGCTCATCCCCGCCCCCTGGGTCAGGAGCAGGTGACATTCGGCGATGGCCTGCATGATCGCGTATTCGATGCCGTTATGGACCATCTTCACGAAATGGCCCGCCCCGCCGTCGCCGAACCGGTCGATGGTCGGCACACCGTCATGGGCAGTGGCCGCGACCGTTTCGAGAACCGGGCGCGCGTGGTTCCATGTCTGCTCTTCGCCGCCGACCATCAGCGCGGCTCCGTGCCGTGCGCCCTCTGCGCCGCCGGAAATGCCGATGCCAAGATAGCCAATCCCCCGCGCAGCCAGTGATGCTGCCCGCCGTTCCGTATCGCGGTAGTAGGAATTGCCCCCGTCGATAATCGTATCGCCGGGGCCGATATGCTGCACAAGGTTGGCGATCTCGAAATCGACCTGATCCCCCGCCTTGACCATCAGCAGGATGACGCGCGGCGAGGGCAGCGCCGCGAGCATGAAAGGCAGGTCGTCGCAGACCATGATGCCCTTTGCCCGCCATGCGCGGGCCTCGGCCCAGCTATCGGTCGCGACGACCTCATGGCCCGCATCGCGCCAGTTGAGAGCGAGATTGCGCCCCATCACTCCGAGTCCGACCAGTCCGACTGCCATGCGCCTCTCCTCTTGTCGCCGCCCCGATGTAAAGGCAAACTCGCGTTCCCGCCAGCAGGAGTGTTCCCATGATGACCATCGACAGCATCGAGACCCGCCTGTTCCACGTCCCGCTCGCCGAAGTGCTGAGCGATGCCAAGCATGGCGATCATACGCATTTCGAATTGGTGACGGCGACCATCCGCACGACCGATGGGGCGGAGGGGACGGGCTATACCTATACTGGCGGCAAGGGCGGCCATGCGATCCGGGCGATGATCCAGCATGATCTTGCGCCGATGCTTTCGGGGGCTGATACGCGGGAGGTGGAGGCGCTGAACGAGGCGATGTACTGGCATGTCCATTATGTCGGGCGGGGCGGTGTCGCGTCTTTTGCGATCTCGGCACTGGATATCGCGCTGTGGGATTTGCGCGGCAAGGCGCGTGGGGAGCCGCTGTCTGTGATGGCCGGGGGCGCGGGGACGACCTGCAATGCCTATGCGGGGGGGATCGATCTGGGGTTTTCGCTGGAGAAGCTGAAAACCAATGTCGAAGGCTATCTGGCGCGCGGGTTCGATGCGGTGAAGATCAAGGTGGGGTTGCCTGATCTGACCGAAGATGCGGCGCGGGTTGCAGCGATCCGTGAACTGATCGGGCCGGAGCGAAAGCTGATGGTCGATGCGAATTACGGATTGAGTGTCGAGCAGGGGATCGCTGCGGCGAAGGCCTTTGCGCCCTACGACATCACATGGTTCGAGGAACCGATCATCCCCGAGGACTACGACGGTTATGGCCACATCGCCGACGAGACCGGAATGCCGCTCGCCATGGGTGAGAACCTGCATACCATCGAGGAATTCGGGGAAGCCTTCGCCCGCTCAAAGCTCTCGTTTATCCAGCCGGATTCCGGGAATTGCGGGGGGATTACGGCATGGTTGAAGATTGCCAAGATGGCGCGCGCGCAAGGTATCCCCTGCTGCACCCACGGGATGCAGGAACTGAATGTCAGCCTGATCTCCGGCAATGGAGATGCAGGATGGTTGGAGGTGCACAGCTTTCCCATTGACGAGTATACGACCCGCCCGCTGGTCGTCGAGAACGCTCGCGCGGTTGCGCCTGATACGCCGGGTACGGGAGTGATCTTCGATTGGGAAAAGCTGGGAGCGTTCACGGTCTGATAACGAATTTTACCAATTGATAAAAACAATCTGCTGTGTCAGCGTTTTAAGGCGATAACGGGAGGCGACGGTATGAGTGCGGCACAGCGGCAGGACGGGATCGTGGCGGGGCGGCTTGCGCCGGATGCTTACGCTGAGAATTTCTCGGATGCTTATCCACCGCTGGACGCGCATGAGGCGCTGGTGGCCGCCGATCGTTGCTATTTCTGCCATGACGCGCCCTGCATAGCGGCCTGCCCTACCGAGATCGATATTCCGTTGTTCATCCGCCAGATACAGGCTGACAGCCCCAAGGGCGCGGCAAAGACGATCCTGTCCCAGAATATCTTCGGCGGCATGTGCGCGCGGGTCTGTCCGACCGAAACGCTATGCGAAGAAGCCTGCGTGCGCGAGATGGCGGAGGGCAAGCCGGTGCAGATCGGCGCGCTGCAACGCTTTGCGACCGATACGCTGATGGAAACGGGAGAGCATCCCTTCACCCGCGCGGAACCGACGGGCAAGATGATTGCGGTAATCGGAGCGGGTCCAGCGGGCCTCTCCTGCGCGCATCGGCTGGCCATGCACGGGCATACGGTCGTCGTGACCGATGCGCGCGGCAAGCCGGGGGGGCTGAACGAATACGGGATCGCCAGCTACAAGAGCGTGGACGATTTCGCGCAAGCCGAAGTGGATTGGCTGCTGAAGATCGGCGGCATCCGTATCGAAACCGGCTCCGAACTCGGGCGCGACTACACGCTCGAAGAACTCCGTACCGATTATGACGCTGTGTTCCTCGGGATGGGCCTATCCGGGGTCAATGCGCTGATGCTGGAGGGTGCTGATGACCGGATCGGCAACGCCGTCGATTTCATCGCCGAGTTGCGGCAGTCGGACGATCTTTCGCGGATGCCCGTCGGGCGGCGAGTGGTGGTGATCGGGGGGGGCATGACCGCCGTGGATGCCGCCGTGCAATCGAAGCTGCTGGGGGCCGAAGACGTCACCATCGTCTATCGCCGGGGGCAGGAGCGCATGAGCGCAAGCCGCCATGAGCAGGACCACGCCACCAGCGCAGGTGTGCGGCTGATCTGCAATGCGATGCCCGTGCGCGGAGCAGCGGGGGGCGTGGAATTCGAGTATACCGAAGAGACGGAGGACGGCCTGCGCGGCACGGGCGAGACCTTCGTGCTGGAAGCCGATCAGGTCTTTCGTGCCATCGGCCAGACTTATGGAGACAAACCGCGCGCCGCACTCGAAATGGAACGCGGCAAGATCAAGGTCGATACAGAGGGCCGCACTACCCTGAACGGCGTCTGGGCTGGCGGTGATTGCGCCTTTGGCGGTGAAGACCTGACCGTCACTGCGGTTGCCGAAGGCCGCGATGCGGCGGAGAGTATTCACCGGGCGTTGAGCGCCTGAGCAGG
>CALHLW010000200.1 GCA_938034615.1 uncultured Neomegalonema sp. | reverse complement strand
ATGAAGCCGTCGGCGATGCCGGTCTGGGTCTTCGGGCAATGGGGCAGCATGTCGGCGCGGTGGCCACCGGGGATGACCTGAAGGCAGCCATTCTGCGGCGTGGCGTCGGTGACGGCGCACCAGACCGTCACCATGGCGGTGCGGTCGGCCTCCTCATGGGCGACGGCGCGATCCTGATGCCAATCGGTCGCGGTGATGTGAGCGCGGGTCTCACCGGGGTGCAGGGCAGTGGCGGGGGGTTTGATGCGGATGTGTTGGATGGGATTGGAAGTGATCTCGGAGCCGATGATGCTTTCGACGATATCCAGCAAGCGCGGGGTGCGGATCAGGTCGAAGATCGCAGGGCCGAAATGGAAGGGGGTATCGGCATGGATAGTATCGCCGGGGAGCGAGCAATCCATGGGCTGGAACCAATCGCAGCCCGCCGCGTAGGCAATGCGTAGCTTGGCCCAGTAATCGAGACCGTCGGGTGGAACCGATACTGCGCCCTCCTCGAACCAACCATCATAGAGGTGGTCCAGCAATGCGCCGTACTCGATGTGGAGGGGCGCGGGGTCGAAGACGTCTTCGAGGACGAGATAGCCCTCGGTCCCGAAGAACGCGATCTGCCCCGCGTCAAGCATCTAGAGGAAGACGGTCGTGACCTGCGGGACGCACAGGACGAGCGTGAGGATCAGGATCTGGATACCGATAAAGGGCAGGAAGCCCCGGAAGATATCGGGCAGGCTGATATGCGGCGGGGCCACGGATTTGAGGTAGAACGCGGCTGGCCCGAAGGGCGGTGACAGGAAACTGACCTGCATGTTCACGCAGAACAATATCCCGAACCATATTCGCACCATCTGCTCGGACGGCAACCCGCCCGTCAGGCCCAGCTCGTTGATGGGCAACTTGAGAACGATGGGCAAGAAGACGGGCATGACCAAGAGGACGATCCCGGTCCAGTCCATGAACGCGCCGAGGAACAGGAAGATGACCATCATCACCAGCAAGACGCCCATGGTCGGCAGGTCGTAGCCGGTGATGAGGTTCGCCACGTAGGTCGGACCGCCCGCGATGGTGTAGGCTCCCGCGAGCGCGGTCGCACCGAGCGTGACCCAGATGATCGTGCCGGTGGACTTGAAGGTCCGCATCGAGGCTTCGGTCAGCAGGTTGAACGAGAACTCGCCGCGCGCGATGATGAGCAGCAGCACGGCGACCGACCCCATGGCGGCGGCTTCGGTGATGCCGGTGATGCCGCCGTAGATCGAACCGAGAACGACGAAGACCACCATGAGCGGGGCGACCATGCCCTTGCCCGCCTGCCACGCGCGCCCGCAGACCTTCGGGCCGACGACGAAGAAGCAGACGAAGAGCAGGAACCCGGCGGTGATCGCCGCCTTGGTGAGGTAGGCTTGATCGACATACCCTGTATCGTCCTCGATACCGCCAGACCAGCCGAGATAGTAGCCGCGCAGCAGCATCAGGCCCATCACGACCGCCCAGATCATCGACAGGAGGGCGAGGCCGTAGACGAGCTTGTCGGTGCCGGTCAGGTCATCGGGCGAAGGGTCTGGCAGCGGGGCTTGCTCCGGGTGCCGCCGGGTGCGCCATAGGATGTAGATGATGTAAGCGCCCGCAAGGATGAAGCCGGGCAGGAACGCCGCCTTGAAGAGAGCATGGATCGAAGTTTCGGTGATGAGGCCGTAAAAGATCAGGACGATGGAGGGTGGGATCATGGTGCCGAGGGAGCCGGAGGCGCAGATCGTGCCGATGGCGAGGTTTTGGTCATAGCCAAGGCGCAGCATCTGCGGCAAGGCGATCAGACCGAGAAGAACGACTTCGCCGCCGATGATGCCGGACATGGCAGCCATGACGATGGCCATAATGGCGGTGACGACGGCAATGCCGCCGCGTGTGCGCGACATCCACATTTGCAGCGAGGAATACATGTCCCGCGCGATGCCGGAGCGTTCCAGTAGGGTGGCCATGAAAATGAAGAGAGGCACGGAGACAAGGACGTAGTTGGTCGTGATGCCGTAGAGACGTTGCGCCAATATGTTCATCGGCCCCGACCCGAATCTTCGCGTCAGCGTCCCCTCCCCCATCTTCCAGGCGTCGAAATTCGCGCCATGCACGAAGGGGTCGGTGATGAGGGTCGGCTCGAATTTCAGGACCATCACGACGACGGCGAGGAAGCCGGACGCGAAGCCGAGCGGCATTCCGATGGCCAGAAGCACCAGCATACCGATGAGGAGGATGAGGGAAATCGTGCCGATGTCCATGGGGTCGCCCTGTCGTTTCTCGTTATCGTTGTCGCTGCGGCGTCAGATGCCGCCGGCGTTGGCGCGGCCTTCGGGCAAACGCCCTTCAGGGGGCGGCCGACCCGCCAGCACCTCGTCCGGCAGGTCGAATTCATCCGACGGATCATGGCTCTCGATGAAGGGGGTCGGGGTGCGGTTGAAGTCGCGCCACAGGCCGTAGATCACGACCAGAGAAGAAACCGCCAGCACTGCGAGGATGGAAAATTTCCACGCCTGTGGCACTGAATTTTCAGGGTCCATGATGCGCGGCACGGCATAGATCGCCAGACCGACGATGATGACCGTCGAGAGGATGTCGAACCCCTTGCGAATGAAGGCTGCGGCGGGCCAGTCACGAACGAGGTTCGAGATCGCCTGAAGCGTCACGAACAGCATGGTGATGAGTACGAGGGGCTTGTTCGTCGCCGGAATCGGCGGGTCGAAGGCCGTGCCAAATGTCTCCCAACGGGCGAACTTCGCCGCCGCTTCGCCGAAGCCACCCCAGACGATCGCAAAGGCGAAGACCAAAAGACAGATGATGGCGAGGAAATTGAAGAATTTCTGCACGATGGCGGGCATCAGGTCGTAAAGGACGAAGATGCGGATATGGCTGCGCTGCTGCATCGCGTAGAGGCCGGAAGTCAGGTAGATTGCGCCGCCGAGCCAGAGCGACATCTCGTTCACCCACAGCGTCGGTTTTCCGAGGACGTAGCGAACGAAGACTTCGTAGAAGATGATCCCGACGATGGCCGCCGGTCCCCACATGCAGACGCGGCTGAAGGCCCATGACAACCAGTCCACCGGACCGGTGCGTTCGTGTTCAACCATGCGCGTTCCCTCCGAAGCGGTCCACAGATGACACCGCCCCAACGCGGGGCGATGTCGTTGTCAGCAAAGCGTGGTTACTTGATCAGGCCAAGCTGCTTGAGGTACTTGCGGTGAGCGGCCATCAGGTCTTTCGCTTCCGGCGTGGTGCCGAAATCGTCCCATGCGTCCTGCGCGGCCTGACGGAACTTGGCTTTCTCCTCAGCGGACCATGCAGAGAGGGTCACGCCCTGCTCGGTTAGCATCGCGGCGGCTTCAGCGTTTTTCTTCTCGAAGGTCAGCGCGGTCTTCAGCGCGAGGGCCTGCATCGCAACCTTCATAATGCGCTGGTGATGCTCGGGCATCTCGTCGAAGACGGCCTTGTTACATGCGAGGTGATCCGAAGGCATCGAGTGGAAGCCGGGATAGTTCGCGTACTTGACCAGATCATAGAGACCAAGGCCGACATTGTTCGCGAGGCCGGAAGCATCCGCACCATCGATAATGCCGGTTTCCAGCGCCGTGAAGATTTCGGTGAAGTCCATCACGATAGGCTTCGCGCCGAGGTTCTCGAAGATTTTGGTTTCTAGGCCAGGAGGCGAGCGGAACTTCCAGTCCTTGAAGTCGGCGACCTTGGTGATCGGCTTGGACGATGCAAAGGATTCCTGACCGTAAACCCACCAGCCGATCAGCTCCATGTCGAACTTGTTGTAGAGTGCCTGTGCCGCTTCAAGACCACCACCGTAGTAGAGCCACGAAAGCTGCTGATAGGGGGTGTCGTAGCCGCCCATGATGTCGCCGACGAACTGGAAGGCGGGGTTCTTGCCGGTCTGATAGGAGCCGCCCGTCATGTCACAGTCGAGGATGCCTGTCGCAGCGGCATCGAAGGTCTCCACCGATTTCACGACGGAGGAAGAGTAGAACATCTCGATTTCGATCTCGCCGTTCGACATCGTCATGATGTCGTCCATGTACTCAGCGGCGAGCTTGCCGGAGGGCGTTTCGGGTGCGTAGTGCGTCTGGATACGCAGCGTGGTTTTCTCACCGTGGCTTGCCGCGAAAGCGGGGGCTGTTGCAGCGGTCGTCAGTGCAAGGGCACAGAGCGTGCCGAGCAGATTTTTCATGGTTTCTCTCCCTGAAGGTTTTCTGGATTTTGTTCGATCATCATTGGTTGTGCTCCCGTGACCGAAAGGAGCATGGGTGAATCGTTACATTCGTCCTTCTCGTCCTTCTCGTCTTGATCGTTCGGCGCGTATTCAACGCGATACTGGTTTGCTTTGGAACCCCAAATTTGAAATTCATGCAAAGGCGCTGATTGCTCCGCCGGACTTCTGCACTTTGAAGATGGACGTCGCGTCGGGGGGCGGGGGGAGCGGCATGGAGACGGGAACCGCCGAGAGACGCGGTTGCGTCGGTTGTTCGCCGCAGACGATATTGCCTTGCATCTTCTCCCACATGTCGGGGGCAGAGAGGCCCTGATAGACGCCTGCGACGCCCATCAGAGGCCATGCGTCAGCAGCCATCATCTCGAAGAACAGCAGCTTGCGCGCCCGATCCGAACGGTTGGGTGCCGAGCCGTGAAGGACGCGGGCATGGTGGATGCTCATGTCGCCCGCCTTGCCAGTGATGGTGACGGCCTTGTCCTGCTCGAACAGCGGATCGGCGGGGTCGATGGCCCCACAGAAGACGCTATTGCGGTGATGGCTGAGGACGGGGTTCTTGTGGGTGCCGGGAACGACCATGAGGGGGCCATTGGCTTCATCCACATCCTCCAGCATGATGCCGACGGCGAGGATGTCGTCGTTGGTATGGGGATAGAAAGCCCAGTCCTGATGCCATTCCACTGCCGCCCCGCCCCCCGGAGCCTTGGTGTTCAGCTTGGAGGTGTGGAGGCGGATATTCGGGCCGAGGAGGGGGTGGAGGATCGCGGCGAGCCGCTGGCTATGCAGCACGTCGGAAAACGCCGCATTACGGGTATGGGGTAGTTTGATGCGGGTCAGGCGGGGCGTGTCGGGACTATGGCCCTCATCGAGATCATAGATGTCGTTGCTGTCGCGAACCGTGCGCGAGCGGTCGATCAGGTCTACCGTCACCTGCTGCATCGCGGCCAGAGGTTCGGGCTCGATGGCCCCCTCGACCAGCAGATAGCCATTCTCGCGATAGAAGCCAGTCTGGTCATTCGTCAGCATGATACCCTCCCCATACGGCAAGCGTGTCATTGGCGGCGCGGAGCGTCAAGCGGTCAGGGATTGACCTTACCCTGTCGGCCCGCCTTCCCATATCGGGACCGATGGGGTAGCGTCTGCCTCTACTGATAACCGGCGGACCCGAGCGATGTTTCCTTTTCGAGATCATAATCCGTCGAACCGGATTCCCTATGTCGCCTACGCGCTGATCGCGATCAATGTGCTGGTGTATCTGACCTATGGGTTCCTGTCGGACTATCAGGTCTACGAGGTCTTCGACACCTGGGCGATGGTTCCGGCGGAGGTGACGGCGGGAACCGATATGCATACGCTGATCACCTGCATGTTCATGCATGGGGGATGGATGCATCTGGCGGGGAACATGCTGTTCCTGTGGGTGTTCGGGGATAATCTGGAGGATTATCTCGGGCATGTGGGATTTCTGATTTTTTATCTGCTTTGCGGGCTGGCGGCTTCGGCGGCGCAGATCGCGGTGAACCCCTATTCCGAAATCCCCAACGTCGGCGCATCGGGGGCGATTGCGGGGCTGATGGGCGGCTATCTCCTGCTGTTCCCCAAGGCACGGGTGGACGTGTTGTTTATCATCGTCATCATCATCAAGGTCATCCCGCTGGCCGCGTGGATCGTGCTGGGCGGATGGATGGCGCTTCAGGTCGTGATGGGCGTGATGCAATGGGGTGTCGAGGGCGGTGGGGTCGCCTATTTCGCACATATCGGCGGGTTCGTGGCCGGAGTGGCCGGGATCGCCCTGATCTGGACTATGCGGGGCAAGCCGGCCTACTGGCCGGAAATGCCCCATGAGGAAGCCCCGGTGCCGGGGCCATGGGGGCTGGTCAAACGCTGAACGGTTGGAATGACGGGTGCGGCGCACCATGTTGAGGCCAACACATCGTTTACCGTTCTGGAGATTTCGAGATGAAACACCTTTTCCTCGCCGCCGGGGCCGTTGCCGCGCTTGCCCTGCCCGCTCTTGCCGAAGAGATCGGAGAGGTCTCCACGGTCTTCAAGCTGCTGGGCGCGAACCACAAAATCGTGGTCGAAGCCTTCGACGATCCGAAGGTCGACGGGGTGGCGTGCTTCCTGTCACGGGCGAAAACCGGGGGGATACGCGGGTCGCTGGGGCTGGCCGAGGATACGTCGGATGCCTCGATCACCTGTCGCCAGACCGGGCCGATCAGTTACAAGGACGAATTGGAAGCGGGCGAAGACGTGTTCCAGCAGCGCACCTCGATCCTGTTCAAGAAGCTTCAGGTCGTCCGATTCTATGACCCCACGCGCAATTCGCTGATCTACATGAGCTATTCGGACAAGGTGATCGAAGGGTCGCCGAAAAACTCGATCTCCGCCGTAGTCGTCGCGCCATGGGGACCGGAGGGCGCGTTGCCGGAGCCGCCGGTTTATGACGACTGAGGCGAGAATGCCGGGATGGCGACGCTGATCGACCAACTGACAACCCTGCGGCATGATTTACACCGTCACCCGGAACCGGGATTTGGCGAGGAGCGCACGAAAGCGGTCATCGCCAAATTTCTGCGCGATGTCGGGCTGGAGGTGCACGAAGGGGTGGGGGTCGTAGGTCTTCTGCGGGCGGGCCGGGGCAGTAACCGGGCCATCGGGCTTCGCGCCGATATGGATGCCTTGCCGATCACCGAAACCTCTACCCATGACCATGTATCGCAGGTTCCGGGCGTCATGCACGCCTGCGGGCATGACGGGCATACGGCAATGCTGCTCGGCGCTGCCCGTATACTGAGCGAAACCCGTGATTTCGACGGAACTGTCGTCTTCCTGTTTCAACCAAACGAAGAACACGGCCTCGGTGCGCGGACGATGATCGACGAGGGCGTGCTGGAACGGTTTCCGGTCGAGGAAGTCTACGCCATCCACAATATGCCGGGCGCGCCGCTGGGGCAGATGGCCTCGCGAGCAGGGCAGATCTGTGCGAGCGAAAGCCTGTTCGAGATTACGGTTTCAGGGCGCGGGGGTCATGCGTCGATGCCTCAGGTCGGGGTCGATGCGATCACGGTTGCGTCGGAAATCGTGCTGGCCCTTCAGACCATCGTGTCGCGCAAGCTGTCCCCTGGCGCAGGGGCCGTGGTGTCGGTGACGGAGTTCCTGACCGATGGCCAGCGCAATGTCCTGCCCGGAAAAGCGGTGCTGAAGGGCGATGTCCGCGCCCGCATTCCGGCGGATCGGGACGCCATCGAAAAGTTCATGCGACAGATCGCGAAGGGCGTCGGTGTGAGCCACGGTGTCGGGATCGAGGTCAGCTTCGATACCATCTTCATCGAGACGATCAATGCGGCGGAGCCTGTTACCGCCGCGATGCGGGTCGCCGGGGCGGCGGGTCTGGATACTGTGCCGGATTGTCCACCGATGAGCTTTTCCGAAGATTTCGCGCATTTCTGCGCCGCCGTGCCCGGATGCTTCATGTTGCTGGGAAATGGCGAGGATGGACCGCACGCCCAACCGCTGCACGCAAGCGATTATGATTTCAACGACGCATTACTGCCCATCGGCGCGCATTTCTGGGCCGATCTCGTTCGGGATCGGTTGCCGGACGCAGAGTGAACGGGAACGCGATCAGACGATCACGTCCTCCAGCGCCTTGGGGTGATGCGTGAGTGGCTCGTAGCCGTCTTCCGTCACGATCACGCTGTCACCGATCTGGGCACGGAATGTGTCGGTCGCCACAGAGCCATCGACCGCCAGCACCATACCCGGTTTCAGGATGGTGGTGTCGCCGGTCACGAGTTGAGGCTTTTCGAGAAAACTGAACCCCGTGGCCCGACCGCAGCGGAAGGGGTAATCGTGGCCCGCGCTCTGAATAACCTCGGCATAGGCGGCATGGACGCTCTGGGCCGTGACGCCGGGGCGCAGGGCGTCGAGCGCAGCCTGCTGGCTGGCGAAAGCCGTTTCGTAGATGGCAATCTGGGCGGGGTCGGCGATCTCTCCGATCCAGAAAGTGCGATCGAATCCGAGTTTGAAGCGGTGGAAATTGGTCATACCACAGAAGCACAGGAAGACCGGCTCGCCATCGCGCATGATGCGGGTAGTGGCGCGGTGATGGGTTTTCACGATCTGCTCCCCCGAAGCCATGATCTGAAGGAAATGCGTGTTCGGAGACATCGCGGCATCGTCGTAATGGGCGGCCAGCAATTCCGCCGCCTTGCGGGTTCCCGCCGCCCCGGTCGCGAGCGCCACCTCGTATTCCGCCACGCCATCAGCGATGGCTCCACGGCCCGCCTGCATCATCGCATCCGCAACCTCTCCGGCATGGCGGGCAAGCTGTAGCTCGGCGGGGGATTTGATCATCCGCATGTCGGCCAGCAGGGGCGTCAGATCAGCCAGCCTATCCGCCGGGACGAGATCGTCGATGTGGCGGCGCACGAGGGGAGGCATGTGATCCGGCTCGATGGCGATGCGGGTCGCTCCGGCAAGCGCGGCGGGTAATTCGGCCCGCCATTCGTCGCCTGCCCCGTCGTTCCATGGCGCGATGCGGTCCACCTGCGCCGCTGCCTCCGCCATCGCGAGGTCGATCGTGGGGGTGATGAGCAGGCTGTCGCCATCCTTGGGGACGATGAGAATAGTGGGACGCCCGAACTCCATGTGCAGATAGTCGTAGTAACCGGTCAGGTAGTAAATGTTGTCCTCATCGGTGACGAGCGCAACATCAATGCCGTCGGCGGCCAGTGCCGCACGCAGCGTGTCGAGACGGTTGGTCTTCATGCCGTACCCTTCGGTGACTTGTCGATTATCTTGACGCGAAGCGTAGCCTCCTGTGCAACGGGTTTGTGCCGGAACCGCAGAATTCAGCTTTCATGGTGAAATTGAAACAACAGATCGCTTGCATTTTGATGCAACGAAGGCAGGGTCGTTCGGCTGTATTTTTGACCGGAGACAAAAGCAATGCGTGTTCTCGATAATCCTTTGCGCGGGACGGGCCTGCCTTGTGTGGATGGCATGGCAGAGGGGGAGGTGTCCCTCGATCTGGCCGGGTCGCGGGCGCTGTATGCGCGGTGTCCGGTGGCGATGGAGACGCCGCTGGTGTCGCTCGATGCGGTGGCATCGGAACTGGGGATCGCGGCGCTCCATGCGAAGGATGAGCGGCAGCGGATGGG
>CALHLW010000199.1 GCA_938034615.1 uncultured Neomegalonema sp. | reverse complement strand
AGAGATTCCCGCGCATCCGGGAATGACAAGAACGATCATCGATAGCGGCGGTCGATAGGAGGTCCGCTGTCCTCACCCATGCTTCGCGAGGAAACCCTCGAGATTTTTCCGCGCCACCACCGAGTTCGGATGCTCCTGCCCCAGCGCCCGTTCCATCGCCTCTGCAGCCTTTCGGTAGAGAGGTTCTGCCTCTTCATAGCGGCCCTGAGCATAGAGATTGTAGGCGACATTCGGTGGAGAGTTTCCGCCTCCTCATACCGACCTTGCGCATCGAGGCAGACAGCCAATGAATTGAGGGTACTGACGGTTTGCAGGTGATCCTCGCCGAGACAGCGTTCGCGAATATCCAAGGCAAGCCGAAGGCGAGTTTCGGCTTCTTCGTAGAGACCCTGTTCTCGCAGGTTCGCACCCAGACCATGCATGGTCTCAGCAGTACGGGCATGATCGGGACCATAATGGGTTTTGCGAAAGGCCAGTGCCTGTCGTAGCAGTTCGATGGCGTCGGTGTACCGGCCCTCCTGCCTCGCGGCATTTGCCCGCTGGATCATTGTGTCGGAATGGTCTCGGTCTTCGAGGGCGTCGCCCGTCTCGCGTCTCTCTGCCTCGTCCAGTTCCGGCCCGATCTGCTCCAGCAACCGGGTCGCCGCGCCCTCTTTTCCCGCTGCCCCCACCGCGCCCCAAGCTGCGAAACGCGCCTTGCGAAGCGATAGCGAACGCCGGGGGTGCGGTCGTGGACCGCCAGCGCCGTGAACGCGGTTTCGAGGGAGGGGCGCAGGGGGGTCAGGAACTCTTCGGCCCGTTCCGCGCGGGCGGCGCTATCGTCTCCCGCCTGCGCCAGTTCTTGCCGGAACGCCTTCGGGTTTATCGCTTTCTTCTCGAATGTCGCGATCTCGGCCTTCACGGTGGCGATCTCCGCCTCTATCTGCCCTCCCGTCAGCGTTTCCTCCCTCTTCACGCGATTGAGGCGATGCCACAGCCATATGAGCGCAGGCACCACGACCGTCACGATCCCGGCCAGAATGCCCGCGATCACGGCTACGATGTCGAATGCCTGTCCGAATCCGTCCACGGTCGCTCCCCCCTCAACCGGCGCTGTCCAATGCTTGCTCGATCTCCGCGAGCATCTGCGTGGACTCGCCATAAGCCCCTGCCGCCCCCGCAGCACCCATTGCAGCAACCCGTGCCTTGCGGAGCGAGGCGGCATCCCCCGCCATCCGGTCGCGTTGCGCCAGTGCCGTGAAGGCGGTCACGAGCGGCGCGCGCAGGGGGCGCAGGTAATCCCCGGCAACATCCGCCCGCGGCATCGTCCCGCGCCGCCGCCATGTCCTGCGCGAAGACCTCGGGATTCGGGATGGTGGCGCGAAGCTCGTCCCGCTCCTGCGTCAGGTTCCGCAGGGCACGCCGGAAACTCTCCACGCCCGCGTGAATCTCTGCGTTGGCCTTCGCAACCCGCGACCGCGCCCACCGGACTGCCACCGGCGCAAGCACCGCCACGGACCCGGCAAATCCGAGTACCGCATTGGTGTCGCTCATCACGCTCATCCAGCCGTCGGCCATGTCAGTGGTCCTCCCTCCACCACCAGAACGCGAAGCCCGTTCCCGATCAACCGCCTCCCCCAAACAAAAAAAGGCCCCCGGCGGAACCGGGAGCCTCGTTCGAATCGCATGGCGTCGCGCCTACTTCATCACGGCGACGGAGACCATGACTTCCAACTCGCCCGTATCCTCGAATTCGAGCGTGAGGGCCACGGTGTCGCCGCCCTCGACCTCTTCGGTCAGCTCGGTGAGGACCAGATGATACCCATCCTGATCGAGATTGGTCGCTTCGCCCTTGGGTGTATCGAGCGTTTCGACGGCCTTGGCGTTCTGCATCGGACCGTCTTCGAATTTCGCGATCCCGGCCTTGTCGGCGGCCTTAGAGCTGACGCTTTTGATCGTGTCGGACTCGTCGCCGCCATTATGGATGGTCATGAAGACGATGATCTCGTCGTCGTTCATCGAAACGGCCCAAGGAGCCTCGATGACGATCCCGTCCTTCATGGCCGCAACTGCGTCCTCGTTGAAGGCGGATTCATCGGCGAGTGCGGGCGATGCCATAAAGGCAGTCACCGCGAGGGATGTGAGCAGTCTTTTCAATTCTTCCTCCTCAGTATCGACGGAAGTGATATGCCAAGCCTATATCGGACTTGAGTGAGTGTTCGCAAGAACCACGCCGTTCATTATGAAACATGATCTGGTCGAGCGTCAGTATGCCCCGCGATTTGGGCTTTTTGATGCATTTTTCGGCCCAACTCGGTCTTGTTTCTGAGCGGACATTGAACAGAGGTACTTCCATGGCGCGACCGCCGATCCTGTCCCTGAAGGACATTTCACTGACCTTCGGCGGCGATCCCCTGTTTTCCGGGGTCGATATGGCTGCGGGGGATGGGGAGCGATTGTGCCTCGTCGGGCGCAACGGGTCGGGCAAGTCTACCCTGCTCAAGCTGGCGGCGGGACAGGTCGGGCATGATGCGGGGGACCGCTTCGTGCAGCCGGGCAAGCATATCGCCTATCTGCCGCAAGACCCTGACCTCTCCGGATACGCGACACTGCTCGATTATGCCGCCGCCGATGTACCGGACGAGGAGTACAAGGCTGAGATGGCACTGGAAGGCCTGCGCCTCGACGGGTCGCTCGATACGGCCACGGCGTCGGGGGGCGAGAAACGGCGCGCGGCGCTCGCGCGGCTGCTGGCTGCCGAGCCGGACCTGATGCTGCTGGACGAACCGACCAACCATTTGGACATCACGGCTATTGAATGGCTGGAAGAGACGCTGAAAGCCACGCGCACGGGCTTTATCCTCATCAGCCACGACCGCGCGCTCATGGCAAAGGTGACGACGGCGACCTTATGGCTCGACCGGGGGGTCGTGCGGCGCAGCGACAAGGGATTTGCGGGATTCGAGGACTGGCGCGACAAGATATTCGAAGAGGAGGACGCGGCCCTCCATAAACTCGACCAGAAGATCAAGCGCGAGCAACACTGGATCGTCCATGGCGTCTCGGGACGGCGCAAGCGCAATGTCCGCCGGGTGGGAGAGCTTGCCGCCCTGCGCGAACAGCGGCGCACGCATCTGCACCGGGCCGGTCCCGCCGCCATGGCATTGGAGAGCGGGGGAGCGTCCGGCAAGCTGGTGATCGAGGCGAAGGAGATTTCCAAGGGTTTCGGCGGGCGCACTCTGATCGACGGGTTCTCGACCAAGATCATGCGCGGCGACCGGGTGGCTTTCGTCGGGCCGAACGGGGCAGGGAAGACCACGCTACTGAAAATGCTGACCGGCGAACTGGAGCCGGATGACGGCACGATCCGCCGGGGCGCGAATATCGCGCTGGCGACTCTCGACCAGCGGCGTGAACTCGACGGCACGAAAACCTTGTGGGAGACGATGACCGAGGACGTTTTGCTTGGTGTGAAGGGATCGAACGACCAGATCCTCGTACGGGGCCGACCACGCCACGTCATCGGTTATCTCAAGGATTTCCTGTTCGACGAGAAACAGGCGCGCGGTCCGGTCTCGGCGCTGTCGGGGGGCGAGCGGGCGCGGCTGATGCTGGCGCGGATCATGGCGCGGGAATCGAACCTGCTGGTGCTCGATGAACCGACCAACGATCTGGATATCGAAACGCTGGACCTGTTGCAGGACTTGCTGGCCGATTACGACGGCACGCTGCTTCTGGTCAGCCACGACCGCGATTTCATCGACCGGATCGCGACCTCGACCATCGCGATGGAGGGGGATGGGCAGGCCATCGAATACGCGGGCGGCTACACTGACTATCGCGCGCAGTGGGGGACAGGGGATCTGCCGATTGCTCGGGCAAAGCCTGCGCCCATAACGCCGCCTGCTGCGACGCAGAAACCCTCGACGACGGCGAAAAAGATGTCGTTCAAGCAGACCCATCGCCTCGAAAAACTGCCTGAAGAGATGGAGGGACTGGAGGCGGAAATCGGGAAGCTGGAGAAAATTCTGGCCGATCCCGAGCTTTATGCCCGCGATCCTGCCCGGTTCGAGAAAGCGACGAATGCCTTGACCGAGCGGCAGGGCAAGTTGCAGGCGGCGGAAGAAGAATGGCTTGAACTGGAAGAACTGCGTGATGCGTTAGCTTGACGCAGCAAGTGCGATCTCCTTACCGTGAACAACTGCAACGATATCGACTTAAAACGAAAAAATTACAGGAATATGGCTTGTTAGTCTTAATTTGTCCTGTTCTTGCCGCAACTGCGCACTATCTCTAAACATACGCACATAGTCCCTCTGTAGTGCGCTTGACGGTGGCCATATTGTCGCTCCCCTCTGACGAGAGTGGCCACCGTCATTTTTCCTCAGATCAATAGACTTTGGTCCCGACTGCCTGCGGGCACCTCCCGCGCCCTTTGGGCGCGAGCGATAACGGGCGCGATCAAAAAGTGTTCAGGATCAAAACATCGAAACGAATCCATGGCCGATGCCGCCCAATGCAAGGGCGAGCAGGGGCCAGAGCGTCAGGTGCATTCCCAACACGCGAAAGCGGAAGTCCGTGCGCGCGGTTGCGAAGTGCCAGCCATGCAGGCACCGCCCGATGATGAATGGCAGCGCGGCGAGATGCAGCACAAACCAGGGTGCCTCGAGCGATTCGACTCCTGCGAGCAGGATCAGAAAAACCGGCATCCACTCGGCGGCATTGGAATGGGCGCGCGTCAGGCGTTGCAACGGCTCGTCGCCGCCATCCGACAGGCTGATCTTCGCGCCGCGCCTGCGCCCGATCACCTTGAAGGCCAGCCAGATGAGAATGAGGGCGCATAGCCCCGCATAGAACGTCGTCACCGCGAGGGTCATAGTCTTTCCGATCAATGTTCGTGTTTCATCTTGTCGGGCTTCATCGCGCCGGTTGCCGAGATGGATTTCACGGGCGTCGTCATGTCGATGGTCGATCCGTCCTCGAATTCGAGGGTGATGTCCAGTGTCTCGCCTTTGCGCAGGGGTTCGGTGAGCCCCATGAGCATGACATGCAGCCCCCCTGGCGCGAAGGTCACGGTCTCATGCTTGGCGATGGCGACCCCGTCCTCGACCTCCCGCATCCGCATGACGCCAGCGGCATCTACCGTATGATTGTGGATCTGCACCCTCTCCGCCGCATCACTGCGCGCGCCGGTGAGGCGGGTGGCCGGGCCGTGGTTCATGATCGTCATGTAAGCGCCGCCAACCTGCGCGTTGGGCGGGGTTTCACGGGCGTAGGGGTCTGAAATCATCACACCGCCCTCCCCTGCAATCATCGGCAGGGCGGCGGCAAGAATGAGTGTGGCGGCAATGCCCGCCCCAAGGATGCGTTTGCGCATTGAAGTTCTCCTGAAGGACTGAAAGTTGACGTGTTCAGACCATCAGGACAGGGGGCGCTCGGGCATTGGGGAGGATCGACACAGCGCGAGGCTGAGAGTGCGATGCGAGTTCACTAGCCGCGATGGCGCAAGTGGTCGGTTCATATGCGGCATGGGTGTCTGGTGAAGTGAGGCTAACACAACAGACCGTGCAGGTCTCGCAGGACGCCGTGTCGGACGCATCCTCCACGAGAACCAACCGCGTCTCGTGCCCGGAGCAAATCTCGATGAACAGCGGCGATGCTGACGCGAAAGGCGCCAGCAGATTAACCGCCAGCGCCAGACAGAAGAACAGCGACAGGAAGGGCCTGTTCGCGCGTCTCATGGGATCAGGCGGTCGCCTGAGCCTTTTCGATATCGCGCTTCACTTTCAGCGCGTTCGGGGACAGTTCATCATCTTTCGCCTTGGCGAGGAAAGCATCGAGGCCACCACGATGATCCACCGTGCGCAGCGCGCTCGCGGCGATGCGAAAGCGGAACGAGCGCCCAAGCGTCTCGCTGGAGAGCGTCGCGATATTCAGGTTCGGCAGAAAGCGGCGGCGCGTCTTGGTGTTCGAGTGGCTTACGTTATTGCCGCTCATCACGCCTTTGCCGGTCAGTTCACAACGACGGGCCATTGCGGTACCTCGAAAAGAAACGATGGGAAGACGGGTCTCGACCCGCAAATTCAAGAATGCGCCTTCTACGCAGCGCTCCGGCACACGTCAAGCGATTCAGGCGCAGTTTCGGGACGTTCCCGCTTGACCCGCCGCTTTCGATGAATACGGTGTCGCCGCCTGACCCGAGGCACCGCTATACCCCGTATGAAAAAAGGTATTCCCCATGAAAGCCACCCGCGCCGTTCAGAAGATACTCGCCAATTACGAATCCGACACCCCCGGCGTGAAGGCCAATCTGTGCCGCATCCTGATGAACGGCAAGCTGGGCGGCACCGGCAAGATGATCATCCTGCCCGTCGATCAGGGCTTCGAGCATGGCCCCGCGCGCAGCTTCGGCCCCAACCCCGATGCCTACGATCCCCATTACCATTTCCAGCTCGCCATCGATGCGGGCCTCAATGCCTATGCCGCGCCGCTGGGCATGATCGAGGCCGGAGCGGGAACGTTCGCGGGGCAGATCCCCACGATCCTGAAGGTCAACTCGGCAAACTCGCTGCTGCCCGATGAGGCGGGCAAGGATCAGGCGATCACGGCAAGCGTCGACGATGCCCTGCGGCTCGGCTGTTCTGCCATCGGCTTTACCGTCTATCCCGGCTCGGCCTGTTCGTTGAATATGTTCGAGGAAATCAGCCAGATGTCCGAGGAAGCCAAGGCCAAGGGCATCGCGACCGTCATCTGGTCATATCCGCGCGGTGAAGCCATCACCAAGGCCGGTGAGCTGGCCATGGATGTCTCGGCCTATGCTGCCCAGATCGCGGCCCTGCTTGGCGCGCATATCATCAAGGTGAAGCTGTCCACCGCCGATCTGATGCAGGACGAGGCCAAAAAGGTCTACAAATCCGAGAAAATCGCCATCAAGACGCAGGCCGAGCGCGTAGCGCATGTGATGCAGTCGTCCTTCAATGGTCGCCGCATCGTGGTGTTCTCGGGCGGAGCCAAGAAGGGCGCGGATTCGGTCTATGACGACGCCCGCGCGATCCGGGATGGCGGCGGCAACGGCTCGATCATCGGTCGCAACACGTTCCAGCGCGAGCGGGGCGAGGCCATCGAGATGCTGAACAAGCTGATCGACATCTACAAGGGCCGTGCCTGATACCCAAGCTATGAGAGAAGATAGAAAGGCCCCGGCGTCGTGCCAGGGCCTTTCTTCTTTCAGCCAGGCGTCAGCTTGAGCAAGCGACCACCCGCCTTGTCCTCCAGCACGTAAATCGCGCCATCGGGGCCTTCCTCGATCTCCCGGACGCGCTTGCCCCAGGAATAGCGTTCAACCTCTTGAGCGACAGTGCCCGCAAACTGCACCCGGACCAACGCCCGCGATGACAATCCCCCGATGAGGCCATTCCCCGACCAACCGCTGAACAGCGATCCGTCGTAGACGATGAACCCCGCCGGGGAAATCGCAGGCACCCAATAGGCCGCCGGTTTCGCGTAGGAAGGATTGGTATCGTGATCCGGGATCGGTTCGCCGCTGTAATGGTCGCCGTTCGAGACGTTGGGGTAGCCGTAATTCCCGCCCCGGACGATGCGGTTCAACTCGTCGCCGTGCTTCGGTCCCATCTCGTGCACCCAAAGCTGACCGTTCGCATCGAAATCGATACCGAGAGGGTTGCGGTGGCCGAGGGACCAGACTTGCGCCGCCACGCCGCCCTGCCCCACGAACGGATTATCGGCGGGGACATCGCCGTTCTCAGTGAGGCGGATAACCTTGCCGAGGTTCATCGCCATGTTCTGTGACGGGGTAAATTTCTGGCGCTCGCCCGAGGTGATAAACAGATGGCCATCGGGAGCGAAGGCGAGGCGCATGGCATAGTGACCGTTACCCGTTACCTTGGGCGTCTGCTCCCAGACGCGGGTGCGCCCTTCGAGGCGACCGCCATTGCCGTCGAGGACGAGACGGGCACGGTCTACCGCTGCACCGCTGAGGCCATCATTGCTCGGGTCGCGCTCGACATAAGAGAGGTAGACGGTCTGGTTCGAAGCATAACCGGGATGTAGGATCACATCGCCGAGCCCACCCTGCCCGCGCGCGCTGATCGATGGTAAGCCGGAGACCGACCCGACCTTTCGACCATCTGCACCAATCAGCCAGAGCGTCCCGGATTTCTCGGTGACGAGGCCATGCCCATCGGGCAGCCATGTCATGGCCCAAGGGCCGTCGAAGGTCTCCAGCGCCTCGGCACGGACCTGTCCGCCCCGGTCGCCGCTAATGGTGAAGCTATCCGCTGCGGCGGCGGTCGCGGTGGTGGCGAGCAGAGTAGCGAGGGCGATTTGTCTGAACATTGAGGTTCTCCTTTGACCCGATAAAGTCTGGGGCGGCAAAGCGTTCCGACCAGTCACGGTTTTGACGCAGGCTTTGGGGGCCGTTAGCGTTGCGCGTCAACCAACGGAGAACCCCATGAGCCAGCGCGACGAATTTCACAGCCTCGATGATCTGTCAGACGGATTGTTCCGTGACCTCGCCCCCGGCCTGACCACGCGCATCTTTCCGGGCGATCAGGCGATGCTGTCGGTCGTGGAGGTCGCGCCAAACAGCGAAGGCAAAGTGCATCACCACCCGGAGGAACAATGGGGCGTCATGCTGGAAGGGTCGGGCATCCGGGTGCAGGGGGATGAGGAAATCCCCGTGAAGGCGGGAGATTTCTGGCGCACACCGGGGAACGTGCCGCACACGATGCGCGCCGGATCGGACGGGGCGCGCATCCTCGACATCTTCGCCCCGCCACGCCCGGAATACCGGACGGCGGGGTCAGGGTTCGGGGATAGTTGAGGCGGCAAATTCTGGCAGCGGTCAATTAGCAATCAAAGGGTCAGAGATCGCGCCCGACCGCCTCCGAAACGTGAGCAAATCCATCGCGCTCCAGCAACCGGGCGAGGTCGAGGGCGATGGTGCGGACGAGGGCGGGGCCGTCATAGGCCAGCGCGGTGTAGAGTTGGACGGCGGAGGCTCCGGCCCTGATCTTGGCGTAGGCGTCTGCGCCGCTGGAGATGCCACCGACGCCGATGAGGGTCGTCTTGCCTTCGGTACGGGCGGCGAGACGGGCGAGGATGCGGGTGGAGCGGGTCATCAGCGGTGCGCCGGAAAGCCCCCCTGCCTCATTCCGTTTCGGGTCGCGGACGCCGTCGCGCGACAGCGTGGTGTTGGTCGCGACGATGGCGTCGATGCCGGTGGCGAGCGCGATCTCGGCGACATCCTCGATCTGCGCATCGGTGAGGTCGGGGGCAATTTTCAGGAAAAGTTTGACGTCGGGGGCGATCTCGTCACGCACGGCGAGGGTGCGTGTCAGCACTTCCTCCAATGCCTCGCGCGCCTGCATGTCGCGCAGGCCGACGGTGTTGGGCGAGGAGACGTTAACGGTGGCGAAATCGACCCATGGGGCGAGGTGGCGCAGGACTTTACCATAATCACCCGCGCGGTCGGCAGAATCCTTGTTCGCACCGAGATTGACGCCGACCACGCCGCCCTGCTCCCGCGCGGCCAAGCGTTCGCGAATAGCCTCCATACCGTCATTGTTGAAGCCATAGCGGTTGATCGCGGCGCGGTCTGCGGTGAGGCGGAACATGCGGGGGCGGGGATTGCCTTCCTGCGGTTTTGGCGTCACTGCGCCGACCTCGACGAAGGCAAAACCGGTGTTCAGGAGCGGCGTGACGGCTTGGGCGTTCTTGTCGAACCCGGCGGCAACGCCGATAGGGTGCGTGAGATCAAAACCGAGAACGCGGCTGCGGAGGCTGGTGGGGATGGGGCCTGACCATGCCGGGACCATGCCCGCTCGCAGGGCGCGGAGCGCAATGCCATGGGCCTTTTCGGGGTCCATGCGTTGCAGGGCCTTGAGGCCAAGGGTCTGGATCATAGGTCTATCGCATGGATGCCGTCGCCGCCGAGGGGCATGGAGCGGGTCCACTGGATTTCATCGATACGCAGCGGACGGTAGAGATGCGGGAAGAGTGCGCCACCGCGCGATGGCTCCCATTTCAGGGCCTCGCCCAAGGCGTCGGCCTCGATGGCGACGAGCAGCAGGTCGCCCTGCCCCGCGAAATGCTTGGCCGCCGTCTCGGCCACCTGTTCGGCGGTCGAGAAATGGATGAAGCCGTCGGCGAGATCGACGGGCGCGCCATCGAACTGGCCCTTGTCCTCGGCCTCGCGCCAGAGGGCCGTGGGGGTGATCTTGTAGATGAGCATGGAATCATCCTTGGTTTTCGCGGCGAAGATGCGCGAGGAGAGAGCAAAAGAACAGCCCGAGCTTGACCGCCAGCCGGATTTCGCCCTAACACGCAAACAGCGCAGCGATTTGTTACCGGATTGCGGGCTGCGCGGGGAATGGTCCCCGAAAAAACCCCGCTAAAGAGGAGGATTCCGGCGTGACCGACCGACTGCACCCCCGTACCCGCATGATCCATGATGGCTCTGACCGCCGCGCCTTTGGCGAGATGTCCGAAGCGCTGTATCTGACCCAAGGGTTCGCCTATGCCAGCGCCGAGGAGGCGGAGGCGCGGTTCGACGGGTCGGACCCCGGCTTCGTCTATGCGCGCTATGGTAACCCGACCGTCGCGATGTTCGAGGAGCGGCTGGCCTCGCTGGAGGGGGCGGAGGCGTGCTTTGCGACGGCCTCGGGCATGGCGGCGATGAATGCGGCGATGTTCTCGCAGTTGAAAGCGGGGGATCATGTGGTGGCAGCGCGGGCGCTGTTTGGCTCGTGCCATTACATCATCGACAATCTGCTGCCCCGCTATGGCGTCGAGACGACGCTGGTGGACGGGACCGATCTCGACCAGTGGCGCGCGGCGGTGCGGGAGGGGACGGTATTGTGCTTCCTGGAGACGCCGTCGAACCCGACGCTGGAGATCATCGACATCGCCGGAGTGGCGGAGATCGCCCATGCTGCGGGGGCAAAGCTGGTGGTGGACAACGTGTTCGCCACGCCCTGCTATCAGCGCCCGCTGGAACTGGGGGCGGATATGGTGATGTATTCGACCACCAAACATATCGACGGGCAGGGGCGGTGCCTCGGCGGGGCGCTGCTCGGCAGCAAGGAGCTGATCGACGGGCCGGTGCTGGAATACATGAAACATACGGGTCCGGCGATGTCGCCGTTCAATGCCTGGGTGATGCTGAAGGGGTTGGAGACGCTGTATCTGCGTTGCGATGCGCAGGCGTCCAATGCCGAAGGGATAGCGCGGTTTCTGGCCAAAGACGGGCGGGTCAAGCGGGCGCTCTACCCTGCCCTGCCGGAGCATCCACAACATAATCTGGCGATGAGCCAGATGGAGCGCGGCGGCACGGTCGTGGCGCTGGAACTGGCGGATAAACGGGCGGCGTTCGGGTTTCTCAACGCGCTGGAGGTCGCGAAGATTTCGAACAATCTCGGGGATGCGAAGACCATTGCGACACATCCCGCCACGACGACGCACCAGCGGCTGACCGAGGAGGATCGGCTGTCGCTGGGGATCACGCAAGGGCTGATCCGGCTGTCGGTGGGGCTGGAGGCGGAGGAGGATTTGATCGCCGATCTGGATCGGGGGTTGGGGGCGACCTAGCCACGGTGTCATCGCCGCGAAGGCGGGGATCTCATCGAGCGGAAAGAGATTTCCGCCTTCGCCCAGTAGCGTGCGGGATTCGGCTAGTCCGAAAAAGCGTTGTCATACCGTGGCTTGACCACGGTATCCATGGTGCAGCGTGTGCTGAAAATGGACCCCGCGATCAAGTCGCGGGGTGACAAAATCCATCATACTTCGAAGTGACGGTCTTTGCGTTACCCAATCGCTTCGATAAGCGCCTCGCCAAGACCGGCGGGGTTTTCGGAGACGATGATCCCGGCGGAGCGCATGGCTTCGATCTTGTCTTCCGCGCCGCCCTTGCCGCCGGAGACGATGGCGCCCGCATGGCCCATGGTGCGGCCCGGAGGGGCGGTGCGGCCCGCGATGAAGCCTGCGACGGGCTTCTTCCGGCCTTTCTTCGCCTCGTCGGCAAGGAACTGCGCGGCGTCTTCCTCGGCGCTCCCGCCGATTTCGCCGATCATGATGATGGACTGGGTTTCGTCATCGCCGAGCAGCAGGTCGAGAGCATCGATGTGTTCGGTGCCCTTGATGGGGTCGCCGCCGATGCCGATGCAGGTGCTCTGGCCCTTGCCGATGGCGGTGGTCTGGGCAACCGCCTCGTATGTGAGCGTGCCGGAGCGGGAGACGATGCCGACGGTGCCGCGCTTGTGGATATGGCCCGGCATGATGCCGATCTTGCAGGCGTCGGGCGTGATGACACCGGGACAGTTGGGGCCGATCAGGCGCGAGGCCGAACCGACGAGGGCGCGCTTGACGCGCATCATGTCGAGGACGGGGATGCCCTCGGTGATGCAGACGATCAGGGGCATTCCGGCGTCGATGGCCTCGAGAATGGCGTCCGCTGCGAAGGGGGGCGGCACGTAGATCGCGGAGGCATTCGCGCCCGTGGTGTGCATCGCTTCGTGGACGCTGTCGAACATGGGCAGGCCGATATGCGTGGTGCCGCCTTTGCCGGGGGTGACGCCGCCGACCATCTTGGTGCCATAGGCCACGGCCTGTTCGGAGTGGAACGTGCCCTGCGAGCCGGTGAGGCCCTGACAGATCACCTTGGTATTTTCATCGACGAGTACGGCCATGGGATTTGTTTCCTGTCAGGGTTGGTTAGCGGCGGCGAATGAAGCGGATGATCACGTAACCGACCCACCAGCCGATGACGCAAGAGAAGGAGATGAGCGGCGGCACGAAGACAGCGAGTTGCTCCGCGAAGGTGTCGTCCACGGAATCGCTCTTGTTCAGCCAGAAGCCGACGACTGCGAGGATCGTGCTGAGAACGCCGAGCCAGAACACCAGCCAGACCCGCGTAACACGCCCCAGAGCAACGGCGCAGACGGCAGCGACGAGGGCGAAACCGCCGAAGACGTAGAGATATTTCATGCGGCCTCTGCAAACGGATTCATGACGGTGACGGCTCCATATTCCTGCCCCGGATTGAGGTCTTCGGAATAGACGGTTTCGCAGCCCATGCGTTCGGCCGCGGCAAGGATTGCAGCATCCCAGTAGGAAATCTTGTAGCGGATGGAATGGGCAATAGCCGCATTGATGAGCGCGGCGTCAGTTGGCACGACATGGTTTTCCGAGAGACGGGCAACGAGTTCTCGCGCCTGCGCAACCGGCATGGGAATGGAATCGTTCTTCTTGCGAACAACATTCACGTAGAATTCCTGAAGTACCTGCGCGGACGTACAGAATGACCAGTCGCCGACGATCTCTTGCGCTTTGCGGAACTTGCGTGGTGATGTGTAGCGTCCGCTAGCTGCATAGAGCAGAATGTTCGTATCCAAGAAGATCAACCCCATGTTCCGCGACCACGTTCATAAAGCTCTTCCCGGTTGAACTTGAAGCCTTCGCCGAAATCCGCTTTGCTATGGCGCAGGATATGCATGACATCCTCACGATTGTGACCGTCCGAGCGTCGCATCTTCGGCCCGCTTCCCGCGATACGCTCGATCTCGCGCTTCAGCGCGGCTTCAAGTGTTTCGCCGCGCGCAGCGGCAATCTCACGCGCCCGCGTCGCGGTCTCTTCGTCAAGATGGATTTCCAGAACCGTCACATCGAACTCCGATCATATGGAACATAATCTACATGAAGACTCATAGCGTGCAATGGAACCCCCGTTTCTCCCCTCGAACCCGGTGAAAAATCGATGTATCCGTTCCACCAGTAATAAATGTAATCTTGGATCGGATTGCCGTTCATTGAGGTATACGTTCCGACTTCCCCGACAAGAACGCATTGTCCGGCAGCGTGAAGTTCGCTCGCCCTGTTCACAGCATCCTGCCTTTCAGAAAAAGATACATCACTCCAATCTTCGTCCTCGCACTCCTCGGAAACCGCCCATTCTACGAAATGCGGCGTGGTTAGATCTTTGGGATCGACCCTGCCCGTCACCCCTTGACCGCCTTCACGATCTTGTCTGCCGCATCAGCGAGATTATCGGCGGGGATGATAGGCAGGCCGCTCTCGGCCATGATCTTCTTGCCCTGCTCGACATTGGTGCCTTCGAGGCGGACCACAAGCGGAACGGAGATATCGTTTTCGCGGGCCGCGGACACAACGCCTTCGGCGATGATATCGCAGCGCATGATGCCGCCGAAGATGTTGACGAGGATGCCTTTTACGTTCTCGTCCGAGAGAATGATCTTGAAGGCTTCCGTCACTTTCTCCTTCGTTGCGCCGCCGCCGACATCGAGGAAGTTGGCAGGGGACGAGCCGTAGAGCTTGATGATATCCATGGTCGCCATGGCGAGGCCCGCGCCGTTGACCATGCAGCCGATCTCGCCGTCTAGGGCGATGTAGTTCAGGTCATATTTGGAGGCCGCGAGTTCCTTGGGGTCTTCCTCGGTCTCGTCGCGCAGTTCGGCGATCTTCGGGTGGCGGTACATGGCATTGCCGTCGAAGCTGACCTTCGCGTCCAGCACCCGCACGTCGTCATTGCCATCCACGATCAGCGGGTTGATCTCCAGCATCGCCATGTCCTTCTCGGTGAAGGCTTTGTAGAGGATGGCGCAGAGTTTGACGCATTGCTTGACCTGCTGGCCTTCGAGGCCCAGCGCCTGTGCGATCCGCATTCCGTGGAAATTGCGGATGCCGGTCAGCGGATCGATATGGACGGTCACGATCTTTTCGGGGGTCGCCTCGGCCACCTGCTCGATATCCATGCCGCCCTCGGTGGAGGCGATGAAGGCGATGTGGCTGGTTTCGCGATCCACGAGCAGCGAGAGGTACAGCTCGGTCTTGATATCGGCCCCGTCCTCGATATAGAGGCGATTGACCTGCTTTCCGGCGGGGCCGGTCTGGTGCGTGACGAGGGTTTCGCCGAGCATTTCCTTGGCGTTGGAGACGACCTCATCGACGGATTTCACGACGCGCACGCCGCCCGCCCCGTCCTCATTGCCCTTGAACTTGCCCTTGCCGCGACCCCCCGCGTGGATCTGGGATTTGACCACCCAGATGGGGCCACCCAGTTCTTCGGCGGCGGCCTTGGCGTCGCCTGCGTCCATGATCGCGCGGCCTTCGGAAACGAGCGCGCCGTATTCCTTGAGCAGCGCCTTGGCCTGATATTCATGGATGTTCATGCGAGATCTCCGGGGTTCTGGTGGCGCGGAATCGGGTGATGCCGTGTGTTATACTGCATCGCAGCGAAGTGCAAAGCCCTCACAGCGCCGGATTGAGCAACGGGTCGATGACGAAGCGGATCGTGCCGTCGGCCTCGCGTTTGGCGATGACTTCGACGGCGTGCATGTCCTTGGCGCCGAAGACTTCAAGCGCCGTGATATTCGGGGCCTTCTTCGGGAAGGGCTTGAAGACGCGGTGGCGATGGCTGTCTCCGAAGACGAGGAGGACGGGTTTTTCGAAATCCTCTGCCAGCTTTCTGAATTTGTTGCCGAACTTGCGGAAACCCGAATGGCGGAGCCATTTGCGTTCGCCGTCTTCGTTGAAGTCGAATTCGAACATATCGGCGTGGATCGCCAGCACGAGAGCGTCGGCTCCACTGCGGGCCGCGTCGAACGCCTCTTCCAGCCACTCGATATTCGCCTTGTCGCGGTCGAAGAATTCCATGACGGCCTTGCGGGAGCGCGGCTCGAAGCCGTTATTCGAGCCGACGACATGGGCGGTCACGACCATCACGCCACCAAGCATGAGGCGGGTGTTCTCTGGGATGCCCTTGTCGCCCTGATGCGCGAGGGTGAATTTGGTCTTGCCGAAGGTGATGTCAGGGCTGTCAAAATAGGTGCTGCGGATATAGTTCAGGCGGTCCAGCACCTTGAAATCGCCCGCCTTCTTGCGGTGACAATCGGTCCACTCATTGTCGCCGGGGGTGTAAAGGGTGGGGGACGTGAAACTGTCGAGATAGGCGCGCTGTTCGTCGAGATAGCTGTCGGTACATTCGCTGCCGCCCGACTTAGTGTCACCCACATGGATGACGAGGTCGGGGTCGCGGGCGTTGACCGTGGCGATCAGGGCTTCGTAGAGCGGGTAGACTTTCTCGGGCTTGCCATAAGGCATGTCACCGAGCGCGACGAAGCGCATATCCTCGGCAGCGACCTGACCGGCGCAGAGACAGGCCATCAGGGCCAGCGCGTACTTCGAAACCATTCCTATTTCCTCTCGGGGGAATTTGTACGAGGTACGCACTCTCGCCGCCAATTGCGGCGAGAGTGGAGCCTTCACGGCTCGCTTATCAGGCGAGGCTGCCGTCGATTTCCGTGCAAGCGGCCATCAGGTCTTTGACGGCGTTGACGGAGTGGTCGAACTTGGCCTGCTCATCGGCGTTGAGCTTGATGTCCATGACCTTCTCGACGCCATCCGCGCCGATGACGACGGGGACGCCGACATACATGTCGTTCACGCCGAATTCGCCGGTCAGGTGCGCGGCGCACGGCAGGACGCGCTTCTGGTCGCGCAGGTAGCTTTCAGCCATGGAGATAGCCGAGGCGGCGGGAGCATAATAGGCGGAGCCGGTTTTCAGGAGGCCGACGATCTCGCCGCCGCCCTTTGCGGTGCGCTCGCAGATGGCGTCGATCTTTTCTTTCGTGGACCAGCCCATCTCGATCATATCGGGCAGGGGGACGCCCGCGATGGTGGAATAGCGGGTGAGCGGGACCATGGTGTCGCCGTGGCCGCCGAGGACGAAGGCGCTGACGTCCTTGATCGAGACGTTGAACTCGTCGGCGAGGAAGTGCTTGAAGCGCGAGCTGTCGAGGACGCCCGCCATGCCGCAGACCTTGTTGGTCGGCAGGCCGGAGAATTTCTGGAGCGCCCAGACCATCGCGTCGAGGGGGTTGGTGATGCAGATGACGAAGGCGTTCGGGGCGTGCTGCTTGATGCCCTCGCCGACGGATTTCATCACTTTCAGGTTGATGCCGAGCAGGTCATCACGGCTCATGCCCGGCTTGCGGGCGACCCCGGCGGTGACGATGCAGACGTCCGCTCCGGCAATATCGGCGTAGTCGGTCGCACCGGAGAGCGCGGAGTCGGAGCCATCGACGGCATTGGCTTGGGATATGTCGAGCGCTTTGCCCTGGGGGATGCCATCAGCAATGTCGAAGAGGACGACGTCGCCCAGTTCCTTCGCCGCCGCGAGGTGGGCGAGCGTGCCGCCAATCATCCCGGAACCGATCAGTGCAATCTTTGCGCGCGCCATGCCGCTCTCCCTTGTGCAATGCAATATATGTGGGGCTGCGCATACTCCGATGAGGCGCGAGTCGCAAGGGGGGGATTTCTCTCAAGTCATAAAAGCGTTGTCATACCGTGGCTTGACCACGGTATCCATCGTGCAGCATGTGCTGAAGAATGGA
>CALHLW010000198.1 GCA_938034615.1 uncultured Neomegalonema sp. | reverse complement strand
GCCGTGACGGGGGGCGGCTCGCCCTCGTATTTCTCCACATCCACAAGACAGGAATGGGCGGTCGGCCCCTGACCCAACCGCGACGTGCCTCGATCCGGGGTCAGGACGTTGGGATTGCCGTGCTTGCACAGGGATGATGGATCACCGGGGATTTCAGGGTCATACCAGGCGCCCGTGCTGACCTGCATCACGCCTTCCATGATTGTGTCGCTCAGAACTGCCGTGCAGAGACACGCCCCGCGACCGTTGAAGACGCGCACGATATCGTCCTCCGCGATGCCACGCGCCGCAGCATCCGCCGGATGCAGCACCGCCGGTTCCCGGCCCTTGCGCTTGCCCGCGCGGGAAACGGCCCCGTGGTCGAGCTGCGAATGCAGCTTATGGGCGGGTTGGTTGGAAATGAGGTGCAGCGGATACCGGCCCACCGCCCCCAACCATTCCTTCGGTGCGCGCCACACGGGATGTCCCGGACAATCCTCGTAGCCGAAATCCGCCACCGTCTGCGAGAATATCTCGATCCTGCCGCTCGGCGTCGCCAACGCATTTGCCACCGGATCGGCACGGAAAGCGGAGAGCATGACGGTCGGCTCGGCGGGGGGCGGGTTCAGATGCCAGCCCGTCTCGCGCAATTCATCCAGCCCCGGCATATCGCGGCCCTGTTCCGCGACCCGCTGGCGAGTGACATCATAAATCCAGCGAATCCAGTCCTCCGGCTCGCGGCCCTCGATGAATGCGTCCTCGATGCCCATGCTACGAGCGATTCCGCGAAAGGCCATGTGGTCATCGCGAGCAAGGCCGGGGGCGTCGGATACTTTCTCCATCGCAACGACGTAGGGGTCACGCTGGGAGATGGAGATGTCACTGCGCTCCAGCGATGTGGTGCAGGGCAGCACGATATCGGAATGCTTGGCCATGGCGTTCCAGCACCATTCATTGACCACGATGGTCTCCGGCTTGCGCCATGCACGCAGCATCCGACCGATATCCTGATGATGATGGAACGGGTTTCCCCCGGCCCACCAGATCAGCCGAATATCAGGATAGGTGAGACGCTGGCCGTCGAAATCGAAGTCCTGACCGGGGTTCTCCAGCATTTCGGTGATGCGGGCGACGGGAATGAAATCGGCAACACCCTTTTCTCCCTGCGGCAACGATCCGCCCGGCACCAGCGCGTGTTGGCCGCCGATGCCATTGGCCGCGCTATACCCGAAGCCAAAACCACCGCCTGGCAACCCGATCTGGCCCAGCATGGCGGCAACGGCGATAGCCACCCAGAAGGCCTGCTCCCCATGATCCTGCCGCGTCAGGGACCATGCGACCGAGATCATCGTGCGGCCCTTTGCCATGCGGCGCGCAAGGCCCCGGATCGTCTCGGCATCAAGGCCACATATATCCGCCGCCCAATCCGCATCCTTTGGCTGGCCATCCGCCTCTCCGGTCAGATAGGCGCGAAACGGGGCGAACCCTTCCGTGTAGCGGTCCAGAAAAGCCGGATCGTGCAGGTCTTCGGTCACCAGCGTATGAGCAATACCGAGCAGAATCGCCGCATCCGTATTGGGTCGCGGGGTCAGCCATTCCGCCCCCATCTCATCGAGCATATCCGAGCGCAATGGGCCGATATTGATGAACTCGACCCCCGCCGCCTTGGCCTTCTCAAGCCCGCTGCGCTGGACATGGATGCCGACGCCACCCGACTCGATCTGCCCGTTCTTCACCGGCACCCCGCCAAATGCGACCAAGAGATCGGTACTCTCCGCAATGGATTCCCAACTCGTCATGGTGTTAAGAAATTCCCGGAAACTGCCGAGTACATGGGGAATCATCGCTTCGGCCGCAGCAAAACTGTAGGTGAAAACCGATGACGTGAACCCGCCAACGCAGTTGAGAAAGCGCTTCAACTGGCTCGGTGCATGGTGAAAGCGCCCTGCACTGGCCCACCCATAACACCCCGCATAGATCGCATTATTTCCGTAGGTTTCGGTAACACGGGACAGCTCGGTCGCCAGCAGCGGCTCCAGTTCCTCCCAGGTCAATGCGACGAACGGATCGACCCCGCGCCGCTCCGGTGCAGTGCCGGGACCGCCTTCGAGCCAGCTTTTACGCACCATCGGCGCCGTGATCCGCGTCGGGCCATCCTGCACATCGAGAATACCCGGACCGATGGGCGAAGGATCAGGGTCATGCTCGAACCCGAGCATCTCGACCGCCTGCCCGTTCTCCGACCGCACGCGATAGGTGCCCCAGTGGTTGGCGGTGAGGGGGAGGCGGGACATGGGCGTGATCCTCTCGGGAAAGTTATCCCCCCACTCTGCAATCAGAACAATCCCTGCGAAAGAGGGTTCTGCAGACGCCCAAGAACAAATTCTCACCGACCATCAAAGATTTTTTGGTGGGCGTGTCGATTTCGGCGTTTCCCGTTCGTCTGGTATGTACGGAACGCATGATGCTTCCGGCCAAAAACAAGGACAGACCAATGCAGTATATGCTCCTCATCTACGCCGACCCCAATGTCCAACCCCAGCCGGGTACACCCGAATTCGGCACCATGATGAAAGGCTATGCCGATTTCAGCCAGCACGTGCAGGACGATGGCAAGTTCGTTGCCGGTAACGCGCTTGAAGATGCCCCCACCGCGACAACGGTGTCAGTGCGCGGCGGCGAGACGACGCTGACCGACGGTCCCTTTGCCGAAACCAAAGAACATCTGGGCGGGTACTATCTGCTCGATTGCACCGATCTGGACGAGGCCGTGAAATATGCCGCCATGATCCCGAGCGCGACGCACGGACGGGTCGAGGTCCGCCCCGTCATGGTTTTCGACTGATCCGCGATGCTGCCCCTGCATTCTCTCCAAAGCATTATCCAGCAACTTGTTCGCGAGGAGTGGGGGCGCATTCTCGCATCGCTGATCAAGACGCTCGGCGACTTCCAGCTTGCCGAGGATTGCCTGCAGGATGCGATCGTCACGGCGATGGATCGTTGGCCGAAGAATGGCGTCCCCGATACCCCCGCCGCATGGCTGATCACCACCGCGCGGCGCAAGGCAATCGACCGCCTGCGCCGTGAGGCATCCTTCGCCGCCAAAGAACTCGATATTGCCTACCTGAACGATCTTGAGCAACGGGCGGAGGGCGAAGACGAGAGCGGAACCATTCCTGACAAGCGCCTCGAAATGCTGTTCACCTGCTGCCACCCTGCCCTCGACGAAAAGACGCGGATTGCGCTGACCTTACGGGCTCTCGGCAGATTGACGACCGAAGAGATCGCAGCGGCTTTTCTCGACCGGACCGATGCGATGGCCCAGCGGCTCGTGCGGGCGAAGAAGAAGATTTCGCTCGCCGGTATCCCTTACGAGATACCGGGCGAGGACATTCTCCCCGATCGCATCGTCTCGGTCCTCAAGGTCATCTATCTGATATTCAACGAAGGATACTCCGCAACCACCGGCGAGGCCCTGACACGCACCGATCTGAGTGAGGAAGCCATCCGGCTCGCCCGTATCATGTGGAGCCTGCTGCCGGAGGAACGCGAGATCGGCGGGCTGCTTTCCCTGATGTTACTACACGATTCGCGAAGACGTGCGCGCCTCTCGGCGGAGGGGCACATGGTTCCATTGGAGGATCAAAACCGCACGATCTGGAATAAGGGAAGGATCACCGAAGGGATATCGATCCTGAAAGATATCCTGCCGAAGCCGAAAACCGGACCCTATCAGGTGCAGGCCGCGATCAGCGCGGTCCACTCTGAAAGTCAATCATGGGAGGAAACCGACTGGCCACAGATCGTCGCTCTCTACGATCTACTCCATCGCATCGAGCCATCGCCCATCGTGCGGATCAATCAAGCGATTGCCGTTTCCTACGCGCATTCGGTCGATGAGGCATTGGCAATGCTGGACGATACCGCATCTGACGGTGCGCTCGACCGCTATCAACCCTATCATGCAGCACGCGCTGATTTGTTGAGCCGCAGCGGTAATGCGCAAGCAGCCATCGAGAATTTCGAGACCGCAATACAACTCTCGGGAAACACTCGTGAACGGGCGTTTCTCGAAAAGAAGCTGAGAAACTGTTCGTCTTAGGATTTCGGGCTTCCGCGGGACGGCTGCATCACCACCATTTTTCCGGTGTCGCCGAAAACTCCAGCGCCGTTTCCAGCGCATAGGCAGTATTCAGCAAATCTTCCTCACCGAACGCTTTGCCGATGAGTTGCAAGCCGAGGGGCAAGCCGTCCGACGAGAGGCCAGCCGGAACGCTGATACCGGGCAAGCCCGCCATATTGACCGTCACAGTGAAGATGTCCTGAAGGTACATTTCCAGCGGGTCCGACTTCTCGCCCAATCCAAATGCAGGTGACGGCGTCGTCGGCGTCAAGATCGCATCGACCTTTTCGAATGCCTGCTCGAAATCGCGGTTGATGAGGCGGCGAACCTTCTGCGCCTGCGTGTAATAGGCGTCGTAATACCCCGCCGACAGCACATAGGTGCCAATCATGATGCGCCGCTTGACTTCGTCACCGAAGCCCTCCGCGCGGGATTTCTCATAGAGTTCGGTGATCCCATCGCCCTGCGAAAGCTGCGCCCGCTTGCCGTAGCGTACCCCGTCATAGCGGGCGAGGTTGGACGAACATTCCGCAGGCGACACGATGTAATAAGCGGGCAGCGCGTATTTCGTGTGCGGCAGGCTGATCTCGACAATTTCGGCCCCTTGGGCACGCAGATATTCGGCACCCTCCTCCCAGAATTTCGTGATCTCGGCCGACATGCCGTCAACCGTGTATTCTTTCGGGATGCCGATTCGCTTGCCCTTCACGTCGCCGGTCAGCGCAGCCTCATAATCGGGAACGGGTATATCGGCGGAGGTACTGTCCTTCTCGTCCACCGACGCCATCGCCTGAAGCATGATCGCGGCATCGCGGACGGTGCGGGTGAACGGCCCCGCCTGATCGAGCGAGGAGGCAAACGCGACGATGCCCCAGCGCGACACGCGACCCCATGTGGGCTTCAGGCCAACCGTGCCGGTGAAGGCGGCGGGCTGGCGGATCGAGCCGCCGGTATCAGTGCCCGTCGTCGCCATGGCCATGCACGCGGCCAGCGCCGCCGAGGAGCCACCGGAGGAGCCGCCGGGGGTCAGCTTGGTCTCATCGCCTCTGCGCCGCCACGGATTGACGACCGGGCCGTAGCAAGCGGTTTCGTTCGACGATCCCATGGCGAATTCATCCATGGACAACTTGCCCAGCATAACTGCGCCGTCGGCCCACAGGTTCGACGTGACAGTGCTTTCATAGGGCGGTTTGAAATCTTCGAGAATATTCGATCCGGCTTGCGAGCGGATGCCTTTCGTACAAAACAGATCCTTGATTCCGAGCGGGATACCGCAAAGCGACGGAGCCTCCCCCGCCGCCAGCCGCGCATCGGCTGCCTTCGCCTGCTCTCGCGCCAGGTCGGGCGTCTTCTCGCACCACGCATTGAGCGCATCGCCTCCCGCGACATTCCCGATGAACGCCTCGGTCAGGTCGGCAGCACTAAACTCCTTCGCCCGCAGCTTGTAACGGGCATCGGCAATGGTGAGAGACGTGAGATCGGTCATGGCAGTCCTGCGAAGCGATGTAGAGGAGAGAGCAAGCGAACGATCAGATGCTATTCGACGACCTTCGGCACCGCGAAGAAACCTTCGCGTGCGTCTGGGGCGTTGGCGAGGATGTCGTCGCGGCGATTGCCGTCTGTAACGGCGTCCTCGCGGCGCTTGAGGCGCATGGGGACGGCAGAGGTCATCGGCTCGATGCCGGTGACGTCCACTTCCTGCAATTGCTCGACCCAGTCGAGGATGCCGGAGAGTTCCTTCGCGAAAGGTTCGACCTCGTGGTCTTCCACCGCGATACGGGCGAGCTTGGCGACCTTGCGGACGGTATCGGCATCGACGGACATGGGTGATCTCCTCACGGCTGTTACGGTCCCTCTATCCGCTCACTGCGCCTCGATCAATTCCTCGATGCGTTCAACGCGGTCACTGCTGGACGGATGGGTCGCACGAAAGCCGTTATCGTCGCCCACCATCAGGATCAGGTCACGGAAGAACTTGGCAAGACCACGCGGATCATAGCCCGCGTCTCTCACCAGCGCGACGCCGAACGCATCGGCATCCAACTCCTTCTCGCGCGAGAAGGAGAGCGAGAGCAGCAGGTTGCCCTCCAGCAGGATATTCTCGAGAATCGGCCCGGTATCCCCTGCCATCAGCGCCACGAGCACATAGATTCCCAGCGAGCGGTAGACTTGCTTAAGCCCGTGATCCTCGGCCACATGCCCGATCTCATGCCCGAGGACGCCCGCGACCACGTCATCATCGCCGAATTCCTCGGCAAAGGCATCGGTCATGATGACGGAGCCACCCGGCATCGCAAAAGCATTGGGGCCAATTCCGGGAACCGAGCGAAAATCGAGGGTGTATTCCTGCCCCTTCCGGATCGCATCCGCCGGCAAGACCGCGACGAGATCATCGAAGATCGCGCGAATTCTGGCCTGCTCTTCCTCCGGCAGGTCCGTGGGGCTGGCCATCGTCGTGTCAAGGGCCTGAAGCGTCCCTGCGTCCATCGCGCCATAGAGCGGGGCGGGGGTCATCGCAATCGCCCCGGCCACCATGATATCGAGGCCATAGCGCCACAGCGCCCAGATACTGGCGATCCCGGCCAGCAGCACGATCACCAGCCGGGGATGAAACGCCTCCCATGCATGAAGGCGGCTTGCATGGGTCTCTCCCTCCAGCATCGCGATGGCGTCATGCTCATCGGTCTCGAAGACCGAGCCATCGGGAAAGACCAAACGGCGAGGGGCCGAACCGATCCGGTCGGAGAAATCCACCTGCGCGAGCGCAGCCGAAGCCAGAGAGTCTCCCTCCGCCCCCCGAACCGTTAGATGATCTTCACCGGCGGTCGAAAGCATGATCCGCGAGACCACCATGCGCGACGTTCCGGCGGCATAGAAGCGCCCCGCTACCCCCGGTCCCGACATCAGATTCCGATATCCAGATCAAGACCTTCGATATCCGAATAGGCGTCACCGATGGCGTTGCGCTCGTCCTGCATCGAGCCGACGAAATCATCCAGCGAGCCGCCGACCAGCATTTCGGTATGGTCCGCGAGGAAATGCGCTTTGCGCATCTGCGCCCATGGCACCAGCAGAAAGAGGCTGCCGATCATGGCGATCGCATTGGTCACGACGATCCAGACATAGCGCAGCGGCGGCACGGTCGATCTGAACGCATGAACCCCGCCGAGCGTGGAGTGATTGAACACGATATTGCGCGCCATGGCATAGTAGAGCGCACCCGCCGGAGCGAGCACGACGAACAGCGCCGCATAGGTCACCAGCGTCATTCCTAATTCAACCTGAGGCGGCTGCGATTCGATACTTTCCAGTGAACCGAACAACCCGTCCAGAACACCGCTCTGCACGAGAACAAACCCCAGCACGGCACCCGTGACCAGCACCCACGCCAACGCTGCCAGCGCCGCCTTGTAGAATTTCGAGATCGGCGCGCCAAACTCGAACCCCGTCTTGCCAAGCGTGTGATTGCTGACAATGAAGCGCCGACGCGCCCGGTCAGCATAGGGTGCGGCGATGTAGAGGGTCAGGGCAGCGAGAAAAGGGTACAGGATCGTGATCTTCGCCGCGCCGCCATAGCTGCCTAAAAAGCCGAACCGGACATTCGACCAACTCGATACCCGCGCATTGAAGCGCAACGACTGAACGACCAGCCACGGTATCGCGAACAGGAAGGCAAAAAAGATGAAGATCGCAACGACGGGGATGGCCGAAAGAACCGTAAACAGCACAAGCCCGACGATGACGATGATGCGGCCGATGAGAATCTGTTTGCCCGTGGCGTGATAGTCGAAATTGCGCTCGCCGACATAGGTATGCTGATAGAAATACTTCTTGTGGCGCACCTTGGCCCAGGCGGAATAGATTCCGATGGTGATGATCGACAGCACCAAATTCACGATCCAGATGCCGAACCACTCGCGGGTATTCCCCCGAAATTCGACCGGAACGCGCGTACGGGCCTGATTGGGCAAGGGGGGCGGGCTCTGCATGACGCCTCTCCGGGACAATCTCAATCCGTTGTTCGTAAGGCATTCGGACGATTGCGGAAAGCCCGTACAATGTCCTCAGGTCGCCGTGCGTGTCCACCCCGCAACACGCCGACCGAGAAACGGCGGCAAGGCTCGTGTGGCAAGTGTCCACTGTTCTTTAGGCTGACGTTCTGCCTGCTCATCACTGATCTGCACTTCGTCGAAACCACAGAACCGTGCAAAGGCATATTGGTCGGGAATGACATGCCCCGCTGCCCTCAGGCGGCCTCGATAACCCTGCGCACGCAGGCTCTTTGCGAGGGAAAATCCCCGCCCATCGCCGAAATTCGGGAACGGAACGACGATCAGGGCGAGAAGATTGAAATGCGGCGCGATCGTCTCGGGGTCAGTATCAAGCGGCAAGTCGAGCGCCGCGTCCTCGCGTGCCCCGGACAAAGCGTCAAGGCCGATCAGAGCCGGGGCATCGTCCGGAGCGAAGCCGGTATCGGTGATGAGTGGCATATGTAGAGTTTCCCTGTCCCGACAGTTGATCCGGCACTTACATGAGTTAAAACAGTCCCGGATGCCCTTTGCAGCGGCAAGTCCGGAGCAACGGTATTACGCCGCGTAGAGCGCTTCCTTGAACGGTTCGGCTCCGACCCGGCGATAGGTGTCGATGAATCGTTCACTTTCATCCGCGCGCGCATCGAGATAGGCATCGACCAGCCGCTCGATGGCAGGACCGACCTCCTCCGCCGAGATTCCGGGACCGGCGCGCTCGCCGACCGCCATCGTCTCTGTATGGTCGCCGCCCAGCGTTATCTGATAATTCTCGATCCCCGATTTCTCCAGCCCAAGTATACCGACATGGCCGACATGGTGGTGGCCACAGGCATTGATGCAGCCCGAAATCTTGATGGTAAAGTTACCGATGGCCTTGGCGCGTTCCGGCGCAGCAAACCGGCGCGACAGGTCCTGCGCGACCGGAATCGAACGAGCGGTGGCCAGCGCGCAATAGTCGAGACCGGGGCAAGCGATAATATCCGTTATCAAGCCCGCATTCGCCGCCGCCAGACCGGCCTTGCGTAGAGCAGAAAAGACCGCCGGGAGATCGTCTTTGCACACATGGGGCAGGATGACATTTTGCTCATGGCTGATGCGCAGTTCGTCGTGGCTATATTTCTCGCCGAGATCAGCCAGCACGCGCATCTGAGCCGTGGTCGCATCACCGGGAGCTTCGCCTGTGCCTTTGATTGCGACAGTGACGATGGCATGGCCGGGGGCGCGGTGCGCACTCGTGTTATTTTCGACCCATGCCTTCAAAGCGGCATTATCCACCATCGCCGTTTCCAGCTTATCCGAGGTCTCGGGCAGTACCTTGAACTTCGGCGGGGAGAAGTATGCGGTGAGCTTTGCGACCTGTTCGGGATCGGCCTGGACCAGCGGACCACCCTCCTCGCGCATCTGGCGCTCGAATTCAGCCTCGACCTGCGCACGCATGTCGTCGATGCCGGTTTCATGAACGAGGATTTTGATACGGGCCTTGTACTTGTTATCCCGCCGCCCGTGCAGGTTATAAACTCTCAGGATCGCTTCCAGATAGGGCAGCAGGTCGTCTTTGGGCAGGAAGTCGCGGATGATTTTGCCGATCATGGGGGTGCGGCCAAGGCCACCACCAACGATGATCTCGTAACCCGGCTCACCCGCGTCGTTCCGGAGCATCCGCAGGCCGATATCATGGGCCTTCGTCACCGCGCGATCATTGGGGGAGCCGGTCACAGCAATCTTGAACTTGCGCGGTAGGAAAGCGAATTCGGGGTGGGCCGTGGACCATTGGCGGATCAACTCTGCTGTGGGACGCGGGTCTTCGATTTCGTCTGCCGCAGCGCCCGCGAAATGATCCGCCGTGACGTTGCGGATGCAGTTGCCGCTGGTCTGGATTGCGTGCATTTCCACATCGGCCAGCGCGTCGAGAATATCGCCCACATCGGTCAGTTTGGTCCAGTTATATTGGATGTTCTGGCGCGTGGTGAAGTGGCCATAGCCCTCGTCCCACCGCTCGGCAATCATGGCCAGTGTCCGCATTTGGCGGCTGTTGAGCGTGCCATAGGGAATCGCGACGCGCAGCATATAGGCGTGCAGTTGCAGATAGAGGCCGTTTTGCAGACGCAGCGGCTTGTATTCATCCTCGGTCAGCGCGCCATCGACACGGCGCTGAGTCTGGTCGCGGAACTCCGAGACGCGGGCGCGGACATAGTCGTGGTCGAATTCATCGTAGCGGTACATGGTTTTTCTCCTGCGCCTCAAATGCCGCCGCTCGCAGCCAGCGGCTCGCGGCGTTCGGGATTGGCGGATTGCTTGCCCAGGTCGGGGCGGGTCGAGGGGCCACGGGTGCGGAATTTCTCGCGGAAATGCGTTGGGAACGGGCGACCGTCATCGTCCAGCGCCACATCGGCAAGATACGGCCCGACGACCTTGGCCTGTTGCGGCGCGGCGCGACCCAACAGGGTCTCGCCCTCCTCCATCGTATGGGCGATGGCGGCTTCGGCAAGCTTGCGCGTCCAGCCGCCGCCCGAGTTCATGTAGACGACGTCACCAATATGCAGGTCATTCGCGCTGACGATCTTGGGTTTGAAATCGCGGGCCATGGTTCACAGAACTCCGGTTGCAGGCATGTCAAGATTATCGCTGACGTCCATCGCCTGTCGGGGCGAGAGGCCGAGGAAGAGGATGGCGGGGCCGGTTATGCCTGCCTCATTGAGGGCATCGGGCAGACGGTCGAGGGTGGTCGCGACGATTTTCTGATCGCTGCGCGAGACGTTCTCGATGGCGGTCACGGGTGTTTCGGTCCCCGCACCATGCATCAGCAAACGCCCGGCCAGAAAGCGCGCGGCGCGCACACCCATATAGATCGCCGCCGGTTGCAAAGCGCCGCCCTGATTCGGCTGCGTAAGGCTGCGCCAGTCATGCTCGGCGAAACCCGCAACATCATGGCCGGTAAGCAGACGAAAGGCGGCGTTGCGGCCCCGCTTCGTCCAGCTCACACCGATAGTCGCGGCGGCGGCTGAGGCAGCGGTGATGCCGGGAATGATGGTGAAAGGAATACCCTTCGCATCCAGCGCATCCATTTCTTCGTCCAGTCGCCCGAACACGACCGGATCGCCCGATTTCAGGCGCGCAACATGAGCGCCCTGCGCCGCATGATCAACGATGAGGGCGTCGATATCGGACTGCTTCCACGAAGGGGCGTTCGGCGTCTTGCCGACATCGACCACGATGGCCTCGCGGCGCGCAAGTTCGAGAATTTCAGGGGATACGAGCCGGTCGTGGATCACCACATCCGCCTCGTGCAGTGCCTTGCGGGCTTTGAGAGTCAGCAATTCGGGATCGCCGGGACCGGCCCCGATCAGGGCAACATGACCCGCCTCACGACCTTCGAGCAACATATCGGCGAGCAGGGTTTCGAGCGCCGCATGAACCGCATCCTCCCCTCCCTCCGCGAGCGCGCGGGGGCCGACCTCATCGTAATAGCGAGACCAGAAGCGACGCCGGATGCGGCCATGGGGCAGTGCATTCGCCGCCTCACGAAAGCCTTGTCCGATCCGGGCGAGAATACCGAGCGACTGAGCCAGCCGTTCCTCATTATCTGCCTTGATACGCCGCGCAAGCACGGGAGCCGCCCCTTCGGTACCGATAGCAACAGTGACGGGGTCGCGATCCACGATGGCGGGAGTAATGAAATCGCTGTCATCGAGATTATCGACGATATTGACGAGCGCTCCGGCGGCATGGCCGATCCACGCCGCGCGCGCGTCTTCAACGGCATCGTCATTCGCGCCATAGAGCAACGCCGCGCAGAGCGCGTCGCCCTCTTCGATACGGCGGGTCACATGAAGAAGACGTCCCTCTTCTGCCCAACGCCTGATCTGAGAATGGGTGTCGGTGCCGTAGACCGCAATCTTTGCCTCGGTCTTGAGCAGAAGGCGCAACTTCGCAACCGCAACCTCACCGGCCCCGGACACAACCACCCGCCGACCTCGCAAATCTCTGAAAACCGGAAAATGACGCATAACCCTGCCTCCTTGAACGAGAAGTCAATTAGGACAATTTCCCATTTAAAGAAAGCATCTGGGATTTGATAAGGATATTGTTCCAATTTCATCGCAAGAAGTGATGATTATGTTCGCTTGTTACGCCTTTCCCTATGTCGAATGACGCCTCTGATACTGGTGGGTGGACGGATGATTTATATCAAATATTGAACCCTGTATTCTCAATAATTGTGTTGCCCGCGTGCAACGGGATATGTCATTTGACTAATCAGTCAGGAATTTTTTGCACCGCATCCTTGATTTGCTGCGTCGCAACATACAAATGTTGTGCATGACGTTCGCGTCAGCGTCCTTCGGGACGTTTCCTCCCTGGACTTGGGCCGCTGTTTCAGCGGCCCTTTTTTTATTCCGCAGCCATCGCGGAGCCAAGTCGCAGGGGCATTGCCGCCAACTCGGCGACGATGGGATCGAGGATGCGTTTCAACACATTGTAATTGGCCGTCGGCACCATGCGTTTCTGGTCGAGATAAAGGCCGCGATCAATCTCGATTTGCATAGCGTGGATACCCTGGCGGGGGCTGCCATATCGCTGGGTAATATAGCCCCCCGCAAACGGCGCATTGCGGGCGACCCGGAACCCTGCCCCTCGGAACAGCGCAAAGGCGGCGTCCGACACATCACCGCTGGCCGAGGCACCATAGCAATCGCCTAGCACGATCTCTGCCCGACGATTCCCGCGCGACGAGGTATCGGCGGGCATCGAGTGGCAATCGATCAAAAGCGCGATCCCATATCGATTGCGCGCGCGCTCAATGCTCTCGCCCAAGCGACCGTGAAAAGGACGGTAACAGCACTCGATACGGTCCTCGACCTCTCCGAGCGGCAGCTTGCCTGCGTAAATCGGTGTGTTCTCGGCTACGATCCGCGGTACCACTCCTAGTCCGGCGGACACGCGTAGCGTCTTCGGACGGCGACTCCTGTAGCGATCAATCAGGGCCGGGTCCAGTTCGTCCTCCGCCCGATTGGCATCGGTGAAGGCGCGGGGGAACCGGGCCGCGACGAGAGGTGCGCCATATCGTGGAACCATTGAGAAGAGATCGTCGATATAAGCATCCTCGGAGGCGCGCAGCGTCGTGTCATCAAGACAAGACGCGCGGCGGAACGCATCCGGGTAATGACGACCGCTATGGGGCGAACTGAAGACCGTGGCACTGGTGAGACGACGCGGCTCGGCAACCGATACCGCTTCGCCCGTCCATCCGCATGAAGTCGCCGCCGTCGTCATCGCTCCTCCAGTTTTCGTTACGACGTTCACCTGATGTTTAAGGCAATGGGCCAATATCGCAACTGAAACAATGGCTGGCGCGGGCGTATTGCCTCCCGGCGCATTTCTAAGGAGATAGCGTCTATGGCGCAGGTAATGCTGGCGAGCCGCAACGATGAGTTACGCGCATATCTGGCTGAGAAGCTGAAGAGACGAGGGCACGCGGTTACGCGGGTCGCGGATCTCGACGCTGCTCTCACCATCCTTGGCGAAGCAGCCTACGACATGCTGCTGACCACCGTGGATATGTCCAAACCGGAAGAGCTGGATTTCGCCCGCACGGCACAGGAAATCGATCCCGAGATGCGGATCATGTTTATCACCGGGTTCTCGGCGGTGGCCGTGAAAAAGCCCGACGAACACCGGAATGACGACGTATTACTCGGCGAACCCGTCCACCTTATCCGGCTGCCTGATGCCGTTGAACGTCTCGTCGCAGCATAACCGACGAAATACCGCTTGCCAGCGCGCCAGCGCGCCGATAAACGACCGATCTCTTTTCTGTCGCCCGGATCGTCCGGGCTTCAGGGCGCGTAGCTCAGTGGGAGAGCACCTCGTTGACATCGAGGGGGTCGCAAGTTCAATCCTTGCCGCGCCCACCATATAGAACCAAACGCGGGCGGTATCGGCCATGAAAGTACGAAACTCACTACGATCCTTGAAAAACCGCCACCCCGCTTGTCGCGTTGTGCGCCGCAAGGGTCGTGTCTACGTCATCAACAAAGTCCAGAAGCGCTTCAAGGCGCGGCAGGGCTGATCTCACGATCCGCTTCGGTGGTTCGACCTTTCAAGCCCGTCTCTTCGGAGGCGGGTTTTTTCGTGCCTGTCGGGAGCCGAGCCTGACTCTGACCGTCATGGCGATGTCAGACGCGCCGCAAAACCACTTCGATGCGCCCCGACACATCATCGACATCGCAGGGCAGTTTGGAATCGACCGATACAATCGCGCCTATTCCGAGTGGATAGCCCGATGACAGTGATGACATCCATGTCATCACCTCGTCCGGCGATCTCGTTCGATCAAGATGACCGATATGCCTCTTCCGATTGATGAAGCGCGTTGCCGCAATCGCTGGATCGCAGATGCAATGCACCTCCACCACCGTCTCGAACACCACGGATAGCCAATCGGTCGGCGTGCCAGTGTGAGTGAGTTCGTTTGTTGGCCTCCAGTGAGAAACCAGAACGGCCTCATCAAATTCCGATGCACGATCCCTGAACAGAGCGTCGCTCTCACGGCTGAGTCGTCGTCGGTCATTCGTATCCCGAACGGAATTACTCTCGAAAAGGGCTTCGAGAACATCATCCTTGTCCACAAATGCCCAGCCAAACCGCGCCGCCAGTTGCCGCCCCAGAGTCGTTTTCCCGCTCGCAGGGAGACCGGTGATAACGACCGCTATCGAGTTCATGCTTTCAACGCGGACGAGAAAACACGGGGGTGGATCATCGACGTTTCCGAACCTCGGGATTGACCGTATGGATCGGCTCACCTGCCGCGTAAGCCGTGATCTGATCGAAAATATCACCGAATTGCAGGTCCAGTTCCTCGCGCGTGACATAGCCGATATGGGGTGTCGCGATCACACGGGGATGATGGATCAGGGGGTCGGTCGTCGTCGGCTCCTCGTCGAAAACGTCGATGGCGGCCATGTCGGGACGGCCCTGCTCCAGCGCCGCCAGCAGGATGCCGGGGGCGATGAGGCCCGAACGGGATGTATTCACGAGAATCGCATCGGGCTTCATCGCGGCGAGATCATCCGCCGTTACGATGCCGCGCGTCTCGGGTATCAGGCGAACATGCAGCGAGACGACATCGCACCCGGCGAAAAAGGCTTCGCGGCTTTCGGCAACACCTATCCCGTCCGCGCGGGCCGCTTCCTGCGATCCCTCGCGACCCCAGACGACGACTTCCATCCCGAAGGCGCGGGCATATCCGGCGACGATCCGGCCAATCTTGCCATAGCCATAGATTCCGAGTCGCTTGCCATTGGCGGTGCGACCCACTCCCGTCTGCCATGCCCCGGCCTTTAAGGCCGCGATCTCGGCGGGGATATTGCGCAGCGCGTTGAGAATCAGCGCGAAGGTGTGCTCGGCGGCAGCGATGTTGGGGGCACCGGGGCCTTTCTTCGAACAGAGCAGAATCCCATTCCGGGTACACGCTTCCACGTCGATATGAGGATGGACGCCCCGCTGACTGATTAGGCGCAAGGCGGGAAGGCGATCAACAAGGGCGGCGGTGACGGGCGTGCGTTCGCGAAAGAGAACGAGGGCGTCCGAATCTTTCAGGCGCTCTGCGAGGATATCGATTTCCTCGACATGATCCGTATGGACGGTAACGTCATGGCCCCGCAGCTTCGTGAAGCATGGAAGAGTGCGAAGTGTATCGAACCAGTCGTCAAGAATCGCGATTTTCATGGGGCCACCCTACTCCGGGTCGAGACAGTCGGCTATCGTTTCGGTCAGGCCCTCCAGCAACTCCGCATAGAGCAACGGTCCGGGGTCAAGCGTCGAGCCCAGAGGATCGAGACGGGCGATGCGGACATTCGTGCCATTGGTCAGGCGTTCGGGCATCTTGCCCCCCGGTTCCGCGAACAGGCAGACCGCACCCCCTTCGGATAAGGCTGCACGCATGGCCCGGATACGCTTGGGTCCGGCACGATCGCCATCGGCAGCAGAAAGAGCGCCAATCGCCCGGAGTCCGAAGCGATCTTCAAAATAGTGAAAAGCGTCATGAGCGACGGCGAAGCGTTTCTCCGCAACCGGCGCAAGGCGGGCAGCGAGACGGCCCTGCAAATTCGTGACCTGACCCTGTGCAGCGGTTGCGTTGGCCGCGTAGGTGGCCGCGTTTGCCGGGTCGAGCCGTCCAAGACTCGCGGCGATGGTGCCAAGCCAGACACGCGCATTCGCTGGATCGAGCCATGCATGGGGGTCTTCGGTGCCTTCATGCCCGTGATTATGATCATGATCATGCCCGCCCCTCTCACGCAGAGGCAGGTGTGTTGTTCCTTTCGCCTCGAAGACCGGCAGCGATTCGCCACGTATCGCCGTGTCGAGCCACGGTGTCAGCGCGGGTCCGATCCAGACGACGAGGTCCGCCCTTGCCAGCGCCCGTGCCTGCGAAGGACGCAAACTGCCGCCATGCGGTGACGCCGTACCGTCGAGCAGCAGCACCGGATCGCCAACCCCCTCCATCACCTGCGCGACGAGGGAATGGACAGGCGGAATATCAGCGACGACGCGCGGCGTTTCGGCGATGGCCGGGGTAGCAAGCAGCATCAGGGCGAGGGCAAGACGGCGCATCGGGTTCTCCTTGCAAGGGGTGCGGAGGGCGTGTACGGGATATGTTATAGTATAACAAGGTTGAAGATGATGGTCATCTCCGGTCCCTTCGAGCGGCACGATCATGCCTCCTGCCGGACCCGCGCGCTCGCGCAGGCGGAAGAGGTCTGCGGTGACCGATTGACGGCGGTACGGCGGCGGGTACTGGAAATGCTGCTCGAATCGCATGTGGCGTTAGGGGCCTATGATGTGCTGGAACGACTGCGGAGCGAGGGACATCGCGCGCAGCCTCCCGTGGCGTACCGGGCGCTGGATTTTCTCGTCGCACAGGGATTGGCCCACCGGATCGAGCGGCTGAATGCTTTCATTGCCTGTCACCGACCCGCCGATTGCGAGGCTCCGGCGTTCCTGATCTGTCGCGCCTGCAACCGGGTCGCGGAGACGGGAAATGCACCCAAACGCGGGGCGCTGGCACGCGATGCGCGGGCGTTGGGCTTCGAGATTGAGGAAACCGTGATCGAGGCGCAGGGGCTGTGCCCGACGTGCCAGACCCCGTGAGTCTGATATCCGCGCATAATCTCGCAATCTCGCTGGAGGGCCGCACGATCCTGCGCGACGTGAATTTTGCCATCGATGAGGGCGAGATCGTCACGGTGGTGGGACCAAACGGATCCGGGAAATCGACCTTCATGCGGGCCTTGGTCGGAGCGCTCGCCCCGGCACGCGGAACGGTGACGCGGCAGGCCGGATTGCGGATCGGATACGTGCCGCAAGTCCTGCATATCGACCGGACGCTGCCCTTGACGGTTGCGCGTTTCCTGTCGCTGCCGACACGGCGCAGCAAGGCGGAGATCGACGCGGCCCTCAGGGAAACCGGCCTGCCGCCCGAGATCGCAGCACATCAGGTCGCGGCGCTGTCCGGGGGGCAGTTCCAGCGGGTATTGCTTGCGCGCGCGCTGCTCGGCGATCCGCATCTTCTCGTCCTCGATGAACCGACCAAGGGGCTGGATCAACCGGGGGTCGCGGCCTTCTATCTGTTGGTCGAGCAGGTACGACGACGGCTGGGATGCGCTGTGCTGATGGTCAGTCACGACCTGCATGTTGTGATGAGCGCATCCGACCGGGTCATCTGCATCAACGGGCATATCTGCTGCGAGGGTGCGCCGGTGGCCGTGTCGAAAGCGCCGGAGTACCGGGCCTTGTTCGGGCAGGGAACGCGGGGGGCGCTGGCGCTCTACCAGCATGACCACGATCACGGGCATGACCACTCGCATGATCATTCCCATGGCAGCGCACCATGATCTTCGATGCCTTCTTCTTCTCGGCCCTGCTGGCCGGAATCGGAATCGCGCTGGCGGCGGGACCACTCGGGTGCTTCGTGGTTTGGCGACGGATGGCGTATTTCGGGGACGCAACAGCCCACGCCGCGATTTTCGGCGTCGCGTTGGCACTGGCCTTCGATGCGGCGGTTTCACTGGGCGTCATCGTCAGCGCCGTCGGAATGGCTCTGGCCGTCTTCACGCTGGCCGGGCGAGGGCTGGCGGTCGATACTCTCCTCGGGGTTGCCGCCCATTCAGCACTGGCCTTCGGGGTTCTCGCCCTGGCACTGACGGGGGAGCGCGGGATCAATCTGGAGGCCTATCTGTTCGGAGACATTCTCAATGTGTCCACACAGGATATCTGGCTGATATGGGCCGGAGCCGCCTTGATCGGAGGGCTTTTGGTCTGGCGATGGCCGTCGTTACTGACCTCGACGGTCAGTGACGATCTTGCACTGGCGGAGGGCATCCGACCGGCGCGCGAGCGTTTGATCTTGATGCTGGCCGTGGCGCTGTTAGTAGCTATGTCCATTGAAGTGGTCGGTGCTTTGCTCATAACGGCCTTGCTCGTCATTCCCGCCGCCACCGCCCGCTCCCTTGCGTCGACGCCGGAGAGAATGGCAATGCTGGCCGCCGGGTTGGCCATCGCCGCAACGTCGCTGGGCCTCGTCTTGGCCTTTGCGTGGGATGCGCCTGCCGGTCCCGCCATCGTCGCAACAAGCGCCGGTGGATTTGCCATCGCGACGCTCGCACACGTCATGAAGCGATCACATCTTGGGTGATTGACCGCAACCCGGTCCACATGTAGCTTCCGTCCCAATTCGAGAGGATGAGGTGATGACAGCGGATTTGGCGACCATCGAAAGTCTGACGCAGCGGGTGCAGTCCCGCGCGGCCTTCCGCGATCATCCCGCGCTGATTCTGAACGCGGATTATCGTCCGCTGTCCTATTTTCCGCTGTCGATCTGGCCATGGCAGGAAGCGGTAAAAGCCGTGTTTCTCGACCGAGTCAATATCGTGTCCGAATACGAGACGGAGGTGCATTCGCCGACCTGCACCATGCGCCTGCCGAGTGTGGTCAGCTTGCGTGATTACGTACAGCCCGCGCGCTACCCTGCCTTCACGCGATTCAATCTGTTCCTGCGTGACGAGTTCACCTGCCAGTATTGCGGCATCCAGGGCGACCTGACCTTCGACCATGTCATCCCGCGCTCGCGCGGGGGGCGGACGACATGGGAGAACGTGGTGGCGGCGTGTTCGGCGTGCAATCTGCGCAAGGCCAATCACAGCCTGTCCAAGAGCAACATGCACCTGCGCCGCAAGGCGTTCAAACCGACCGCGATGCAGTTGCAGAACACAGGGCGGAAGTTCCCACCGAACCATCTGCACCAGAGCTGGATGGATTATCTCTACTGGGACAGCGAACTGGAAGCCTGATTGATCGCCGATGAGACGACGCATTGCCATCGGCGGTTTCCAGCACGAAACCAATACCTTCTCTCCGCTTCCGACCGTCTGGCAGGATTTCCAGACCCCCGGCGCATGGCCCGGCCAGACGAACGGGGCGGCGATCTTCGGTGTCTTCGCCGGTGCCAATATCCCGATTGCGGGGTTCATCGAGGCGGCGACAGATTGCGATCTGGTGCCGCTGCTCTGGACCGCCGCCGAACCCGCCGGATACGTGGCGCAGGCAGCCTTCGACCGGATCGTGACCGAGATGATCGACGGAATCACGAAAGCCGGACCGCTGGACGCGATCTATCTCGACTTGCACGGAGCGATGGTCACGGAGGACCATGAGGACGGCGAAGCCGACGTGCTGCGCCGGATAAGGGCGGTCGTCGGCCCCGATCTCCCGATAGCGGTCAGCCTCGATCTACACGGAAATATATCGCGCGATTTCTTCGAGCGCGCATCCTGCGTGACGATCTACCGGACCTATCCACATCTCGACATGGCCGAAACCGGGGCGCGAGCATGGCAGTTGCTCTCGACGCTCCTGGAGAGAGGCAAGCCGTTCGCGCGGGCATGGCGGCAACTCGACTATCTCATTCCGCTGACCGCGCAATCGACGATGCACGAGCCTTGCGGATCGCTCTATGCAATGCTGCCGAGGCTGGAAAGCAACGAGGTAGCGTCCGTGGATTTCGTCATCGGGTTTCCGCCCGCCGATATCCGGGATGTCGGGGCGTCGGTATTTGCCTACGGCACCGAGCAAGAGTCCGTCGACGAGGCGACTGAAGCCATGATACGCGCCTTGCATGACGCTGAAGGCGATTTCGTCGACCCGATGACGGATGCGCGGGAGGCCGTGCGAGAAGCGATCCGACTATCAGCAGGTGCGAACAAACCCGTGGTCATCGCCGATCCGCAGGACAATCCCGGCGCGGGCGGTGTCGGAGACAGCACCGGATTGCTACGTGCGCTATTGGACGAAGGAGCACGCGGGGCTGCGCTCTCAATGCTCTGGGATGCGCAGACAGCTGACGCAGCCCATGCCGCAGGAGAAGGCGCGGAAATCCAGGTCTCGTTGGGCGGTTTCCATCCGCAAACCGGCGGTGCGCCCATCGAAACACGCGCAGTCGTGGAGAGCATTTCTGACGGCATCTTCCCGTTCACCGGCCCGATGTATGGTGGCTCCACGGCGAATACTGGCCCGAGTGCCTGTCTACGGCTGTTGCATGACCGAGCAGATATCCGGGTAATCGTCGGATCGGCCCGATGCCAGAATGCCGATCAGGCGATGTTCACGGCCTTCGGCATCGTGCCGGAAGCGCAGAAAATCCTTGCGATCAAGAGTGCGGTGCATTTCCTCGGGGATTACGCCCCGATTGCCGAAACCGTGTTGTTCGCGAAAGCACCGGGGTCCAATCCTTGTTCGATCAAGGAGATCGCCTATACGCGATTGCGCCCCGGCGTTCGGCTCGGGCCGATGGGCCTGACATCCCGATAGCACAAGGCCCGCGCGATACATCGCACGGGCCTTGTGCCGGAAGAGGTTCGCTTAACTCGAAAGGCGCAGACCACCGAGTTCGCGGGCAATTTCCTCGAACGCTTCGGAGAGGGTGTCGGCGCTGTTTGCACTGAACATCTTGCCACCGCTGCCCGCTGCACAAGACAAGAGGCGCTGTTCGCTTGCCGCATCGAGGCTGAGCGCGACGGCATAGATCGCGATATCTTTTTCCTTGGCCAACTTGCAGGCGGACTGGAAATAGGCGTTCGATTCCTCGCCATCATTGTTCGAGCGTGCCCCGATGTTATGGGTCGTGTTGAATTCGCCGTCCGTCAGCAGAACGATGGCTTTCTGCGCTTCGTCATAAGGGCGCGGGTCGGTGTCCCAAACCGAAGACCATGCGGGCGAGAGAGCATAGACGCCCCAAATCATGCCCAGATGCGCCGCCGTCCAGCCCTCGGCCTCAAGTCCTTCGACCGCAGCGCGGTAGACCGCCGGGTCGTCGCTCGGCGCTTCAAGGCGCACGGTGGGACTGGCACTGCCAATGTCATCAGCAGTGACGAATGGAATGGCGGAGGACGACGGTGCTTCATCCCCAAGATCGTAGGCGTCCCCTGTAGTGCCCCGGAAACGCTCTGCTGCCCAGACATCACCGCCCGGAATGGCGTCGCCACCGACGGAGGATGCCTCTAGCAAACCGCTGCCCAGCCCGCCGAGATTGACCGACGTGGAATAGGGAACGACGGAAATGGTCGGCGCATCGCGATTGGCGGATTGCCGCTCAAGCTCATCAAGTAATGTGGCGGTCGCTTCCTTGAGCCGGTCAAGCCTTGTGCCGCCATTGAGATTCTCCTTCATCGAGCCGCTGACATCGAGAACCAGCGCAATCTCATAGGGGAGCGGGTTGGGCTTCAGCGTGGAAGAGCTGAGACCGATATCAAGTTCATTCTGACCGAAGATATTTAGAAAGAAGGTTTTGACGCGCAGGGTCCCCGTCACAGTCAACTCACTCGGCTGGCCGGGATCGCCGCCGTTCTTGCGAGAGTTGAGTGTCACATTCTCCAGCGAATTGGCCATGTCGCGCGTGGCGAACCATCCTTCGAGAAATTCGGCACCTTTTTCCTCGATTTCCGCATCCGTAAGGCTGGAGCGGGCCATAGAAAGAACCGCCGCATCCATGGTTCTCTGCGCCTTGCCCTGAATGGCGTAGGCACGTCCGATATCGGTTGCCCCACCCGCCAGCATCAGGAGAACGGGGAACATGAGGCCACTCATCATCATGACAGAGCCACCCTTCTCGCGAGCGAAACGGGTAGCGGTTTTTCCGGTAGCCTTCGTCTTCGAGCGAATTGCGGTGAACATCTGTCTGAACCTTCCTTGCCGGGTTGGGATTGCAGGCCCTCTCTGCAAGCCGGGGGCCAAGCCATCGGCAAGCGCAAAAATCCTTACGAAATGGTAATTGGGCAAGCGGTCACGCCTCGCCCAAACGTCCCAAAACAGAACGGTGTCGTGCCGCCACGGAAGCTCGAATGGATGAGTATTAGCTCTTCGATAGAGGCGGCTTGGCTGAAAGACTTGAATAAACGGCGTTCCTGTCGCCGCCGCCCGCCAGATGCGTTGACACGCCCCTGTCCCCCGCCCAAGGTCCGCCGCATGTTCGCGATGCGCCCCGTTGGATACGTTATCGGCCTGTTCGTCATCGTCCTCGGATTGGCGATGATGGGGCCGCTCGTGGTCGATGCCGTAGGTGGACATGAGGAATGGCAGACATTTGGCATCGCCATGCTCATTACCGTGCTGTCGGGAATGGGATTGATCACGGCTTGCGCTGCCGGGCGCAAGGAAGGTCTGTCGATACAGCAGACGTTCATCCTGACCGTGCTGGCATGGGTTGTCCTGCCCGTCTTCGGAAGTCTGCCGTTCATGATCGGCGCGCAGGACATGAGCTTCACCGATGCGTTCTTCGAGGCGATGTCCGGCATCACGACGACCGGGGCGACCGTGATGAGCGGATTGGAACTGAAGCCCCCCGGCACCCTGCTTTGGCGCGGATTGCTGCAATGGTTCGGCGGCCTCGGGGTCGTCGTCGTCGCCATCGCGATCCTGCCCGAACTGAGGGTCGGGGGGATGCAGCTCTTCAAATCGGAGGCGTTCGACACCTTCGGCAAGATTCTGCCGCAGGCCGCGCAGATCGCAAAGCAACTCTTCTATATATATTTTGGCCTGACAGTCATCGCGATGCTCGTCTACGCGGCCTGTGGCATGAAACCCATCGACGCGCTCGTCCATGCGATGACCAGTATCGCGACGGGCGGATTGGCGAATTACGATGCGTCCTTCGCTGCGTTCAAGAATCCGGCGATCCACTATTTCGCCGCGCTGTTCATGCTGACCTCCGCCCTGCCCTATGTGCGATTCATCCAATTGGCCCATGGTGCGCCAATGCCGATCCTGCGCGATCCACAGGTGCGGATGTTCTTCAAACTGATTGCCCTGTTCGTCTTCATTCTCGCTGTCGGGCGTTGGCAGGATTCCGGCGATATTGAATACGCCTTCCGCACCACACTGTTCAACGTCACGTCTGTGATGACCGGCACGGGCTATGCGACCGAGGATTACGGGCTGTGGGGGCCGTTTCCGATGATGTTATTCTTCGTCATCGGCATGATCGGCGGCTGTGCCGGATCGACGACCTGTTCGGTGAAAGTGTTCCGCTATCAGGTGCTCGCGGCGGTAATCCGCGCACAGATCAAGCTGATCCAGAACCCTTCCAGCGTGCCGCGCGCCCGCTATGACGGCAGGCCGATTTCGGAGGATATCCTGTCATCCGTGATGGCGTTTTTCCTGTTGTTCATGCTCACACTCGGGTTGCTGGTGCTGTGCCTGAGCATGATCGGGTTGGACCTCCTGACCGCTTTATCCGGGGCAGCGGCGTGTCTGGGCAATATTGGGCCGGGGTTGGGGCCGATCATCGGGCCGTCAGGCAACTATGCCGAATTGCCGGAAAGCGCAAAATGGGTACTGACGCTCGCGATGTTCCTCGGCAGGCTCGAATTGCTCAGCGTCTTCGTGCTCTTCATACCGCGCTTCTGGCAGCGGTAAAATGTGATGATCATCACTTTACAAGAAATCGCCCCCCGGTAGAGTTGTCCTCGTGTCGAATACATAGGAACGAGTAATGATGATCGGGAAATTCGGAGCCGCCCTCGCTCTCACCGCCTCACTCGGATGGGCAAATGCATGGGCCGATGATGTGACGGATGCCATCGACGAGGCCGCGACTGCTTATGAAGAGGGCGACCTCGCCTATGCCAAGGACTCTCTGGAATTCGCCGCGCAGCTCATCGGCCAAATGAAGACCGGCACGCTCGCTACGTTGCTGCCCGAACCGCTTGACGGGTGGGACGCGGCGGAGGCCGAGACGGAAACCATGGGCGCGGCGATGTTCGGCGGCGGCAGCACGGCAAGCCGAGCCTATACGATGGGCGGGAAAAACGTGACGGTGCAATACATTGCCAACTCGCCCATGATCGCGCAGATGGCCATGATCTTCTCGAACCCGGCCATGGCCGGTGCAGGCAAGCTGATCCGTCTCGGTCGTCAGAAGGCGATGATCGATGCCGATGGTAGCGTGCAGTTCGTGGTGAATAACGCGATTATGGTTCAGGTCGATGGCAGTGCCTCCGAAGAAGACAAAATCGCCTATGCGAAGGCCATCGATATCAAGGCGTTGAAGGACTACTGACGACGGCCCAAAGACCGCGCACGCCAAACCTCCCCTTGCGAGGAGGCTCACGCCCCATCCGCTATCACCCAGTCGGGCGGCGGTTCCTCCAGTACACACAGCGCCAGATAGTTCAGGCTAGCGAGCATCTCGTCCACCGGACGCTTGCCCCGATCCCTATGCCCCGGCGGGCGACCTGGGCGCATCGGTTTGACCTTCCACTTTCCAGCCTGTTTGCGCTTGGCGATGATCCGCATCAGCCGCCGCGCCTGTCGGGGCAGATCATCCAGCGCCCGCTGCATCGACGCGATCCGGCGGCGCAGACTGGCTGCGTCGAGTTCATCGTCGTCGGCCGGAGCGGGTCGCCGTTTCTGCGGCACCCATTCGTCGAAGAATCCGATGTTCGGTTCTCGGCTCCGGCGACGTTTGCGCCGGAGTCCGACCAACCGCCTCGGATCGAACAACCCGAAGGCCGGAACACGCTCTGCACCTGAGTCGCCACGCGCGATTGGCCCCGAAGGTGCAGCCCGCTTGGAAACGACCGGCGGTTTCATATTCCGCGTCAAAATCACGATCAACCGCCGCAGAGACGCTTCCGACGGTAGCAAGAGTTCCAGCACCCGCCGCTTCGCCGCACGCGCGATCACCCCACCCTCCGGCAGCATACCAAGCATAACCGCCACCAGCCCCAACAGGACCGTCCGGTTTCGCTTCAATACATCCTGCCAGTTCATTCGGTGTTTTCGCTCTCTCGTTGGTGATGAAAGAGAACGAAGCATAAACAAAAATACTTTGCAACAGCGAACGCTGCTTTCTTTTGCATCCCTCAACTTTTGAATCCCCGCGAAAGCGGGGATCCTTCGCACATATAGAGATGTACGCAGCGGCAGGAGATTCCCGCTGTCGCAGGAATGACAGTACAAGGACGACGGGCGCGGGGGTTATTCGCTCAGTCTGGAGCGAACAACCCCTCGCTAGTCACCGACAGTTCAGTATGCGGTGTAGCCATTGAGCGGAGCCCAGAAGCTTCTCGCAGGCGTTCTATAGGTCGTCGTGACCGATCTTGATGCCGGGGCCGTGTAAGATGGCGCGGCATAGCCGTAGTTCTGCGTCGTCGCCGGAGCCGTATAACCGGAATTGTACGACGGCGCAGCGTAGCTATAGCTCTGCGTCGTCGACGGAGCCGTGTAACCGGAATTATACGACGGCGCAGCGTAGCTGTAGCTCTGCGTCGTTGCCGGAGCCGTATAGCCGGAATTGTACGACGGCGCGGCATAGCCGTAGTTCTGCGTCGTCGACGGAGCCGTATAACCGGAATTGTACGACGGCGCAACGTAGCTGTAGCTCTGCGTCGTCGCCGGAGCCGTATAACCGGA